>CAYOXK010000009.1:0-51255 GCA_964407915.1 uncultured Gammaproteobacteria bacterium
GATCGCCGGGTTCGATTATGAAGTCGGCTTGGTCTAAAATGGGGTCGCCGCCAAAACTTAATGTGGCATTACTAAGGGTGATAAGAGCCAAACTGAGGTCGCCTTAAAAAGTAGGGTGGTTAGGTTTACGTAAGCCGAGTTGCGTAGGCTGGTTCGTCTAGGTGAGCTAGTTTGTGTCGGTGACGTGTCGGTGAACAGTTCAAACCTTTACGGCGGCGCAGTTTAGCACTGCGGCGGTGTTTGCGACATCACCATTACAGGATTTTTGCGCGTACCATTAATCAAGCGCGGCCCGCGCATTCGTGATCTAGATTTTCGTTGTTAGAACCACGAGTTTAATTTCGTCTTGTTTTATTTCGTTTTAGTTGAAAAGAGGAGCAGCACAGTGTTAGTTGAACAAATCGCGGTAAATAATGCCTTGCGGAACTATATGTACCTAATTGCGTGCCCCGAAACGCTAGAGGCGGTGGCATTGGACCCGCTCGATCATGTTCGTGCGTTGGCACGGGCGGCTGAATTGGGCTGGACCATTCGTGGGGTAGTGAATACGCACGAACACTTTGATCACATCGACGGCAACGGGCCCGTGCTTCAGGCTACTGGCGCTACGTTGTATGCGCATCATCAAGCGGTAGACGCTATTCCCAATGTGGATGTGCCGTTGCGCGCCAACGACGTTGTGGCGGTGGGTACATCTGTACGGTTACGCGCTTTAGACACGCCTGGCCACACATTTTGTCATACCTGCTTGCTCTTTGCAGGCAATCAGCACGACGTTACGCCTGCGCTGTTTTCAGGTGACACTTTGTTTAACGCAGGGGTAGGTAATTGCCACAATGGCGGCGACCCTAAGATCTTGTTCACTACTTTTGTAGAGCAACTATTCACGCTGGACGACACGACGCGTGTGTATCCCGGGCACGACTACATTGTGAACAATTTACTATTTACATTAGACCGCGAGCCTTCTAACGGCGCGGCCCGTAGCTTACTGGCGGCGATGCAGCAGTGGACCTCCGAGAAGCACTTTATTTCGAATTTAGCGATGGAAAGGCAAGTGAATAGCTTTTTTCGGTTGAACAGCCCCGAAATTGTCGCTGGACTAGCCAAACAGTTTCCAGAGCTTGGCAACTCAGCGACCCCCGAGCAGGTTTTTTTAAAGTTGCGTGAGCTTCGAAATAGCTGGTGAGTAGGCCGAAAAACCAATTTTTCTAATTTAAAGGATTTATAATTGTAGGTCGTTTATAAATTTTGGCGCGCAGGCAACATGGCCCGTGTGCAACACTTGGAGTAAGCAATGTCGTTTGATGACCGAGATGGATACATTTGGATGGATGGTGAGTTTGTAAATTGGCGGGATGCCAAAGTGCACGTACTCACACATACCTTGCACTATGGGCTAGGCGTTTTCGAAGGCGTGCGTGCCTACCAAACCGCGCAAGGCGCTGCCATATTCCGTTTGGAACGGCATACCGAAAGGCTTTTACAATCGGCCAAAATTATGGGCATGAAAATCCCGTTTTCAGCCGATCAGATCAGCCAAGCGCAACTCGATTGCGTGCGCAAAAACAATTTGAACTCCGCCTACATTCGGCCAATGGCTTGGTACGGCTCCGAAGCCATGGGCCTGCACGCCAAAGGTTTGAAAGTACATCTTATGGTGGCCGCGTGGGAATGGGGTACGTATCTTGGCGAAGACGCGCTCACTAAGGGCATTCGAGTTAAAACCTCGTCGTTTAATCGCCATCATGTTAATTCCACCATGGCCAAGGCCAAAACCAATGGCCACTACACCAATTCCATTATGGCCACCCAAGAAGCCGAGCGCTGTGGCTACGACGAAGCCCTATTGCTCGACACGAACGGTTACGTGGCCGAAGGCAGCGGCGAGAATATTTTTATGTTGCGCCGCGGCAAGCTGTATACCCCTGAATTAACGTCGGCATTGGAAGGGATAACGCGTGACGCCATTTGCGAAATTGTGCAAAAAGACATGGGGATACAAATTGTTGAAAAACAAATTACCCGCGACGAAATCTATACCGCCGACGAAGCCTTTTTTACTGGCACAGCGGCCGAGATTACGCCCATTCGCTCGCTCGACGATCGGGAAATTGGCAATGGCCAAGCCGGCGATGTTACGTTAGAAATTCAACGGCGCTATTTTGACGCAGTATATGGGCGCGATCCGCAACGGGCCGACTGGCTGACGCACGTTTAGGCGTTTTCACTCTCAGCAAGATATTGCTCCGTAGCCCACATCGCTCTGCGAACCATGACCCTGCCCAACAATAAGGTGTTAATTGTTGGGCCCTCGTGGGTGGGCGACATGGTGATGGCACAGAGTTTGTGCATAGACCTTAAACGTAAAAATCCCGCCACCGAGATTCATATTTTGGCGCCTGCATGGACGGCTGCACTCATTGATCGTATGCCCGAAGTGTCGTCACTCGTCGCGGTAGATTTCCAACACGGCGAATTAGGCTTAGGTAAACGGTGGCGACTAGGCCGACGCTTGGCGATGGAAGGTTTTACGCAGGCCCTTATCCTGCCCAACTCCATTAAGGCTGCTTTGGTTCCGTGGTTTGCGGGCATTGCGCGGCGTACCGGCTGGCTTGGCGAACAGCGTTATGGCTTGCTCAACGATATCCGCAGGCTCGACCCACAGCGCTGGCCGATGACCGTACAGCGCTTTCTGGCCTTGGGCGAGCCCCCTAATGCACCGATTAGAGCGCGTGATGCATTACCCGCGCCCGCCCTAAAAGTAGATGCCGCCTCCGTAGCGGCCTTGCGTGCGCGGCTAAATTTACACAACCCTTCGCCCATTTTGGCGTTGTGCCCCGGTGCTGAATTCGGCGCATCCAAACAATGGCCGCTGGCCCACTACACACAGGTTGCTCAGCATTTTGTTGCGCAAGGTTGGCAAGTATGGCTGCTCGGTAGCGCCAACGACCATGCAGCGTGCGCTCAAATTAATCAAGCCATAGAGCAGGCTAGCAAGCAAAGCGGCCACAATTTGGCCGGCCAAACCAGTTTGCCAGAGGTGGTGGATTTGTTGTCGTGCACGCAACTAGTGGTGAGTAACGACAGCGGGCTTATGCATATTGCCGCTGCGCTGGAAAAGCCATTAGTCGCTGTGTATGGTTCTACTGATCCGCACCACACGCCGCCCCTAAGCGCCAATCATAAAATCGCCTGGTTGGGGCTCGATTGCAGCCCCTGTTTTAAACGAGAGTGTCCTTTGCAACATCTTAATTGCTTAAGACAACTCTCGGCGGAAAACGTCATTGCCATGGCCCAAACCTTGCTCAATGTCGACCAGCAAGCTGCGGGGCGCACTCGATGACTAAAATACTAATGGTTAAGATGACGTCGATGGGTGACGTGTTGCACGTGTTGCCTGCGCTCGAGGATATTGCCGAACGGGTTGCCGACGTGTCGATTGATTGGATGGTGGAGGACAGCTTCGCCGAAATTCCTAGCTGGCATCCATTGGTGGAGCGGGTCATCCCGGTGGCTTCGCGGCGATGGCGACAAATTTCTTGGGCTAATCTCAAGGCGTTTGTGGCGTTTGTTCGAGAGCTTAGGCAACAGCGCTACGATTATATAATTGACGCTCAAGGCCTGATGAAAAGCGCAATTTTCAGCCGGTTTGCGCGCCTAAACCGCGGTGGTCAGCGCATTGGCTTTGCGGGTGGCTCGATTAAAGAGTGGCCGGCCGCATGGTTATACTCTAAGCGTGTTTCGGTTGCGCGCAATGAGCATGCCGTAGACCGAATTAGACAGTTGATTGGTGGCGGCTTGAATGCGCGCATTGCCTCCGTCAAGCGTAGCTATAAAATTTTGGAGGGGGTTGAGCGAGCCGCCAAAAAGTTGCCACAAACGCAGCTGGTTGAAGCATTGGATACCCGCCAAGCAAAGCCTAATGAGCAGCGCGGACCAGCAAGTCTGGGGCATATTTTTTTACTGCACGGCACTACTTGGCCGACTAAGCATTTACCCGAGCCGTTGTGGTATCGCATTGCCGAGCAAGTTATTGCAGAGCGCTATACGCCCGTATTAGCCTGGGGTAACGACGACGAACGTCAGCGAGCCCAGCGCATTGCTGAGCAGGTCGACGGTGCCGTGGTATTGCCCAAAGCATCGTTAACCGCACTGGCACAATTACTGGCTACCGCGCAGGGCGCCATTGCCGTCGACACAGGTTTGGGTCATCTGGCGGCAGCCCTTGACATTCCGTGTGTGTCTCTTTACGGTGCAACAGACCCAACGCTCACGGGCACCTACGGGCATTTTCAGGCGCATTTACAGGCCGAGTTCGCGTGTGCGCCCTGCTTGGCTAAAGAGTGTACGGAACTGCGCCCCGGTTCCACCGAGCCCCCTTGTTATGCTACGTTTGGTGCAGCAACCGCGTGGCGCGCCTTAGCGCACCAAATAGCCGCGCGCAAACGCACATTGGGCGTATAATTCGCATATAAACCTTGGGTTACGCTATGCACTTTGCTTTTTGCTTGTACAAACACTTTCCGTACAGCGGCTTGTCGTTAGACATGCTGCGCATAGCGCATGAGTGTACCCAGCGCGGCCACCAAGCTACCGTCTTCACGGGTAGTTGGGAAGGCGATATCCCCGATGGCGTTAAAGTAGTCATCGTTAAGCATTTTGGCTTTACTAACCATACGCGCGCGCACTCATTTCATCGCAAGCTACGTAACCATCTCGACCCCAGAGATTTTGACGTGGTGGTGGGGTTTAACAAAATCCCAGGCATGGATATCTATTACTGCGGCGACTACTGTTATGTAGGGCGGTCGTTTTTGCGCCACTCAATTTTTTATCGATTCACTCCACGCTTTTTATACTTCTCGAGCTTCGAGCGCGGCGTGTTCGAGGCCGCTTCCAAAACAAATATTTTGTCGTTGTCGGATCGCGAGAAGTCCATCTATCAGCAATATTATCTAACCCAAGATTCGCGCTTTTTGTGCTTGCCGCCCACGCTAGAAAAAGCGCGCTGGGCCAACTTAGGCGAGCTGCCGGAGCGCGGCCAAATTCGTAAAGCGTTGGGCGTGGAAGACGATGAGAACTTGGTGCTATTGATTGGCTCAGGTTTTCAAACTAAAGGGTTAGACCGTGCCATATTAGCGCTCTCTGCATTGCCTTTAGAGATCCAGCAAAAGACCAAATTGTTTGTGGTGGGGCAAGACAAAACCGAGCAATTTGTGCGCATCGCCAAACGCGCCGATGTGGCCGACCGCGTGTACTTTTTAGGGGGCCGCACCGATGTGCCAGCTTTAATGAAAGCGGGCGATATGTTGCTGCACCCAGCGTACGCCGAAACCACGGGTGGCGTATTGCTCGAAGCCATCGTATCGGGGCTGCCCGTACTCGCCACGCCGGTCTGCGGCTATGCGCCGCACATCAAGATGGCCGAAGCCGGCATTGTTTTGCGTAAGCGGTTTTCGCAAGAAGAGCTTAACGAAAAGTTTTTGGAGATGTTGCTCTCTGATGAAAAAGAGCAATGGCGCGAGAACGGTCTTAAGTACGGCCAAGACCCCAGTTTGTATGTAATGCCGCAGCGTGCGGTCGACTACATAGAGCAAACCTGCGCTCAAAAGGCTCTGTATTTAAGTGCGGATCGCCGCACCGAGCACGACGAGTCTTTGTACATTCATAACGAACTGCGCCAAGGCCTAAAAGGCAAAGACAGCTTTTGGGACATTATGAATATTGAAGGCGATGTTTATCGCGAAGCATTAGGCCGACGCACCTTGCGCTTTACCCGTGGCAATAAAGACTATTTTCTTAAAGCCCATACGGGTGTGGGTTGGGGCGAGATTCTTAAAAACATTACGTATCTGCGTGCGCCCGTAGTGGGTGCATTAAACGAATGGCACGGCGTGCATCGGCTCAAAGACTTAGAGATCGACACCATGACCGTTGCCGCCTATGGTATTCGCGGGCGCAACCCCGCCACCAAAAATTCGTTTATTGTGACCGAGGCACTGCCCACGGAAACCAGCTTAGAGGACTACTGCGGTTCGTGGAAAACACAGCCGCCGCGTACGCTTAAAGAGGTGCGCCTAAAGCGCTGGATTCTTAACAAAGTGGTAGAGACTGCGCGCGTGATTCACGAAAACGGCGCCAACCATCGCGACTTTTACTTGTGCCACTTTTTATTAGACGCGCACTTTAATTCCCGCGATCAAGTAAGCTCGCTTAGCAAACTGTACTTAATTGACTTGCATCGGATACAACTGCGCCGCAAAACCCCCGAGCGCTGGTCGGTTAAAGATATCGCTGGTCTGTACTATTCAAGTAAAGATATTGGCTTAACCAAGCGCGACCTATTGCGCTTTATGCGTTTATATCGCGGTAAGCCATTGCGCGAAATTTTAGAAACCGAGGCCAATTTTTGGAATAAAGTAGAATCGCGTGGTAACCGCTTATACGAATCAGAAAAACGCAAAGCGCGCGAAAAGGCCTCCGCCAAAGCACTCATTGCTTCGCTTAACCCCTCCGAGCTCACCGTGCATCGCGGTAAAGGCGCGAGCAGCGCTAAGCGTAAACAAGCCAAGCCGGACAGCAAAGCGGTAACGCAGGACACGCCCGTAAAGGTAGACCGCGTGGTGGGTAAGTAGACTGCGCGAGCGTTAAAGTAAAGCGCGGTGCCGGAACTAAAATCACGTTATGGCGCAAACAACACTCAAGTATTTAATACCCCGCACAACTCGGCGAATGTGCCGCGACTTTGTGGGTCGCTTTTCCGTTGGCCATAAACCCAAAAACTAAATGCCAATACCTGACTGGTTAACCGAGCACTACTTATCACACCGCAGCTATCGCAGCCATAGTGTTTGGAGCAGCAACCGCATGCCGCGCGGCGTAGACGACATTGCCGAGTTGCTCCTGCAAATCGACTCCACCGACATCGTACTCAAGCACGATAAAACCACCACAGTAACGGTAGTGGCACTCGCCACACAGCCCGACCAACCCATTGTATTGAAGCGCTACAATGCTAAAGGTATCTGGCATCGCATTTCCCGCTCGGTACGCGAATCACGCGCACAGCGCTGTTGGCGCATGAGCTTCGCATTTGCAAAAGCGGGCATAGTCGTCGCGCCGCCGTTTATGATGCACGAAACCCAATTCTGCGGACTCAACGGTAACGCCTTCTTTGCCAGCCAAAAGCTCGGCGGGCAAGAACTATTGGCGGCCCTACCAAAGCTCGAGCGCGTAGAACAAGACCGCGTAGTCGCAACCGTACAACAGTTATTCAAAGCATTAGCCGAACACAAACTAAGCCACGGCGATATGAAAGCCACCAACCTATTGTGGGACGGCCAAACTCTAACGCTTATAGACCTAGACGCCGCCCAACAACACACCAGCGAAACAACCTGGCAACGCGCCCATCTAAAAGACAAGCGCCGATTCCTAAAGAACTGGCAGGATCAACCGGAGTTGTCGGGTCGGTTTGAGTTTTTGGGTGGGTGAGTCAATCTGATCCATGTCATGGTTTTAATATTGGGGGAGAGGTCAACCCCCACATAGCTTCGCACGACGCCAAATCCTACCGTATCCACTCAATTCCTAAAAACTATCACCACCCCAAACCTCAAACCGCCCCAAATCCTTAAGCAGCGCTGCAGGTGAAATACCGAGTAACTTGCGGTAGGAGTTGGAGAGATGCGCTGTGTCGTAGAAGCCGCTGTTCAGGGCTGAGGTTGTTACGTTGTTAGTGTGTTTTACATCGCGCATAAAGAGCGCTAGCTGCGACCATAAGCGGTAGCGTCGGTACGCTATGCCAGTGGAATCTTTGAATAGATGGTTTAGCCTTGATGGGGATAATTGCAGTTGGTGGGCTATGGCCTCTTGTTTGTGGTGTCTACTTGATTGGTCGTTCAGTAGTTGTAGGCACTTGCTTACGCGTGGCTCTAAATGCGGCTCTGCGAGGTTGGTTAATTCCAAACCTAGGATCGAACTTAGATCAAATTCAAATAAGCTTCGCTGCCTGTGTTTTAGGAACATCGCAGGGGCGACCACATCGTAAGCGAT
The DNA here is from genome assembly GCA_964407915.1 of uncultured Gammaproteobacteria bacterium. Lineage (GTDB taxonomy): Bacteria > Pseudomonadota > Gammaproteobacteria > Arenicellales > Arenicellaceae > Arenicella. The sequence goes on from CAYOXK010000009.1 coordinate 8,059, forward strand.
CGGTTGCTTGTTTAAAAAGAGGGAGCGCAGCAAGTGCGTTTCTGGCGCGTCTACTTCGCTATAGATGGTTATGATCAACTCGCCCTGTGGGTCGAGACTATGGGCAACATCCGCATCGAGTAACGCGCTGCGACAGTCGATCGTTCGGCCATCTTTAAAGGTTAAGCGTATTCGCCCCGAGAGCCCAATCAACAGCACAAGTGCGCCATGCTGATGCATGTCAGTAACACAAAGCTCCCCTAAATAGGTGGCTCGATGTTTGAGGATAATGAGTGAAGCCTTGTTGCGCATAGCCTGATCTTACAAGAATTGAGGGTAAAAGTTAGCTAAGCTTTAGTTCCGTTTTAACCGATTTGGTGTATCGCCTAAAACTGCTCACAGAACTGCCCACACAACTGCTCACAAAACTACTATGGAACCAATCTCATGGAAATAACGTCGGTTTTTACGAGCTACACGCCTGCTACGCTCAGCAATGTGTCGCTCTCTTGGCTATTGGTGACGGCCGCTGGAGTAATGATTTTTTCGTTATTCGAAGCCTGGCTCGCCACTTTAATTATTTACGGCAAGGTGGGTTTTCTGCGCAAAATCTTCCGCGTGCCGCACAATTTAATTCGCTCGCATGTGGACTATCTCATCATGACCGTTTTGCTGTGCGTGAGCTATTTTCTGTGTTTGCATTTGTCGATTGAATTACCCGCTTGGCTAATTGTTACCCTTTGTGTTGGCGTTATCTACAACCCGTTCGGTTTTTTCGTGAAGGCGATTAACCCCGAAGCGGGTGATGCCGAAACACCCATTGGCCGAGTGTTCGTGTGTTTGGGCTTTGTGCCAACCACATTAGGGTTCGGTTACGTTATGGTTGCTGTGCTGGCTAAGTTGATTTGAGCGGGGGGAGCTAATTGCGTTTATTAAGCAATTTGGCGTTCTATTAAGGGCGCTTGCCTCTGTTGCGTGATGGAAATTGCGTGAGGAATCTGAGGAGTTTTATGCCATGATCAGTTAAACCGCACAGTTGTTGGAGCGTTGCAAGTGCTCCCTTGAGTTTTTTGATCGTTTAAAAAGGGGAACTCGCCATGCCACCGCTCAATAATTTCAATCGTACTCTTATTGCCGTGGCGATTAGTCATGCTGCTTTAAGTGGGTCAAATGCCGCAACGATACAGGTAACTTCTAACACCGACGACGGCACAGATTGTACGCTGCGCGAGGCCGTCGTATCGCTCAACTTGGGGAGCCTGCAAACAGGATGCGCACTCGAAAGCGGAGTGTTTGGAACCAACGATGCCGTTAATTTTGATACCCTGGCTTCTCAAACGATTACGCTCACTGGTGGGCAGATTTCGATTGCGCAAAACAAAGCGATTAGCATTGATGCGCAAGATACCAACATAACGGTGTCGGGCGATGCTGCCAGCCGTATCTTTTATGTGCGATCCGCCGCACTCGACCTAAACAACGTTACCCTTACCAACGGCTCAGCGGTCGGTGGCGGTGGCGCCATCTTGGTTCGAAACCAGAGCACCGTGGCGCTGTCAAACTCTAAGGTTAGCTTTAGCTCTGCGAATTACGGCGGTGGCATCTACGCGAGTAATTCCACGGTGAGTTTGGATAACAGCAGCGTGGAGTTTAATAACTCGCCAGACTTTGGTGGCGGTATCTATCTGAATGCGGCTGAGCTGAACGTAAACCAAAGTCTAGTGTCGAGCAATGTCGCCGAGCAGGGCGGCGGAATCTATGCGAATAACGCCGTGGTGCATTTGTATAACAGTACGGTGTCAGGTAGCAGCGCTACTGATTCGGGCGCTGGCATCTATGCAAAAAACACCAGCGCGGTACAGCTCATTAATGCCACCATTTCTAACAATACTGCGGCTAGCTCAGGCGGCGGCATTTTAAGCAAATCAAGCGCAAGTATTAGTCTTGCCAATACTCTAGTGGCAGGAAATGTGGCGGCCGCTGGTAGCGAGATTAACGACTACGATGCAACCAGTGTTTTTGTGGTTGATAACAACAACTTATTTGGTAGCGCCAACGGAAGTAGCGCTGGCGCGTTTAACAATTTTGCCCCTGGCGCAGCCGATATAGACGCCACCAGTTCGGGCGATAACGTGGCATTAGCTTCTATTCTAAGTGCGCTGGCCAACAATGGCGGCAGCACCAATACCCACGCATTGCCAGCACTCAGTCCTGCGATTGATGCAGGCAATAATAGTCTGTGTGTAGCCGCGCCAATCAGCAATGTAGACCAACGCAATCAACCTCGTGACGCAAACTGCGACATTGGCGCGTTTGAAAATCAAGATTCGTTGAGAACCATCATCAGAGTGGATAGCAACCTTGACGATGGCACCAATTGCACGCTCAGAGATGCCCTTGTGAGCATCAATACGGGCTCCTTACAACCAGGGTGTACACTGGCCCAAGGTGTTTTAGGGGATGAAGCGCTTATTGAGTTTATGGCGTTAAATTCACCCAGTATTGTTTTAAGTGGCTCCCAGCTTAACGTTGCGCCCGATAAAGCGGTGACCATTGAGGGCGGCAATGCAGGTATAGCCATTGACGCGAATAGCCTGAGTCGGGTTTTCTATGTAAATGATTCGACTCTCTCGTTAAATGAGATAACCGTCACGGGTGGCGCAAGCGACCAAGGCGGGGGCATCAGGGTCTATGGAGACGGATCGCTGACACTACAAAACACGCAAGTTGTTGGTAACTCGGCATCAGTCATCGGTGGCGGCGTGAGCTTTGCTGGCAACTATTTGTCTATCATCCAAAGTACGATTGCGAATAATAGCTCTGGAAATTTTGGTGGTGGCCTATCGACTGTCGACTTTACCAGCGAAGCAATCAATATTGTTGATACGGTCATATCCGGTAATTCAGCGCCTGGTAATGGTGGCGGAATCACAGCTAACTCGAGTCTTTCGCTTAATTTGTTGCGCAGCACCGTAAGCGGCAACTCAGCATCTTTGGGCGGTGGCATTGCCACTGATAACTTCGTCAACCTTGATATTGATTCGAGTGCTATAACATCGAATGCAGGCAAAGGGATGAGGCTGTATCGGGTAACGCTCAACATGCGTAACAGCACAGTTTCGGACAATACAGGCGATGGAGTGAGCTTTAATACTGGCGCGTCGGCTACCATTATCAATACCACTATCGCGTTTAATACCGGTTTTGGGGTTTTTGCAGGGTCTTCGACCGTCACGTTTAAAAACTCCATTGTGACTGGCAACCAAACTAACGAGGTAGCTAATGTTTTTAGTACGTCAACCATGGTCGCCAACGCCAACAATCTGTTTGGCGAGAGCAGCAAAGCAAGTGCAGGACTTTCGTTTACTCCAGGCGTTAACGACATTGATGCGTCGCAGGCGGGGCTTAATGTGCCATTGAGCTCAATCTTGGCGCCACTGGCTAACAATGGCGGGACAACCTTGAGCAATGCTCTGCTAGCCAGAAGCCCAGCAATCGACGCTGGCGATAGCACGGTGTGCAATGCCAATATGATTATTTTAGATCAGCGGGGAATCGAGCGAGATGCGCGCTGTGACATCGGCGCGTATGAGTACCTAGACTCGACTGATTTTTTTATCGTGCCACTAAAAAACGGTAAGCAGGTTATTTTTGGCTTGTAGTTAATGGGCTATAAAGCCGTTATCTCGACATCTTTCGTTTTTCAAAAAAGCCAATAGCAAGGCACCCAAAACGCTCAAGAATCAATCTTGGCGTTCTAGGTTCCTTACCGCGTTAATCTACTCTTGGGTACTTTGCTTCAGCTTAACGTCGCATGGTTCCAGCGCCGTCAGGTTCAGATAATGTCTCTGCTACATTAGCTTTAGCCTGGGATAATGACATTCTGGGGGCATGCCAACTGGATTGTGAACGCGCTGTTTAGATCATTGCCTGCTCCATCGATTACTTTAACAAACAACCCTTTGGGGTCTTCAAAATCCATTGAAATACCTACTGATCCGCGAAGAACACCGGTTGACTGAGTATTAGCGACGGAGCCAGTGGCAAAACATTCACTAACATCGTCAACGTCAAACTCAATTTTGTAACTACCGGTTATGCCAGTGGCAGAGGTGGCGACAACGCCTTCTGTTTTACTTACTGTTGAGCCGTCTAAACCAACGGTAACCCAATACATGTCGGCGTACGGCCCGTCACCAAGGGGTATAACAACCACATTATTTTGTGCTTCTGCAGACAACACTAAGCACATTAATATCAAAAACCCAACAAACTACGTTTTCATAAATATTCCTAATCAATAATAGTCGAGCCCGACTCGTAGCACGAAAAATTGAAGTCAAGAATCTCGATGAGACCTGGCTTGCAGGCGGTTTCTTTGAACCGTGTGTGTGATTTTTTAGCTGAGAATGTCATGATTGGGGCCAGATTTGACTGTATTATTTATTATTGGTTTGCGCCTCTTTAGTATTGAGTCGAGTCGCTAATGACCAGTACTAAAGAAAATGACCATGCGCAGTGCGGGAGCAGTTATTCACCCAACAATTCTGTGTGGATTTTTACGGATTCAAACGGCTTACTCTGTCGTCAACAACCATGAACAACTCCTATGCAATGGCCGCCGATGCCCTGTTGATAACGCATGTTGCGTTTGTCTTGTTTGTGGTGCTCGGGTTGGTACTTGTCTTTGTTGGTAAAGCCAAGCACTGGCCGTGGGTGCGTAACCCGTGGTTTAGAGTTGCTCATTTGTTCGCTATTGGCGTTGTTGTTGTGCAGGCCTGGTTGGGACTAATATGCCCGCTTACCATTTGGGAAATGCAGCTTCGTGCCAAAGCCGGCCAAACAATTTACGACGGTTCGTTTATTAGCCACTGGCTTGGTGAACTCTTGTACTACGACGCGCCTGCATGGGTGTTCACGTTCGCGTATACAAGTTTTGGACTCTTGGTTCTGCTCAGTTGGATTTGGGTGAGACCGCGCGGGTTATCTAAGTAACATTCGCTTTTGTCCGCAACCAACCCCAAAAAGGGGCCTATCTGACCCGATAAGCTTCCAATTTGCGGCGTCATCCATGCGATGGTTGGCGTTAGCCAGGTAAACAATAGTGCTTAGTTCCGTAAAAACGCTTCAAGTTCTGAACGCTTGTTCATGGCATCGCGATAGCCTAGCTCAATGAGCTCGCGACAAAAGCGTCGCGTGAACATTAGATAACTAATCAAGCGGCGGCTGTTGCCTCGCTTCATACCCAAAAACCGTAGCGCGAAGCGAAAGCTGGCGGGTAGGTCGTTGTAATACTTCTGCGCGATGTTGGCGATGTCTTCCGATGGGCTAATTAGCAGATACTCGATTATCTTTAGCTCGCCCGTTTCGTCCGTTAAGCGGTTTTCGGTAACGCCATTTTCAAGCGTGCGATTGATGCGCTGCATACGTTCTAAGTCGGCCCGCAGGCTGTTCAGAAACAAGGTATCCATTATGTAACCGGATATTTGTCCTAGAGTAGGTCGAGGTGGGCTGACGGGTGGTATGGGGTCGTCGTTAGCAATGCGTAGACCTACAATAAGTACTTTGTCGGCGCCCAAATGCAGAGCAGGGCTGATCGGTGAACTTTGCCGCATCGACCCATCCCCAAAATGTTCGTTGCCGATTTGCACCGACGGAAATATCACGGGAATGGCCGAAGACGCGAGTAGATGGTCTGCCGTTAAGCGGGTGCGCCGCCCTTCCCGATGTGTTCGATGCCAGTCTTGCACACTGGCGTCGCCGTCGTAGAAGGTGGTGGATTCGCCCGTGGTGTAACTGCAGGCGGTAATGGCATAGGCGTGTAAATGGCCACGCTGGAACGCTTTCTCTATGCGCTTAAAACTAATCGTTTGGTGTATAAGCCCGCGCAAAGGCTCGTTGTCGAGCAGCGAACCTGGGCCCTTATTGGGGTTGCCGAAAGCGAGGTTAGACCAGGCCCAGCTTAAAATTCTAGAGGCGAGATCGCGTGCGCGTGCTTTAAACACCATGTCCACTTTAAAGTTGGACCACACGCCCAGAATTTGATTAACCCCAAGCTGAAAATCATGTGCAAATGAAGCGAGTGCTAGCGCATTAATAGACCCCGCTGAGGTGCCACAAATGATGGGGAAGGGGTTTTGTTTTTTTTGCCCAACTATCTCGGCCACGGCCTTGAGCACGCCAACTTGATAAGCGGCGCGCGCGCCGCCACCGCCGAGTAACAGAGCCGATTTCGGTTTGGTGGCGCGGTTACTCTCGCTCATTGCTTTCCTTTGGCTGGGTGATTCGACTCACTGCAACACCGTGGTTCTAGAGGTACGACGCGACGGCTAGCGCACTGTCGAGCTGTAAAACAGTTTAACCAATGGCGGGTACTTCAACACCTTGACGTCCGCGCAGCGGAATTCGGCGAGCGGTAGGTGCTTCGTCTTGACGCTTCTCGAGGGCGACCACCTTGGCGGCTTCACGCTCTTCGGGGCTTGCGTCCGGTATTGGTTCAGCAATTCGTTCCTCTTTGGGGGGGCGGTTAGGGTTGCCCTTCTCGCGACGCTGACGCGCCGGTTCCACAGCACTATCCGCGCCCATTGATTTAGCAGCACTACTTCTGACCGGTTTGTCGCCTCTTTCCTTTCCACCGCGACCTTTATCTTTGCTCCGATTGCTGCGTAAAGCGCTTAAATCGGGTTTAACCCATTCGTGGCTTAACAGATCGCTCGTGTCGCGCTCCACCGGAATGTTATGGCCAATAAATTCTTCGATGTCCACAATGTTCATCGCGTACGTTTCGCAAATTAGGCTGATAGCCGTGCCACTTGCCCCGGCCCGTGCGGTACGGCCTACACGGTGTACATAGTCCTCTGCGTCGGTGGGTAGGTCGAAATTAACCACAAAGTTTACTTCCGGAATATGCAGTCCACGCGCCGCCACATCGGTCGCCACTAGTATGGTGTACTCCGCATCTTTGAACTTAGACAGAATTTTTTCGCGCCTTTTCTGTGGTACATCGCCCGAAAGCAGCGCAGCTTTAAATCCGTTCGCGAGTAGCCAAGCTTCAATTTTCTCGGCTACGTGCTTGGTGTTAATGAATACCACGCATTTTTGCTCTTCGGCGCGTTTTACTAATCCGAGTAACAGTGGGATTTTTTCCTCATTTGACGGCATGTAGGCGATTTCAGTGATGCGATCGGCGGTGATTTCAGCCTCAATTTTAACCACCTGGGGCTCGCTCATATGCTCGTAGGCTAGTTCTGCTACTCGATGTGACAGCGTTGCGGAGAACAGCATATTCAAACGCTCTTCGGGTGGTGGCATTTTGCGAAACAAGAATCGAATGTCGGCTATAAAACCTAGATCGAACATGCGGTCAGCTTCGTCAAGAATAATGACCTCAAGCGCATCAATCGAAAATATGCCCTGTTTTAGATAGTCAATAATGCGCCCAGGTGTGCCGATGAGCACGTCGATGCCAGATTCGATCTCGGTTCGTTGCTTTTCGTAATCTGTACCCCCGTAGGCGAGCGCCATGCGCAAGTTGGTGTTGGCCACTAATGGTTTGCCGTCTTCCATGATCTGAATGGCTAACTCGCGCGTGGGTGCGACAATCAACGCCCGAATTGGGTTTTTTAATTTGGTTGGTTTGCGTTCTTGGCGCAATAACCGATCCAAACAGGCAATTAAAAAGGCCGCTGTTTTACCGGTTCCGGTTTGCGCTTGTCCACTCACATCATGACCCGCTAAGGCTTTAGGTAACGCCATCGCTTGTATTGGAGTGCAATACTCAAAACCCATAGTGGCAATGCCTGACAGCACATCTGGGTGAATTGGAAGGTCAGTGAATTTGGTGCTGCTTAAATGTGTTTCGCTCATTAAATGTGTCTTTAAGGTTGTTACTTAATTAAATTCGGGGGCGCAATCGCGTTTGCAATCAAGGATGCTGCGCACATTACCAAACGGGCTCAAATCAGTTCAGGGTCACCAAAGTGCCTTATTCTTGTATCCAGTGAGAGCATCAGGGCTGCTAGCTAATCGTATCGGTGTAAGACCTGCGAAGACGGTTGCCCTTGCCGTCTTAAAAACGCGCATTGTAGCAAAAAATAGTTGCATCTTGTGTATCGAGCTACAGGGTGTCCGACACAATACTTATGGAGCTTTAGGCAATATTTATGGAGCTTTAGGCAATATTTATGGAGCTTTAGGCAATGCTCTCTACGGTAAACCTTAGGCTCAGTTAGCGACGTTAAAGTCTTGCTAGAGTGATCCAGGCGGTGACAGCAATTGATTTGGCGTGGTGCCGAAAAAAGTGTATTTTTGCGCACTGCAAGGTACTTGCAATCTCAAAAATAATCCGCACACTATACTCTAAATCTAAAACCTTTAGGCAAATTCCTATGTCACAAAATACCGTTGCAATCACCGACTCAAGCTTTGAAGCAGACGTTCTGCAAGCCGATAAACCCGTGCTTGTTGATTACTGGGCCGAATGGTGTGGGCCTTGCAAAATGCTTGCGCCTATCCTAGACGAAGTAGCACTTGAGTACGGCGACAAACTCACAGTGGCGAAATTGGATATCGACAGCAATCCTAATACACCCCCTAAATTCGGCATTCGTGGAATTCCAACACTTATGATTTTTAAAGGTGGTGATGTGGTTGGCACAAAAGTAGGTGCCATGTCTAAGTCGCAATTAACCGCTTTTATTGACGAGACTATTTAACGTTAAACTCTTGGCCAATTTGGCTTTGTTGCTGCGGGTGCTAGGCTGTAATGCGATTATGATGTATTTGCTAACATCCGCTATGGCATTTTTATGAAACCCGCTATGGCATTTTTATGAAACCTGCTATGGCATTTCGATAACACCCGCTATGGCGTTTCGATGTTTGGATCGATGTTTAAAAAAGCCAGCACACCCCAAGCAGGTTAGTCAACTTGGGGCTCGATCTTGGTTATATTCTAGAGTAGTTGTTAAATAGGCTAGACAAGCCGTGACAGAGCGGTTAGAGTTATCCCAGAGCTTGTAACTTCGTCTATCCTCCTAGAACAATACAGGCGTCAAATTCTACCCAGCACGTTGAGCCCTCCGCGCTATTGAATCCCCGCGCTCGAAACCAGTCGGACATTTTGTAGGTGCTTCAGGGACGTGATGTAAGCGGAACTGTCGGTTCGCTAAGCTCTAAAATCGCTCTTTGATCGCTTTTTGATAGCCCCTTCTAATTCTGCGTTACGCTTGTCTGAGATTAATTCCGCCAAGCGCGCATAGAAAACAGTTTGGGCACACCAAATAACCACAACATAACCACATAAAAATTGACCTTGGTAATTGTTGTTTTAATCGCAAATTTAACGTCGACCGTTTCGACCACCGCACAAGGCAGTCATGCGTATTGGGTGAACTGTCAGTTGCGAGCCTTTCTCTAACTTACATCAGCACTCATTTATTTGTCAGCAGCCATACCAATTGCATCCCGTTTATTGTTGATATATCTAGCGGCAATTCCCCATCCATCTCTATCTCATTAGCCCCATTTCAAATTGGGCGTACTTAAAACTATGTCAGTATCTCTCTCCGATCTAAAGAAAAAAAGCGCAACCGAGTTAACCGAAATGGGTAAAGCCATGGAACTCGACGGTTTAGGCCGCATGCGCAAACAAGACCAAATTTTCACCATTTTGAAATCACTCGCAAAGCGTGGTGATGACATTCAAGGCGAGGGCGTGGTCGAAATATTGCAGGACGGTTTCGGCTTTCTGCGCTCTGCCGATAGCTCCTATCTTGCGGGCCCAGACGATGTGTATGTCTCGCCAAGCCAAATCCGGCGCTTTAGTTTGCGCACCGGCGATACGGTTACGGGTCTGGTCCGACCTCCCAAAGAGTCGGAACGTTATTTTGCTCTGCTGAAAGTCGAGACCATTAATGGCTCTTCACCTGAGGAAGCGCGCAACAAAATCCTGTTCGAGAATCTTACCGCTTTGCACCCGAATAAGCGTTTGCGGCTCGAACAAGGTAACGGCACATCAGAAGATTTAACGGGTCGTTTGATCGATTTAATGGCGCCTATCGGTAAGGGGCAGCGTGGATTGATAGTGTCGTCGCCCAAAAGCGGCAAAACGGTGATGTTGCAACAAATTGCACAAGCCATCACCACCAATAATCCTGATGTTGAGCTCATGGTGTTATTGATCGACGAGCGTCCCGAAGAAGTGACCGAGATGCAACGTTCGGTGCGCGGCGAAGTAATCTCGTCCACGTTCGACGAGCCAGCCGCGCGGCACGTGCAAGTCGCCGAGATGGTGATCGAAAAGGCTAAACGATTGGTAGAACACAAGAAAGACGTGGTGATTTTACTCGACTCAATTACGCGTCTTGCCCGCGCCTACAATACGGTAGCACCGGCCTCAGGCAAGGTGCTAACCGGTGGTGTCGATGCCAACGCACTGCAAAGACCGAAACGCTTTTTTGGTGCAGCTCGGAATATTGAAGAAGGTGGCAGCTTAACAATTCTAGCGACCGCGTTAATCGAGACGGGCTCGAAGATGGATGAAGTGATCTATGAAGAATTTAAAGGCACGGGTAATATGGAGATCCATCTTGACCGTAAGATTGCCGAGAAGCGAGTGTATCCAGCCATTATTGTGAATCGCTCGAGCACGCGTCGCGAGGAGCTGCTTATAGATCCAGAAGAGCTGCAAAAAATTTGGATTTTACGCAAGCTTTTACACCCCATGAACGAGATCGAAGCCATCGAGTTTTTGCTGGATAAGCTAAAAGCGACTAAAGCGAATGCCGAGTTCTTCGGCTCGATGAAGCGCTAAGCGAATCACTAAACGGGCTACGCCCGCCATTGCCATACCGCGCCCTTCGTTTGAACAAGGGCGCGAGCGTTGTTAGGGTTTACTAGGCTGTAGGGTCTCTAGGGTCTGTGCAGGCTGCATCGACGCGCTCAATAACGGCTGTATGTTCGCCGCCGCGCAACGACGCTTTAACCGGCTCTACGCGTGGATGGCAGTGCAGTTCAAAGGGCATATTCAAGGGCACAAACTCTAGGTTTGCAAGCCCTTGCTCATCCACGTTTCCTAAAGCTATTTTCGACGTGGTGTTATCACCCGTGAGTAGATCTTGGTGGCCTAGGCCTTGACCCACAATAATATGGTCTATGCCTTGAAACTCGGTACGTTCAAATATATGGATATGCCCACATAACAAGGTTTTGGCATTCAAGTTGTGCAATGCAGACACCAACCAATCGCGTTCGGCCGAGTTGCCAATATCATGCGTGCTAACCCCAGTGGGGTCATGCAAGGGGCGATGAGTGAACGCGATGCTGGTGGGTTGTGGCGAGTCACTCTTAAGTAGAGCATTGACTAAGCGACCTCGCTTACCTCCCGATCTTGGCCAAACATTAGCCGCCGTGTCTAGGTTAATAAAGCGCATAGCACCGAGTGAAAACACGTTATTGAAGGGCCCGATATAGTCGGTAAACTGGTGGTGCAGTAGTCCTGAGTCATGAAAATCATGATTGCCGATGCTCACATAGCAGGGGATAGGCGCATTGTGAAACAGGTCAATTGATCGTGCGTAGTCGCCTGGTTGCTGCGCGTCGGCTTCTTGATAGTTAAAGTCGCCTAGATGCAGAAGGAATTTTGCCCCGAGCTCGGCGGCACGCTCAATGCACCAAGCCAATTCATGATCGCCACCCGAATCACCGATGGCCGCAAAGTGATAGTTGTTAGCAAACGGCACTCGCCAACCAAATTCTAAACGTGTATTCGCTTCCGCTTCGAAAGTAAGCATGCGAGTAATGCCGTCTTGTTCCTCTTGCACCTGTAGGCCCTTGGAGTCGAGCACCGCTTCGGTGGCAATATTGTTAATGCTGATTTGAACCTGTTGCTTTTGCTTGGCTTCAAAAGCCAATGCGGGTTCAGGGGCAAACGCACGAAATTGATTCTCGCGCGAATACATCTGAAAGCAATCCGTAAGCCAAAATTGTCCGCTGGTGTTACTGACGGTGTTTGGTAAGTCGCTAGCCTCTAAGCTCAACGTGGGGTAACGCAATCCGCGTTGGTAAAGATATGCACCGGTTGCGGCGGCGATTCCGGATGCGAGCAGAGTACGGCGGCGAAGTTTAAATGTCATCGTGATGGTCGCGAACGTGGCTGATGGCCTGATTATAGAGCGCGTAAACTAATAAACTGTCGTTGCTGGACACATTTTAGTTGAGTGAATGAATAAAACGCGATCTTTTTCGCCTTTAAAGAACACCACGGGTCGGCCGTATTTGTACCATAGCGTTTGGCGAAAGTTGTTCTCGATATAAGAATTGAGGTCTACTTCGAGCGCAATAAAGTCAAAACGCGAAAGTTCGCCCGTGCGTAAATAGAGCGCAAATCTCGGGTTACTATATTCCTCGGCGACATTTTTGGTTACCGAGCCTCCGCTGTAATAAATGGCTATGCGACTATTGCTGTATATGCTCGCATCGGCCGGTAGGTTTTGCGCCATCCACTCGCCCCCCTCACGCACAAACCGTTTGTTGGTGGATACGTCTAAGCCCTCTAAAGACACCACCGATACGATAAAAAAGGCTAAACCGATAAGCACTTTTTTTACCACATTCACATGCGGCCATCGCTGCAACAGTCGGTCAATCGCAAACGGGGCCAAGAGTAAAATTGTAAGCGCGCTGGCCAAGGTATAGCGGCTGACTAAAAAGGAGTTAAACAGACTAAAGCCCACTAACAACAGTAAGTTAGTAACCAGATAGACAATCCATATCTTGCGTACTATCGGCTTTTGTAAAACCAAACCGAGATACAGGGCATAAGCGGCAAACAGCGCATAAACGACGGCTAGTCGGCGAACAGTCTCGTAGAATACATCGCCAGTGGTGCCCGCAAATACTTTAACTAGCCCAAAGCCAGTTAACACTTGCTCGCCATAGCGTTGGTTCAAGTTATGAAAAAATAGGTCTTTTAGTGAATCAATTTCTAGCCCCGATTGCTGGGCAGCGATAATTGAGCTTGCGTATTTGGCCTGAACGTACCAACCTAGTAAGGCAATCGCCAAAGCGAAGAGACCCACCGCTCCCCACAGTAGAATCGCGCGCCGATGTTGTAAATTGTGCCCCACAAAAAGCACCAGAAAGTATGGCGCTACTAAAAGAAAAGCGATTCCCTCAAAGCGGAACAAACAGCTGGTGGCGGCTAATACTAACCAGGCGAGCAAGTACTCCTTTTTGGGCTGATTACAAAACCGCAAAATAAAATAAAGGGACCAAAGGTAAAGCGCTAAATAGCCAAAGTCTCGAATTAACAAAGAGCGGTATTTGGTGATGCTGGGGAAGAGCACCACGACCACCAAAGCAATCAGCATGATCCTGCGGTCGTATGCGGACAGCTCGCCCACCACGTTGGTAAATGCAAACGTAAGCAGAATTACAAAGAATCCATTGAGCAGATAGGCGGCTAGCTTTAGGTCAATAAAAAAGAGCTTGGAAGTAAGCGCAATAAGGCCCGGATAAAAAGGCCAGTTGTAAGCGGCGACCGCGGCATCCCAATTGCCATCGAGCATCAATTGGGCGACGGACAAATACACAATACCGTCGTTGTTGATCACTGGGTCGGCATAGTAAGCCCACGCAGACAATAAAATATTAATGAGGATTAGCGCTAGAACCGCGCGAGGATTGCTTTTGACCAGATCTACCATGAGTAGCCTACAACACGTTCGGCATCGCTTAGATTTTAATTCTTATTGTTGAGAAGCGCTTGCTTAGAGCAAAATTGCGGCTATTTTTGGGACGGCTTAGGGTTGTTGCTAGGGTAGTGAGCATGCCGGTCCTCGTAGTATGGAATTTAATTTGGGCGGTGCTTACTATAAAACCCGCTGTGGGCACTTTTTAATAAACCCGCTGTGGGCACTTTTTAATAAACCCGCTGTGGGCACTTTATAGCCCCACTATTGGTACTGCCAGAAAATCCTAAAGCAGAGAGGCAAATTAGGCTCCGTATCATCGGCCACAATAGTATCATACAGTCTGATTCTGTTTACGATTCCATTTTCGAATATTCTTCCAACTAGGGTTTTGCGGCTATGAGTACTGCCAATTCTAATTCTGCAACAACGGGCGCCGCTCAGTGTAAGTCCGTTACCGCGAGCCAGGTATTGGTTGCGGGCGGTGGTGGTTATATAGGCAGCCACACTGTGGTGAGTTTAATCGAAGCCGGCTTTACGCCCGTCATATTGGATAACTGGTGCAACGCTAATCGTATTGTGTTGGAGCGTATCGAGGCGATTACCGGTACTAAGCCACTGGACTACGCGGTGGATTTGCGTGATGAACAGGCGCTCGCCGAGGTTTTCGCAAAAAACAATATTACGGCCGTGATTCATTTTGCGGGACTTAAAGCCGTGGGTGAGTCTACACAATTACCGTTTGAATATTATGACAACAATGTAGGCGGTACGTTGTCTTTACTTAAAGCTATGCGCAATGCCGATTGCCACCAACTCGTGTTTAGTTCCTCGGCCACCGTTTACGGCGATCCTGAGTCGGTACCCATCCCCGAACAGGCGCGGTTGTCGGCCACCAACCCCTATGGGCGCACTAAATTAATGATCGAGGATATCTTGCGCGATCTAGCGCAAGGGGACCCACGTTGGCAGATCGCCATATTGCGCTACTTTAACCCGGTTGGAGCACACCGCAGCGGTTTGATTGGCGAAGACCCGCACGGCATACCGAACAATCTAGTGCCGTATATTGCACAAGTGGCGGTGGGCCAGCGCGAGCAGCTTAATGTATTTGGTAACGATTACGCCACGCCGGACGGAACGGGAATGCGAGATTATGTGCATGTGGTTGATCTTGCCGAAGCGCATTTGAGCGCCCTGCAGGTGCTGCACGCCGAACACGGATGTGAAGCCTACAATGTGGGCACTGGCAAACCTTACAGCGTGCTCGAAATAGTCAAGGCATTTGAGCTTGCCAGCGGCCAACGTATTCCTTACGAAATTCAAGCGCGCCGCACGGGTGATATAGCCACCTGCTATGCCGATGTGAGTTACTCAAGGCGTGCGCTTAAATGGCAGGCGCGTTTAGATCTGGCTGCAATGTTACAAGACCATTGGAACTGGCAGCGCCAAAATCCACAAGGTTACTAGTAAGATTACTGGTATGAATTTAAGCAACGGTGCGCACAGCGCCTTGGCAAGTTCGCATGTGCGGCCGTGCTGATAAAGCCATGATCCTGCAATGTTCTTACACGAAAATAGGGCGTGTTGCGAAACGGCGACGACTATTAGGGGCTGTTGCCTCTAAAAAGAAGCATTCTTGCTGGGGGGATTAATGGGATTACTGGAACAAAAAACTACAATTAAAATAAGAGTGAGCGAAGAAGCTGCATAGAAACCATGATTGGGTATGGGGGGTAGGGTACACGACTCCTTATGCAACCTCTAAGCTCAAAAGGATCTTACCGACAATGTTGTTTGTGATCAATAGCTCAATACGGTAATTTATCAAATTTAATTGCCTCGACAGCCAGTGGACGCTTCGCTTTCCGTGGACAATGATAGGCAAATGTCCAATAAGGTTGGCAACATTAGGTTTTAGTCGCTGGCTTTTGCTGGGTCGGCTTTTTTGGGTGATTGACCAGCAGGGCGCCGAATGTAAATCCAATGGGCAAACCAACCCAATACAAAAGCGGCAAGCAACCATCCCCAAATCTGTAAAAATAAGTACCACATACTAAGACCTCACTCTAAATCGGGTTCTGCAACGTTGTTAGGGGCTGGCTCGTCGCTGGCTGGCTCAGCTGTTTCATCGCTATTCAAATTGTCCTGATCGGTCACGGTCTCGTCTTTTAATACAAACTCTACGCGTCGGTTTTTAGCCCGCGCTTGCGGCGATGAGTCTGGCACTAATGGTTCACTTGAGCCTCTGCCAGACGAAGTTAAATTGCTTGGGTTAACGCCAAGCTCAACCAGAAAGTCCTTTACGGCCGAGGCTCGATCAGCACTTAGTTTGTTGTTGAAGGCGTCGTTGCCAGAGTCGTCGGCATGCCCCACAATTTCGAAGTACGCATCCGGGCAGCTATTCAAAGCATTTTCAAGGGTATCGAGGAGAGGGTAGCTATCGGGCTTGATAACGGCCTCTTCTACTTCAAAGTTGATGGTGGCCGACTCCAACTCGTCTTTGATTTCTTGCGCGCATATTTCTGGCTCGACCAAAACTATATTTTCCAAGGGCGGTCTACCGCTTGGGTCAAGCACGGCTGTTCGATTGCGCACTTGCTGGTCCGTAATCGCAACTACATTCTGCCAATAATCTTGTCGATCGGCATGCTCGGAGAGGATACCCGTTAGAGTCAAAGACTGCTCGTCTAAAATAAACCCAGACGGTTCTTGCGCAAATTCGGCGTTTATAAATGGGGTGCTTTTAAGTACAGCGAATATTTGGGCTAAGTCTGTGAGAGCAAGCGGCGTACTTGGTTGGGCCTGGCTTGGGTCATCCGCCGATGCGGCTGACTTTACTAAGATTTGATTAAGTACCTTGTCTTCGCCAAAAGTTTTCTGTGCAGCGGTCACCAACGCGCGGACTGCATCCGAGTCCGATAGTTCGCCCGTAAGCGTTAATATGTCTGAACTCAGAGATGCCGTAAGGCTCTCTTGTGCAATGGCGGTTACTGGGTTGGGTGCTAGCGGGTCGTCCAAGTTCACTGCGCTCGAGGCGTCAGCGACCGATGAAGTCGTTCCAGTAAATTGCGCTAACCGCACGCCCGCTACGTTACGCACCATTGTTAGAGCTTGTTCCACGGCTAGTTGATTGGGTGCAGCGCCCAACACTAGTACATCGCGACCGCGGTTATGTGTAGTAACATCGGCCCACTCCATTCCCGCTTGCTGGAGTGCCGTGTGCGATGCTTGAGCTAATTGTTGTTCGATGGGTCGCCATTCAAACGTTAAAACCAGGACGAGCAAAACCAGCGATACGACTAAGGTCGTTATCGCTGCCCAGATTCTACTGAACCTATGTTTTGCAGGAGTCATTCAATTCTCTATTGGGAAACACTCATTACAACAGTCGTTGCAAATGATACCTCAGTCGCTGCACGCAATGGACCTTGCTCGGGTGAATTTACAGATATTTTAAAAAACGCGGATGTAGGCGGGTTTGTGTGGTCGTCCCTTTATCGTAGACTCTTAGTCATCTTCATCATCAAGTTCAGGATTAGCATCGGCTTCCTCCCAAAACTCCCGCGCGGCAATCGACTGAATTGCATTACCTCAAATGCCTCGAACACTGTTATACCTATTGTTAGCGTTGAGCAACACTTTCTCTAATTGTTTCTCGCGACGTTTCCAAGCGCCCAGCATGGCGCGCTTCTCCTTTTCAAGGTTATTTTTAAGTTCAGTAAAGCCTTCCACGATGGCTTCGAGCTGCATGCGAAACTCGTTGCCCGTTAAAAAGTCGTACAACAACCCCATTTTGTCGCCCTTGTTGTCCGACACTAACAACGCGTTATTGACTTGAATTAGTGATTCTCGCAGCACGCGAAAAAGGTGCTTGAACTGCGAATACGAACAAACCCATACGCCATCAATTTGACCTAACGAGTCCATTCCCTCGGGCATGGTTTGGGTTACAAGCACGCCGATGTCGACATTTCTTCCTGTGTCTTAGTTCGAAATGTTTCTTTCTGAGCTTGCATCAGCTTAGACATTTTGCGCTGCAGATCAAGTTCTATCTCTGACCTTAATATGGTCTTTTCATGCTTCAGGCGTTCAATCTCGAGTTGCGCCTGATTAAAGTGAGTCAGTTTGTTCGCTTGCTCTTGCAGCGGTGCTTGCAAGCCTTGAATAAGCCCGCCTTGTTGCTCTTCTAGCTGTTGTATGAGTTTGGTTTCCAGCGCGGCCTTTTCATTGCTTAATGCGGCGGCAAGCCGTTCATTGAGTGTGGCTTCGAGCTGTTGTGTTTGTTGTTCGATGGCTGAGCTTTGTTCTGCGAGCTTTTTGCGCTCGGTATTTATTTGCTCGGTCATGACCGCCTTGGCGTTTCGCTCTAGCTCATGGTAAACCAGTTCGTTAACGTCAATCTCAACTCGCAATTGGGGCACTATATGTTTTTGTCGTTAGCCATTACCTGTTACGAGTTAGCGAGTTGCTGAAAAAATGCGCGTAGCTCAGGTGCATGGCCACGTTCCCACGCGGTTAAGGCCGCGGTACCAATTACGGCGATGTCTGCATGTTTACCAATAAACGCTATATCCGCCGCAGTGCTCACTCCAAAACCCACCGCAATGGGCAAATCCGTAACCTGTTTGCAGCGCTGAATAAAGTCAACCAACTGCTCGTTCATATCAGTATTCGAGCCGGTCACCCCTTTACGCGCTACGGCATACACAAAGCCATCTGCGCTGTTCGCTAACGTTTGCAGGCGCGCGTCACTATTGGTGGGGGTCATTAATATGATTGGCGCTAAGTCGAGCTCCGTGGCAATTGCGTGCAGGGGTGCTGCCTCGTCTATTGGTAGGTCGGGCAGAATAAAGCCGTATCCCCCAGCGTCTTTTAGGCGTTGCAAAAATGCTTTATGGCCGGTTTTAAAGACGGTGTTGTAGTAGCCCATCATGATCACTTTAAAACTAAAGTGTTCGCTCACGCGCTGCATAAACGCAAAGCAGTCGTCTACGTGTACCCCATTTTCAATCGCCGTTTGATTCGCCTTAACAAATAAGGGGCCATCAGCCGAGGGCTCTGAAAACGGAAACTGTAACTCAACCAGGTCTACCCCAAACTCTTGCATGACTTCGAGTTCTTGCCAGTTTTCCTCGAACGACGGGTATCCACACACCACGTGAGTCATTATTAGGCATTTTTTTTGCCCTGAATGTTTCAGGGTTAAGCGGTCTTGTAGGTATTTACTCAGGGCCATATTGGGCTGCCTTATCTCGTATAAATTGTTTCCAATGACGGTCGTCGAGCGCATCGGCAATAGTGAAAATATCTTTGTCGCCACGGCCCGACATATTGATAAGAATGACGTCATCTTTGGACATGTCTTCGGCCTCGATGATGGCTTGCGCAAAACCATGTGCGCTCTCTAAGGCGGGTATAACGCCTTCGCTGCGCATGCTAAGTTTTAACGCTTCGGTTACTTGCACATCCGTGACGGCTTCGAATCGAACACGGTTTTGTTCCCACAAGTGCACGAGCACGGGGTTCACGCCAATGTAATCTAAACCGGCGGCCACAGAATGCGTTTCGAGCATATTGCCGTCGTCGTTCTGTAAAAAGTACGTTTTCATACCTTGCGCCACGCCCACACTGGCATCTTTATAAGCTAAACGGGCGGCGTGGTTACCTTTTCCGGGGCCGAAACCGCCTGCTTCGCAGCCAATCAGTTCTACTTCGGGGTCGTCCATAAAGCCTTGAAATAGGCCTATGGCATTCGATCCGCCGCCCACACAGGCAAAGATCTTATCGGGCAGCTTGCCCGTTGCGTCGAGCATTTGCTGGCGTGCCTCTTTACCGATAATCGACTGAAACCAACTGACCATTTCAGGAAAAGGATGCGGCCCGCAGGCAGTACCAAGCACATAGTGCGTGTTATCCATATTCGTAACCCAGTCTCGCAAACATTCATTGATTGCGTCTTTAAGGGTTTTTTGGCCGTCTTGTACCGCAATGACTTCCGAGCCCATGTTCTCCATCCAGAACACATTGGGCCGTTGTCGCGCCACATCCAGCGCGCCCATATAAATGCGACTTTCAAAGCCGAAGCGAGCGGCCATGGTGGCTGTTGCATAGCCATGTTGGCCAGCGCCGGTTTCGGCTATTACACGGGTTTTACCCATGCGTTTTACCAGCAAGCCTTGTCCCATAACATTATTGATTTTATGCGAACCTGTATGGTTGAGGTCCTCGCGCTTAAGATAAATTTGCGCGCCACCTAGCCGTTGTGACAAATTAGCTAAATGCGTGACGGGCGTTGGGCGGCCTGAGTAGCTCTGCATAAGCGCAATGAACTCTTGCCAAAAGGCTGGATCATTTTTGGCTTTGCGGAACTCGGCCTTTAGTTCTTCGATGGTGGAGTGCAGTATCTCAGGCAGAAAAGTGCCGCCGTACTCGCCGTAGTAGCCTTC
The DNA here is from genome assembly GCA_964407915.1 of uncultured Gammaproteobacteria bacterium. Taxonomy (GTDB): domain Bacteria; phylum Pseudomonadota; class Gammaproteobacteria; order Arenicellales; family Arenicellaceae; genus Arenicella. Next base: position 28,178 of record CAYOXK010000009.1, read on the forward strand.
GCGGCCATTGCTAAAATCGAATAAATCCATAACGTATTGTGCTCGACCGTCTTGCAACGCTCTATAGTGGGTGCGTATCGTATCATTCGGCCTAAATTTCGCCTACTCTGTGCAGCGATTATCAACGATGCGGTGTCAATGGAGAGTGCCTAGTGGCATGACAGTTACACTGCCTAGCGGCATGACACCCACGGCAGCATAAAATCACCGGCTTATTCGGACTATGGACACTGTTGTACTAATTAAGTTTGTTTCGCTTTTACTCTACCCCTTAGGCTTGGTGCTGCTATTGGCGGTGGTGGGTTTGCTGAGTTTCCTAGCGGGCAGGGCGCGCCTTGCTCGGGGTGCATGGCTCATGGGTTTTTTCGTGCTGTGGTTGTTTGCAACGCCTCAATTTGCGATCTATCTGGCGAGCTCTCTCGAAGGGCAGTTCCCGCCTAAACCTGTAACCTCGATTACGCCGCATGACGCAATCGCCGTAATGGGCGGAGGATTGCGTTTACCGAGCGAACCCGTTAACCGCGTACAATTTACCAATGCCACCGACCGCTATTGGCTGGCAGCGCAATTATACGCGGCTGGCAAAGCGCCGCTGGTGGTGTTGTTAGGTGGCAACGTATTTACACAACCAGGCATTGCCGCAGAATCGGAATACGCGCGCGCGCTGTTAGTGCAGTGGGGCGTACCTAATAATGCCATCGTAATTGATTCGCGAAGCCGTACCTCCGAACAAAATGCTGAGCAATTGCAAGTTTTGTTAAACAGTGAGACTAAACTAGCGGGTGCTCTGAATAACGAGCGGCCCGATGTGCTGTTGGTGACATCGGCTTTGCATTTGCCGCGTAGCGACTATTTAGTGCGCCGAGCACTCTCTGCCAGCACCATCGTAACGCCCGTTGCGGCCGACATACTCATTCGTGCAGAGCGCATGCCTACCTTTAAATACTGGTTGCCCGATGCGGGCGCTTTGCATTTGTCTACGCTCGCGATGCACGAGATTTATGGATTATGGTTTGTAAAGCTGCGGGATCGGGCCGCGGAGTGGTTCTAGAGCTGCGTAGCAAAGGGCGCTGCGGTTAGTTCAACTCTCGTGGTCGATGTGAAACGCACTTATCTTTAAGGGCTGCTTACCTGCATGCGTTACACAAGCAATTTCGCTTTGCGGTGCAAAAAATTGTTGCAAGCTCCATGCTTGTTCGTGGTGGGCGAAACTGTGTTGAAAATTAGGCGTACTGTTGGGTTGCGCCTGGCTTTGTATGAGATCTAGCTCATTCATTTTAAAATTAATGCCTAAGCCACACGCTTTACCAAACGCCTCTTTGCGCGTCCATATTTGTAAGAAGCGCGTCTGCTGACTGTGAGTAGCCGTGGTAGACGCTGCATCGTTGTAAAAAGCCAGTTCATTGACGGTAAAACGTCTGGCCGCAATTTGCTCGGCCGCCGCTTGACGATGCTCGGCTTCAATGTCTACTCCTACTTGCGCATGTAATGTAAAGGCAAACAGTCCAACACTGACCATGTGGTCTTCGTGTACAAAGGAGGTATCGCTAAAATTGAACTCCAGACCGAGAGGGTTGGGTTGCAGGGAGGGCTTGTTTAAGCGGTTGTAGCTTAGTGTTACGTCGTTGGCTGCTTGATTAGTGAAGTGAGCCAACAAACTGAGCAGATAGTATCTACCTGCTAAATACGTTTCTTTGCTCGCGCCAGCCGGACGCCGCTCAAATCGGTCCCACTGTATGTCACTGAGCAGCTCCACGGCATTCAAGCGTTGACTGTCGCTGAGTAAGCTCGTGCCGCCAATACACAGTGGCACGTATACTACGCAGAGCGAGTCATCGGTTAGAGCCGGGATTTGCTCAATCGCTACGTGCTTCCAAGCAAGACTAGTGATGCTTTGTGATGCCATATACTGTCAATTTTAGTTGAGGCCCATCGCGGTGAATAATCGGTTGCTGCGAAGATTAAGAGCAAGACAATACAGGATGCGACCAACCAAAGTGTAAAAATCAAGCTGGTATGCTATTTGCGGTGATTGGTCGTCACTGATTCTTAGTTGACGTCAGGATACCGCTAAATATTTTGCAAAGCCACGGCAAGCGATTACGTGTCGGAGCGGTCATACTAAGCGCATAAGACGATTAATGCACTGTGTGTATTGATCGTTGTTGGTACGCATTCACTATCTGCGCTCACCGTGCTCTCCTGTGCGCGAGGCACACCCCATTAGTAGCGCAATTGCGCTACACTTATTTTGTACTGAATCTCACACAGACTTCTATGAAAACGAAACTCTTTATTGCCGTATTGGTGATCTCGCTCATTGGTGCATTCTTTTATTTTGACGGCCCCAGTTATTTCAATCTGGCCAGCCTTAAAGCCCAAAAAGATCAATTAGCCCAGTTTTATCTGGCCAATCCTACCTGGGTAGCGGTTGGGTATTTTGTTCTCTACTTAGCCGTGGCCGCGTTAGCGTTGCCCGCAGCGGCTATCTTAACGCTAGCTGGTGGGGCTATTTTCGGGTTTACGACGGGCTTAGTGCTCGTGTCTTTTGCGAGCACGATTGGTGCAACCATTGCTTTTTTGCTTACGCGATTTTTGTTTCACGATGCCATCGAAGCGAAGTTTGGTGATCGTTTAGGTGCTATCAATCGTGGCATCGAGCGCGAAGGAGCGCTCTATGTATTTGGCTTGCGCTTAGTGCCCCTGTTTCCGTTTTTTATGGTCAATTCTTTGCTCGCGTTAACCAAGCTTAAAACCACTACGTTTTACTGGGCAAGCCAGATTGGCATGTTGGCCGGCACCGCGGTGTATGTGTATGCCGGTACGCAGCTCGCTCAGATCGAATCGCTAGGTGATATTGTTTCACCGCAACTGTTAGTGGCCTTTGTGTTGCTTGGCACATTTCCGATTATCGCCAAGCACATAATGAATTGGCTGCGCGCGCGCTCGATCGCTACCGATATTCAATAAAATCACATCCTCCGTTCGACCATCCATTTTAGTTTAACGATTAGTCTTGGCAGGCGCTCCTTACGTTGAACACCGAGTTAAACCGCTAAGCCCGTCTGCCCATTTTTGGAGAAAGTATGAGTAAGTATGAAGCAAATATTGTTGTAATCGGCGCAGGTTCAGGCGGTTTAGTTGCAGCCCTGATCGCTGCTGCCGTTAAAGCGAAGGTGATTCTCATTGAGCGCGACAAAATGGGGGGCGATTGTCTCAATACGGGATGCGTACCTAGTAAAGCCATTCTGCGCTCAGCCAAGATAGCAAGCTATATGCACCGCGCCGAAGAGTTTGGTTTGGAATCGGTGCCTGTCACCGTTAACTTCAAAAAGGTGATGCAGCGCGTGCAAGATATCATCGCTACCATCGAGCCGCATGATTCGGTGGAGCGCTTCACTGGCTTAGGCGTGGAGTGTGTGATGGGCGAAGCACACATTATCGACCGCTACACGGTGCAGGTTGGTGAACGTGTTATTCGCACTAAAAATATTATTATCGCCGCGGGTGCTAGACCCTTCGTGCCGCCCATTAAGGGACTCAGTGAAGTGGGTTACCTGACCTCTGACACTATTTGGGACGTGACTGAGCTACCCAAACGTTTGTTGGTATTAGGGGGTGGCCCCATCGGCTGTGAGCTTAGCCAAGCGTTTCATAAGCTGGGCAGCCACGTTACCGTGGTCGAAATGATGGATCAATTGATGGGGCGCGAGGATGCGGATGTGGCAGAACATATCTGCGCTCGGTTTGTACAAGATGGGATCAATGTGCTTACTGGGCACAAGGCCGTAGAGTTTAAAAAAGGTCGAGAAAATACACTGATTTGTGAATCGAATGCTGGCACCGTCGAAATCCCTTTTGATGCGGTGTTGGTGGCGGTGGGACGCAAACCCAATACCGACGGTATGGGTTTAGAAAAACTGGGCATTCGCCTGCGGGCCAACGGCACGATCGAGACTGATGACTATCTCCGCACGGCCGTGCCCAATATTTTTGCCTGTGGAGATATTGCGGGGCCGTATCAGTTTACGCACACAGCGTCGCATCAAGCCTGGTTTGCCACAGTGAACGCATTGTTTGGCTTTATCAAAAAGTTTAAAGTGGATTATCGCGTAATCCCATGGGCAACGTTCACCATGCCCGAAGTGGCGCGGGTAGGACTTAGCGAACGCGAAGCGCAAGAACAAAACCTTGCTTTTGATGTAACGCGCTATGGAATTGATGACTTAGATCGCGCTATCGCCGATGGCGAAGCGCATGGCTTTATAAAAGTAATTACTCCGAAAGGCAAAGATAAGGTGCTGGGTGTTACCATTGTGGGCCCTCATGCGAGCGACCTGATTGCTGAGTATGTGTTGGCAATGAAGTACAACATAGGATTGAATAAAATACTGGGTACGATTCACTTATACCCGAGTTTGGCCGAAGCGAATAAATTTGTTGCTGGCAATTGGAAGCGTAACAATCAACCGCACGGACTCCTAAGCTGGGTTGAACGCTTACATCGTTGGAGACGTGGATGAACTCACAGAACAGGATTGATAAGGCGGTAGAAGTACTGCGCGGTGGTGGCGTTATCGCGTACCCTACCGAGCATTGTTTTGGGTTGGGTTGCGACCCTAATAATGCGCAGGCCGTTGAGCGCATCTTAACGATCAAGCAACGAAAGGCCGAACAAGGCTTAATTTTGCTTGGCGCAAACGAAACTCAGTTGGGTGTCTACGCCAATTTTGCGGCCTTGGACGCCGCTCAACTTCAGCGCGTGAGAGACTCTTGGCCGGGGCCTAATACCTGGCTAATTCCCGCTCACGCGAACGTCTCGACATTGCTGCGTGGGCACCATCTGAGCATTGCGGTGCGGCTTACCGCTAATGAAATATGTCGAGATCTATTGACCAAGTTTGGCCATGCCATTGTGTCAACTAGCGCTAATCGACACGGCCAAGCGGCTCTGTTAGAAGCCGACGAGGTTACGCACGAAATGGGCACGGAGGTCGACTATGTGCTTGAACTAGCCGTAGGCGGCGCGCCCGCACCATCAACCATTCGCGATGCGCAGAGCAATACACAATTACGTTAACTAATTAATTTCAAAGCTTTATGGGTGTGCGCGCTTGCAAGCGCTGTTTCGGTGCTCGACTAAGGTCGACTCGCCACCCTGTTTAGCGGTATCCTCCCTTGCGCATGGACACTTTGCTTAAGGTCGTCCATTGGCAAAAAAATCCTATTCTAGTCTCTCTTGTTATTTTCGATTTGTGTGCGTATGAGCATCGACAAAAATGCGGTTGAACAGTATTTAAAGTCTCTGCAGGACTCCATTTGCGATGGTCTCGCAGCGGTTGATGGCGAGACGTTTGTCGAGGATCAATGGCAGTATGCAAGCGGCGGCGGCGGACGTTCTAGGGTGCTAGCTAATGGCAATATGATTGAGAAAGGCGGCGTTAATTTCTCGCATGTACAAGGTGACGCGCTACCCGCAGCCGCTACGGCCAAGCGCCCCGAACTCAAAAATAAAAGTTTTACTGCGATGGGCGTGTCGTTAGTGATTCATCCGCACAATCCGTTTGCGCCTACTTCGCATATGAACGTGCGGTTTTTTATTGCTGATGCCGACGGTCCTAAACCGGTCTGGTGGTTTGGCGGTGGGTTTGACTTAACTCCTAGTTATGGTTTCGACGAGGATGCGGTGCATTGGCATACCGTGGCGCAGGCTGCGTGTGAACCGTTCGATACCGCTTTTAATGACGATGTATACGCGCGCTATAAAGCTTGGTGCGACGAGTATTTTTATTTGCCGCACCGACAAGAAACGCGCGGGATTGGCGGCTTGTTTTTTGATGATCTTAACGAACCAGATTTCGCCACGGCTTTTGCGTTTATGCGCAGTGTGGGTGAGCATTATTTACCCGCGTACTTGCCCATCCTTACTGCCCGCGCCTCCACCCCTTTTACAGCACAGCAAAGAGCATGGCAGCTCTTACGCCGCGGACGTTATGTGGAATTTAATTTGGTATACGACCGCGGCACACTGTTTGGCCTACAATCTGGGGGGCGTACAGAGTCGATTCTGATGTCGCTCCCTCCGCAGGTCGCCTGGGAGTATCAACATACGCCAGCGGCCGATTCGCAAGAGGCGCGTTTGGTGGCCGATTACTTGCGGCCTCGCGACTGGCTTAATCTGCCCGTTTAATTTGTTAGCCATCATCTTTAGCTGGATCATCGTTTACCGTTTATGCCATCCCCTCAGCCATCTACGCAACCCCCGTTAAGTCGCTCATCGTCAGTTCCGCTGATGTTATGGCTGTATCGAACACTCATGACCCTGTTGGCGCCGCTGGCTATAGTGGGCCTTTGTGTGCGAGGTTTTCGAAACCCTGAGTATTGGCGTCGTTGGCCTGAGCGCTTCGGTGTGGTGCCCAGTGCTATTCGCAAGCAGGGGCCTTTTGATTTGTGGTTACATGCCGTGTCGGTGGGTGAAGCCCGCGCGGCGGCACCGTTGGTCAGACGCCTGCGGGATAGTTATCCAAGCTTAAAGATTTTGCTCACCACCACTACGCCAACGGGTTCGGCGATGGTTAGGCAAATGTTAGGCACTAGTGTGGCGCATTGCTATTTCCCTTACGATCTTCGTAGTTCGATGCGCCGCTTTGCCGCTGCGGTCAAACCGCGGTTAGGGCTCGTTATGGAAACCGAAATATGGCCGGAGATGATTAAAGCCGTTAAGCCGCAGGGCACTTATTTAATGTATACGAATGTGCGACTGTCGGAACGCTCGTATCATAATTATGCGCGCTTTAAGGAGCTGGTCACGCATACCTTGGAGCCGGTTGACTTCTTCGCGGCACAAGGGCAGGCCGATGCCGAGCACTTGCGTTTGCTCGGCGTGGCAAGCGAGAAGATTGCCGTAACGGGCAGTATTAAGTTTGACGTACAAGTACCTGCTAGCTTGCACGAGATGGCTGAGGTCACGCGTCGGCAACTCGGTAGTGATCGTCTTATTTGGATTGCGGGCAGTACGCGCGAGGGCGAAGAAGGTCGACTATTAGAAGCGTATAAAGTGTTGAAGAGCGAGTTCCCGCATTTGCTTTTGGTGATTGTGCCGCGGCATCCTGAACGATTTGATTATGTTGCGCGCAAAACTGCACGGCGTGGGCTCAAAGTCGTACGCCGTACCGAGAAGGTGGCTGAGTTGACGGCCGATGTGGATGTTTATCTTGGTGACACGATGGGCGAGTTGTCTTTGCTGTACGCCTGTTCCGATGTGGCCTTTGTGGGCGGCAGCTTGGAGCCCTTCGGGGGCCAAAATATTTTGGAACCTTGCGCGTTAGGCGTGCCGGTGTTATTCGGGCCTCACATGTTTAACTTTTCTGATATTAGCAAGTGGACCATTCGTGAGGGTGCTGGGCTTATGGTGCACAACAGTCATGAGTTGGTTCGCGAACTACGCAGCCTGCTGGGTAATGCCACGCTCCGCGACCGAATGGGACGCCGAGGCCTCGATTTTATTGAGTCGCACCGAGGGGCTTTGGATAAAAATCTCGCTTTGTTAAACCCACTACTAAGCGGGTTTAGTGTGCCCCTCGAACAACCCTAGAACGCGGTCTTAGCCGGTTAGCCTGAGTGGGATTCGCGTTGTAGACGCAATAGGGTAGCCACTGTTTTGGCATCCTCAATGTCGCCCGAGACCGCCATGTTCAGCGCGTCGGTAAGTGGCACCCAATGCGGAACAAGTCGCTCGGCACGATCGAGCTTACTAACACCCGAAGTGAGTTGCGTCGCTTTAAACAGGTGCAATACCTCGTTGCAAAAACCGGGTGTAGAAACCAGCGTACCTAAGTCTTGCCACTCGCTAGCGCGCACTCCGGCTTCCTCTTCTAGCTCTCGTTGTGCAGTACGCATGGGCGCCTCATTTGGTTCGAGGCAGCCAGCGGGTAGTTCCCATATTTCTTTCCCCACGGCGTGTCGCCATTGCTTAAGCAAGCAAATTTCTTGTTGCTCGTTTAGCGCGGCAATGACGGCACCACCAGGGTGGCGAACGATATCGAAATAGGTGTGCCCACCTTCGCGCAGATCTACTTTTTCGCGGTATAGGCTAATCAGTTTACCGGCGTGAAGCCGTTGCGGTGCATCACTCATGGTAACTACTCGTTGTGCTTTGCTTGGCCGAAAACTCGATAAGGCTCGCGTCATAGTTGCTTGGAGCGGCATAGCCCATTAAGTTTAAGGTGGTGGCGGCAATATTACTTAGACCCGCACCTTGCATGGTTTTAATGGCATATTCGCCCTGCGCATGGGGGTCGAAAATGGCGAAAGGTACCGGGTTGAGTGTATGGCTCGTTTTAGCGGTACGCACCCCGTTTTGTTCGGTAAACATGATGTCAGCGTTGCCATGATCGGCCGTAAAAATAAGCACACCCTCTTGTTCACGAATCGCTTCCACGAGTCGCCCCACGCATTCATCCACCACCTCAATAGCGGTGATCGCGGCCGCTAAGTTGCCGGTGTGTCCAACCATGTCGCCATTCGCTAGATTGATGCGCCCAAAAGCATAATCGCCGCTCTTGATTAATTTTATGGTGGCATCGGTGATTTCTCGCGCTTTCATGGCAGGCGCTTGGTCGAACTCAATGTTGTCGCTGGGTATTTCGATATAGGTTTCTAACGATTCGTCTAAGTAGCCGGACCGATTGCCATTCCAGAAAAAGGTAACGTGGCCAAACTTTTGCGTTTCGCTGACTGCAAAAGATTTCAAGCCTGTTGCACAAATATATTCGCCCATGGTGGCGTCTATTTCGGGCGGATTCACAAGGTAGTGTTCTGGGATTAGTTCGTCGCCATCGTATTGCAGCATGCCAGCGTAAAACACTTTAGGGTGTGGTCGGTGTTGATTGCGGTCAAAATGCGAGAAACTAGTTTGTTCGTAACATTTGGAAATTTCAATCGCACGATCGCCACGAAAATTAAAAAACAGTACGGCATCGCCATCGTTGATGAGGCCAGTGGGTTGGCCGTCTCGATGAATCACAAAGGCGGGGATGTACTGATCGTCTTTGTCGCTAGCCTCGTACCACGCCGTCACCGCTGCATGCGCCGAGCTAAATGCTTGACCAATGCCATGCGTGTGGCAGTTATAGCCACGTTCGACCATGGTCCAATCGGCTTGATAACGGTCCATGGTGATGTGCATGCGGCCGCCACCGCTGGCGATTCGATAGTCTACGTTGTACTGTTCGTTGAGCTTGGCGAGCACCGCTTCGGTGGTGTCGATGTAGCCTAGAGCCGAGCGCCCAGCCACATCGCGACCGTCGGTGAGCAAGTGCAGGCACACGTTTTTAATGCCCTCGCGTGCAGCTTGCTCGAGCAGTTCGTACAGATGAGCATTATGCGAGTGCACATTGCCGTCGGAATGCAGCCCCATCAAATGCAGGCTGTGTTCGCGGCCGTGCTTCACCAAGGTCTGCCAAACGGGCGAGGCGAATGCGGATTTGGATGCAAACGCTTGATTGACCAGTTTGGCACCTTGGGCGAAGACTCGCCCTGCGCCTATCGCGTTGTGGCCCACCTCGCTATTGCCCATGTCGTCGTCGCTAGGTAGGCCCACCGCCACGCCGTGCGCGGCCAGTTCGGTGTACAAATTAGCTGACTGCAGGGCATCAATATGCGGAGTGCGAGCTTGCGCGATTGCATTACTCGGCACGTTAGCGGCAATGCCATACCCATCGGCCACCACAATGAGAACTGGGCCAGGTCGGGCGGTAAATGCATCGAGTGGAGTAAGAGCAGAAACGGACATGATGAAACCTAAATAAAGAGTCGTAAATAAAATGGGTGGGTCTTACGTGTCAATGAGTGATTGTAGTGTACATAATTTAACGAGCCAGCTAACCACGCTGCGGGGTACGTTTAGCTGGCTCAGGCAATTACATTCGATTGAACAAGTAATTGTCTAAGCAAACGCACGGCTGAGCCGCGATGCGACAGCGCGGCCTTTTGCTGCGCATCTAACTGTGCTGCGGTGCAGCGTTCGTGCTCTAGGTAAAATATTGGGTCGTAGCCAAACCCTCGGTTACCTTCTGGGGCCTGGGCAATCCTACCCTGCCAAACCCCTTCGGCTATGAGCGGTGCGGGATCGGCGGCGTGGCGCATATAAACCAGAGCGCAACGAAAGCGCGCGACGCGCTGCGCGGCCTCGCGATGCCCACCGCGTTCTAGTTCTGCCAGCAAAAATTGTATATTCGCGGCATTGCCATCGCCCGCAGCATGGCGTTGTGCATAGCGCGCCGAATAGATGCCCGGGGCGCCGCCAAGCGCGTCTACCTCCAGCCCTGAGTCATCTGCCAACGCTGGCATGCCTGTGAGCAAGCAGGCATGGCGTGCCTTTTTTATGGCATTTTCAACAAAGGTTAACCCATCTTCAATTGCGTCGGGGATGGCAAATTCACTCTGCGCGCGCACATCTAAACCGAGGTCGGCGAGTTGCGCTTGCAATTCGACCACTTTGCCCGGGTTGCTGGTGGCAAGCACAACTTGCATAAGGCGCTACGCGGCTAGGGCGTGGTTCTGCAGCGTCATGAGTTGCGCAATTCCAGACGCCGCCAGCGTTGTCATCGTGATTAGCTCGGACTGCGAAAAGGGTGCGCCTTCCGCGGTGCCTTGCAGCTCAATAAAGTGTCCTTGGTTGTCCATGACCACATTCATATCGGTTTCGGCTTTGCTGTCTTCTGGGTAGTCCAGATCGAGAACGGCCAGCCCCCGATAAACCCCCACTGACACGGAGGCGATTTGGCGGGTGATCGGGTTGGTTTTAATGGCACCTTTCGCGAGCAAAAATTGCATGGCATCCACCATGGCTACATAGGCACCGGTAATAGCCGCCGTGCGGGTACCGCCGTCGGCTTGAATAACATCGCAGTCGAGCGTGATGGTATGTTCGCCTAATTTAGATAAGTCTAACGACGCGCGCAACGACCGCCCAATCAAACGTTGGATCTCTTGAGTGCGGCCGGATTGCTTGCCGTGTGCGGCTTCGCGAACCATGCGCGAACCCGTAGAGCGCGGCAACATGCCGTACTCGGCGGTTACCCAACCTTGGCCTTTACCTTTTAAAAAGCGTGGCACGTTGGTATCAACTGAGGCGTTGCACAGTACTTTGGTGTTGCCACAGGTAATTAAAACCGAGCCCTCGGCATGATGGGTATAGTGGCGCTCTATTGTAATATTGCGCAACTCATCGGGCGCGCGGCCGCTCGGTCGGCTAATAGACGCGGATACTGCAGAAGTTTCAGACATAAATTTGGCTTAGGGGTCAGGAATGGCTCGCAAGTTGAGACTAGCGAGAAGATCGATATCAACTAAATTTGTTTGTCGATATCTAAAATAAACTCTTCGATCTCGTTGATTTTGCTATCGAGGTCTTTGATATCGAAAGAACTACCATCGGGCAGACTCTTAACCGTTGAGTAGTCTTCATGGTTGAGCAGTTGGATGCTATCCGACTCTTCGTAATACGTAGCAGAGGGCTTGTCGAGCTGTCGCACGCCCCAGAATAGCAGCGTCATCGATAAATTGTCGCTCGGCGCCTTATTGCGGTTTTCGAGCGTCTGCAATAAGTTATCCAGACCTAATGTAGGATGCTCATTGTCGATGTATTCGTCGATATCCTCAGGCTTGAAAGAGTGCCATGCGCCATCGGATGCGAGCACTAAAATGTCGCCATCGTGCAGTATGAACGGCTCGCTTATTTCAGGCATGGGCGGTTCCGCACCGCCCACACATCGATTGATGGGGTTGTTACCAAAACGGCCATGTTTCATGCTCACATGGTCATTAGTTTGTGCTTGAATTTTGCGCTTATTAATTAAGTATAGGCGACTATCGCCTGAATGCGCCCACGTGGCTTCGTCACCATAGATTAAACAAACCACACAAGTGGTCTTGGGTGTTTTTGGATCATAACCGTGGTTGGAAGCGCGCCGATGAATCTTGTGGTGCGCATAATTAATCGACAACTTTAAAAAGTTTGCCGCGTCTTGTAGTTGTCGATCGGTGGCACGTGTAAACGAATCGCCCATGGCGTCCACGAATGCTTGCGAAGCTAGATCGCCTCCAGCATGACCACCCAAACCATCGGCCACGACCAACAACACCGCACCTTCACGTTCGTAAATGGCTGTGCGATCTTCATTGTAGTCGCGTCCACCTTGGTGGCTTTGTTGAGCAATTGAGTACAGCATCGGCTAACGTTTCCTGTGCTACCGCGACGTCATTATTTCGATAAATTCGTCGACCGTTTGGGGGCGTTCGCGATGGTCGAGCGCGCTCGCGCGATCAATCGCTTCTAACATGCCGCGACTGAAGTGCTTTTGATGAGTATCGCGCATCATACGCACGGTGTCTTTTTTCATCCGCTTAATGGCCGAAGGTGGTGAATGGTGTTGAATGCAAGCACGCATCGTCATGGCCACTGCATAGAGATCTGATGCGTAACTCAGTGGTTCTTTTTTATGTTGTTCTGGTGATGAGTATCCGTGTGTGAGTGTGTGTACTTTTTGTACATCACTTTTGGGAATTTTAAACGCAGCGCCCAGATCCAAAATCAATGGCACTCCAGACGCCCGCAACAATATATTGCTGGGTTTTATGTCCAGATGTAAAAAGTTATTTTTGTGCACCTCTTTCAGGCCGGCTAACACCATACTAAACACCGACAAGATAAATTCTTCGTCGGGCACGTAGTCGGTGTTTTTTATAAACCAGCGCAAATCCTTGCCTTGCTCAAACCGCATTACTAAGTAAGCCGTAGAGTTGAAGCGTAGAAAGTTAGACACATTTACAATGTTGGGATGGTGGATCTGTGACAGTGTGAGTCCTTCGTCAAAAAATCGCTTCAGCCCAATATTGTATTTGCGCTCCTGATCTTTAGGGAATACGTGCAAAGAGCCGTCGCGCGCGCGGCGCATACAATTGGTGGCATAAAACTCTTTGATGGCGACTACTTTGCCCGTTTTAGTGTCGAGTGCTTTGTACACCACACTAAAGCCGCCCACGCCAATCACTTTGCCAATTTTGTAGTGCTCGACCATGGTGTCGGGCCGCAGCGGCAAAGCGGGGATAATTTTTGGTTTGGGTTTGAGTATGCTCATTGAGGTATTATAGACCTTTGCTTGAAATGCCTTCAATTCAAGCACAGCAATCAGCATCAATTAAATCTAACGCGATCGTTTCGCTTTTGGGGAAGATATGACGCACAGCATGACGGCCTATGGACAAGCACTTACACAAACGGAGCTCGGCGAGCTAAGTTGTGAGCTTCGCTCAGTCAACCATCGATTTCTAGATGTAGCGCCCAAATTACCAGACGAACTACGCCCCTTCGAAGGCGACTTGCGGGAGGCCATTGCCGCCAAGCTAGCCCGCGGCCGAGTGGATTGCTTTGTGCGACTGGCGACCGACCAAGCGGTGCGTTTGCAGCTCAATCAAGAAATGGTGCAAGAGCTTGAGAGTTTGACGCATCAGATTAAGGCCGCCGCACCGAGTGTTGCCGCGCTACGTGCGATTGATATTTTGCGTTGGCCTGGCGTGCTGCAAAGTGTGAGCGCGGATCAAGATAAACTGCGCGCGCAACTTATGGCCGTGTTGGACGAGGCGCTAAACTCGCTGTGCGATGCTCGCCAACGCGAGGGAAGCAAAATGGCAGACCTGATTCGCCAACGTTTGGTCGCCATGCAAGGTGTGTTAAACGAGGTGCAAGTGGCCTTGCCTGAGATCGAGGCGCAGCAGCATCAACGACTGCAGGATAAACTCGCTGAATTTGCCGAGCAGATGGACCCCCAACGCATCGAACAAGAGATGCTGATTCTGCTCAACAAAGCGGATGTCGCCGAAGAGTTAGACCGGCTCCACGTGCATGTGGCTGAGATCAATCGAATATTAACGAAACCCGAGCCCGCTGGACGCCGTTTGGATTTTTTAATGCAGGAGCTTAATCGCGAAGCCAATACGCTCGGTTCTAAATCGAACGATGCCCGTATTACCAAGGCCAGCGTGGATCTAAAAGTGTTAATCGAACAGATGCGGGAGCAGATCCAGAATATAGAATAGCTGTTCAGCTGTACTCATAATCGATCAAAATTAAATGCAAATTAACATTTTCTGGAACGCTTAAAGTACCTTAGAGCCATTACCTTATGACTATAAATATTGTTTTAAGACTATAGGCCTCTTTATCCATTGGAAAATGAAAACATAGTTTCACTTACTCATTAAACGTTAAACGCCGATTCTTTCATGGCTTGCTCGGCTCGGCTGATCCCTAGTCGTTTAGCAACGGATTGCCATTGCTTAACCGCAATGGTTACTTCATCGTAAATTTGCGTGGCTTGGGTTTGAGAAAGCCGGAAGAACTCTTTTACGTCAAAGGCTAATTGGTAGTCCAGAGCGTTGTCTGCATCCGTAATATTTAGATGCAGGCCGTGCTTACCAACTATCGGGTTTAAGTCATAAGCCGGTGATAACTTCCAACCCTTCTTTGTCAATAAAAACCCATGGTTACGCAGGTGATCATCGGTGTTGGACACCGCAATATTAAACACGATACGACGCCATAACTGTGCTAAATCTGTTTTTGTTTGTGCGCCTTGAGTAGAAAGAAACTCAGCAATCTCTAAGTAGCTGGCACCTTGAGATTGTTCACCATCGTAGTATTGGAGCTGTGTCATGGCTGATGAAAAATGCAGCCGTTGATCGCCGTGGCGATCAAAGCGTTTTGTTAAAAATGTATGGTGCTGTGACGAAAACTGCCTAATTTCACTTGGAAACATGTCAACACCTGCCGCCAAAGCCAAGTCATAGCAGACCATCTCCCACGCTCCCACATCGTGGGTATCGTTTAAATTAGGAAACTTGGCAATCCACAAGTGGCCTTGTTCATCTGTCGCGCAAGCCTTAGGCCTTGCACCACCTAGTGATGAGCCTGGAGAAATCAGCATCTTCAACCAGCGGTAATACTCGTCACTGTCGATGTTGTCGTCCTTTTCAATCTGGATGGCGGCGTACTCTAGTTCACCTAGTGACGCCATCGGTGGTGCTGCAAATTCGGCATTATTGTCTAAGAAAGCATCAAAACCTGCCCGCTTAAATCTGATCCCTCCCTTTCGGTAAGAATCATGTACGCCCAGCAGGTAATCCAACTCGTTTAATCGACTTGTTGCTCTAATGCCTTTGCGCGCTTCAATGGCCGCACGTCGTTGCATTAAAATACGCCCCCATCGATCGGGAGATGAATCGAGAAATGCACGGAAATTTTTATCGGCTTTATCGTTGTAGAGCTCACCGGAGTGAAGTGACAGCATTGGATCTATTTGCAAGCAATAGGCTGAGGTTAGAAACGCTTTATCGTAGGTAAAACTAAACACGCCCCCTCTGCTTGAGTCACTATAAGTAAGCTGTCCTATTAGCAGTGGCGCTTCAATTGGCTGCCAGTCGGCATAGACTTCGACGATTTCACGGCTCATCTTGAACCTTCCAGCAATTTTATGTTTTGCAGCTTGATACCAACTTCGTCGTGAGCGGCCATTTCTGCAAAGTTGCTCTCCATGCCAAGTACGGCCATTACCTTTAAGTAAGTGCCTATGGCAACGCCCGAATCACCTGCGAAGACTTTGTTCACGGTTTTATGATCAAAGCCAGTTCGTTCGCACAGTAGCTTTTTTGTAAAACCACGTCGTTTCATCGCCAACAACAAGTCCTCACCAAAATGAGTCAGGATTTTGCGCTGCTTTGGAAACAACACATTGTGTAAATCACGTTTTGCCATAGCGCCAACCAAAGGGACTGTATTCCCACTATTCAATCATTAATGGGAATATAGTCCAATACGGCAATTTAAACAACAATCAGCCACAACAAATAGGACTGTATTCCTATTTTAGAGATAATAGTTGGATTAATATCCTACTTTTATTTGCGAAAAAGTGTGAAATACAAGTTGAGTACTCGTCCATGCGTATTACTGAACGGGTAAATTCAGCGGTCCGAGGTATACACAAAATTACTTTTACAGTAACAATCTATAGACCTTGAGGCCTGGCATTCGACACTCAGAGTTTATATTTTCGTGAGAACTCATATTTCGAACTGAAATGTCTGCGTGAGCAGTGGCTGAATATCGACCGTGCTCGGTAGGGACTGCGCGAAGGGTGAAGATTTAGGGTCAACTGTGACAAACCCCCAATATTCTAAAAATCGCTCAACAAAACGCAGCATTATCAGCTGTTCAAGTTGCTCTTTCGGGGAGTTGTAACGATGGCCCGCACACAGCGCCTCTAAGTGTGGAAAAGCCGCATGTACCTCGTTGATCATCCGCGCGGGTGAAGCATGTACTTGCAAGCGCCAAACCATGAAAACCCAGCACACATTAATCGGCACCTCGCTCTCATGGCCGTCTAAATAGGCCCAGTTGTAATGGTAGATCGCGGCCTCTAGCATGGGCAAAAAGAAGGCGCCTAAGCCGCTTGCGTGATACTGCTTTAGCACGGTTTTTTTTACGCATAAGCTGCCCTTTTTTAGATACGTAAGCCCAGCAATGTCTGCGATCACGCGTGCATAGTGTAATGCGTTGAATTGATCTTCCGTATTCCCCATAAAGTCACTCAAGCTAATGTGAATTGAGTATTGCGCGATGGCAAACTGGGTTTCTAGCGCGGCGGCTTGCCGCACCAACTTAAGCGGCAGACTGCCTTTTTGAGTGAGTTTGAATGAGCCTCCTTGCTGCGAGGCCTCATCTAATATAATCGCGAGGTAGCACATTATCGGGCTCATGCTTAAATCTGCAGGCACCTTAATCTTGACTAATTCTAGCTGACTAAAGGGGGCGTACAGCCAATTGCTCATTTGAGTCGCCGAAAGGCCGCAAAAGTCAGCATTTGGACGCTTATTACGCTCAGCAATTTTGTGTTCAATCACCGTGTTTAGATCTTCCAAACTCAGATGCGGATTGGTGATGGCAATCTGTTCGAATTCGTCCATGATGTCCGCAAGCGGTTCTTCGTGATTGCTGATGCAGCAGTGCTTATATTTTTTACCACTACCGCAGGGGCACGGTTCGTTTCTTCCAGTCTTCATATGTCTAGTAATAGAGATAGGGTCAAATGCTGCATTGGTCTTTGGTCAAAATGCCAACATAAGATTTGTAGCAAAGTGATTGATCATCTGCAAAGATGCATCAACTCAATCGCGATGTTAAGCCTAGTTAGGTTACATTATGATATCCAGCGGTGATAGACATCTGTGGTCTCTATTGTGATGATTCTAATGAGTGTATTGATGAAACTACCTTTCCCTCTTCGCCCCCTTGCTGATCGCATCTTGCGGCTGCGCAATTTGCAGTTACAACGTTTACGTCAGCCTTGGTATACCGCAAGCAGTTGTCGGCGTTATCTTGAACGTGACCCGCTCATCATTTTTGATGTTGGCGCAAATATTGGGGATGTCTCGATCGAACTAGCGCAGGGCTTCCCCAATGCACAAGTACTTTCTTTCGAGCCCGTACCGCATAGTTTTAAGGTGTTGCAGGATCGCGCGCAATCTTATCCTAATCTGGTTTGTCACTCGCAAGCGGTCAGTGCGAGCAGTGGCCGTGTGCAGATGCGCGTTCCCGATAATTCTCTTTTGGCTGCCGTAGTTGAGCGAGAACAGCTCAACGCAGATGAGCCTGTGGGCGACATCGAAGTAGACTCGATCACCATTGATGAGTTTTGTCAGCAACACGGTATTGAACACATCGACCTTATGAAGATTGATGCGGAGGGGCACGAGCTGGCTATCCTAGCGGGGGCAAAAAACATGCTGAAGAAGTGTTCGGTTTTGGTGTTGGAGTTTGGGCTTGACGATGCCGATCAGCGGCACTGTCATTTGAGTGAATTGACCAGCGTGTTAAGCAGTACCTCCTTCCGCTTGATTGATATTCACGATATGGGCGTGAAAGAAGATGGACGATTTGATTACGCCAATGCCGTGTTTCGCAGTACGAATTAAGTACACGGTTTGGCTACGAGTTCGACGTTGATGAGTTTAAAGCGGATCTATATTCTTGAGCCTCATGAAAGTGTGTTGGTGTCTGAATATGATCAAGCGATGTTGGATCTGCGCACTCATGTGCAGGGCGATTCGCGGTGCGAAATAGTTCAGAACATAGAACACGCCGATATCGTTATATTGCACGAACGCTGGGAAACGCGCTTCTTGGGTTATCGTGACGAGGTGGTGCATGCATTGGGCGAAATCGTAGATCCGAATAAAGTCTTTGTGATCAATACCGACGATTTGGCGCGGGGTTTTTTACCCGGCATTTACGCCTCATTAAACAGACGTAATTTTGTTGCTGGATACCATGTTTCTGGGCCTTATCCATACGATATCAATACGCATGTATTGGCAAATCTGCACGAGATGGATGTAGAGCAGCGCCTGCTCTTCTCGTTTCGTGGAACCACTAATTCGTCGCCATTACGGCTTAAAATGTTGCGCGTTTTGGCCAATCATCCAAGGGGTAGCGTGATTGCGGTTAATACCGCGTTTCGTCAGCATGACGAGGCGCAAAAACAAGCTTATGTGGACGATATTCGGCGCAGTGCCTTTGTGCTGTGCCCCCGCGGCTGGTCGCCCAATACCTATCGATTATTTGAAACGATGGAGCTCGGTCGTTGCCCCGTGATTATTTCCGACGACTGGATTCCGGTGGATGGGGTCGATTGGGATGGCTGTTCGATTCGCTGGTCAGAAACACAGCTGCATGCCTTGCCCGACTATCTTGCAACGCAAGAACATCGAGCTCAAGAATTGGGGCAACGAGCGCGTGCGGTTTGGGAACAGTATTTTGCACCGCACGTGCGTGCGCAATTTTATTTAGATCGCTTACTCGAATTGCAGGCCGTTCGCGCAGATGGACCGCAGCTGCCGGAGTGGTGGTGGAGCCGCGACTTTATAAGGCGCAACGAATGGCTATTTTGGCAAAAAGTTTACGGACGATTGCAACGTTTACTCGGTAGGCTGCGCGGTCAGTCGCAGCCATAGCCCCAGTTCCTGTAGAGGGGTGCCTAAACGACACCGTTTTTGCTGTCGAATGCACCTTTACTGCTAAAATTGCCGCTCGTCTTCTTCCTTGATTTTAATTCGTTAATTCATTGTCTGTGCAAAACACCCACCTTCTTGTGCCGCGCGTAACCTACGGCGCGCTTAGCTCAGTTAACGATAATTTGGTTCGGGTGCGCCTTGATACGCAGACACTGGATTTGTCGCGCGCGCAGAGCGCGGTATGGGGTTTGTGCCAAGAAGGGACGAGCACGATTAACCAACTCGCCTATCAATACGCAACTTTGCATACTGAGCTGAGCATGGAAGCAGCCCGTGTACAGGTGCTCGACGCTTTAGCCTTATTTGCCGAACGCGGACTATTGCACTTTGCGCAGCTCGAGCCGCTTGAGTATCCGCGCAACATCACTGAGTACTCACACTTATTTACGACGCGTGGCGGTTTGTATGCGGTGAATAAACAGGGTTATGTGCGCTTGGCTTATGGCATGTTCTTTGGCATTACTGTGGATTCGCAAGGTTCGATCTTGGTGTCTGACTTCCCGCATAAAGCCTCGCCGTTGTGGCGGCATAGTTTTAGTTTGGCCAAACGCTCTGATCTCAAAGCAGGGGTGATTCGAGCTTTTCGCCTAGCTGATGGATGTGTGCATGCTCCCATCGACTTTTATATTCCTGTGGCTAATAGCACGCATCATTTGATCTGCCGAAATGGTGTCTTATTCGGCGTGAACACTGAGGGGCAGGCTGTGTTTCAAATTAGCAACGAGGCGCAAGGCCAACAACGCGAATTCCTCGAGACGCCCGTGCTGCCGGGTGATTACCATCATATCAATTCGTTGGCGCCGGTTGAAGACGGCTGGCTGCTGATGCAATGCTTCCGTTCGCAAGACGACGACCAGTCACTGGTTGCGCACTTAGATGCAGATTTAACTCTGCGCGCAACACTGGCCATCAATGGCCGTCGGGCGCATGACCTTGAGAGCGTTAAGGCGAATAATGCTGGCGTGTCATTTTGGTATTGTGACTCCGCAGGCAACCATATTCGGCGTTTTCCATCGGGTGAGGCTATCCAAATCGACAAGGTGGCGAATGACCTTATTGCGGTGCGCGGCTTATCGCAGTCTGAAGAGGATTGGGTGGTGGGGAGTGGTGCGCATGGTCGCTACTATAGTTTTGTTGAATGGGCGCGTCCGCTGGCGCGCATTCATTTTATTAATAAACACAGCCCGTGGCGGCGCACCGTGCTCGATGTGCCCGAATTACCCTGCTGCATTATACCCAACCCAGTCTATGCGAGAGAGTAATTGGAGAGGCTAACGCTGAGATCTTCAGTCGCAGTGTAATATTTGGTGCGCCGCAGAGAGCGGCGAATGGGGCAGATCCAGCTATCTATTCTGTTGCAACTGCCGATGAACTAGCGGGCAACTCATAGCGAAATCCGAGCGATAGTCTTAAGCTTTTGGCGCCAATGCAGTGCCAAAAGCGTGATGTATCCTCGGGAATAGTAAATGACTTAATGTTCCAGCCAGGCGCTTCCCATTGGGTGATTATTTCGTTGGTTAAAGGATCTACATAGCGAAAGAAGTTGCTCTCGCCGCGCTCGGACCAACTGCAATAGATGCGCCCATCAGCACGGCTGTGATTGCTGTGCCACCCCATGTGTGAGCCGCGCAAATACAGTGCATGCCCAGCTACTTGGATGATGGAGTTTACCTCAGGCAGACTTGCGTGCAGTTCCCGCACAATTTTTTTTAAGCATTTTTGAAATGATTTGCCGCGCAGCGCGGCCCGATACGGAACGATGGTGGAGTCGGAGTTTGAAGCGGCCGCGTCCACATCAAGACGTTTTGCCGTAGCGAGCGCCTTTGCACCTAGTAAAGTTTCTAGATCACTCGTCAGAGGGTTCGCTTCTTCGATGCGCGTACTGCCCATCAAAAATTGTCGTATCTTTTCTAGTTGCCAAAGCAGTTCGGCGGTGGGTTGGATCGTGCGCACCACCTCGCCACTGTATTCGAGTGCTGAGACACCCCCATCGAGCACAATGAGTTTGCTCTCTAGCAGCGTGTTCAATTGTGCCAGTAAGTCTTGTCGAACTCCGGCGTGTTGAGGGTAATGTTTTTCAAACAGATCAATCAGGTCTGCAATCGTGCGCGATCCATCGCACAACTTCCAAATTGCACTGGCGCTTTCGTTAAGTAAGTGTTCGCGCTGCAAACGCGTATTTCTTAACGAAAGACCAGCTGTTGTTTCGGATTGAATTTCAACCCATGACACCTGACGCGGCTTGGCGAGCGTGTTTTGATCTAACATTTAAGATTTTACTCGCCCCATAGCTTGTACTGATTGCCGAAAATTTCGCGCCTTAATTCTGTCTAGGTATTAGGGGCCACACAGTTAGTGGCAAGCGGGAGCATAGCGCCAATCACAGCCGTAAATGAGCCCATACAGACGGGTCCTGTAAATCCAACGACTTCGTACATACCCGTAATTTCCCCTTCGCCTGAAGGGGCCATACCAAACAAACGGACTTGTTCGTCGTCGCGAAGTGGGATAACCGCATCCGGAATGGAGCTGCCGTCTGCGCTCACTGAAACTGTGCCAAACGAGCCACAAGGAGGGCGACTTCCAGAGTCACCAAAACCTAAGGAGTCGATTGCAAAGTCCACCGTTAAATCTTCGTTGACGCTGATATAAAGGGTTGAATTACCCGCGTCGTCAGTCGGGGAATCCGTTACACAAATCTCTGGGATGTAACTCTGCGCTTCGGCAGGCGCGATCAATAAATCCAGCAAGGCGTATTGTGTACCTTGTTCAATAGTACCTTGTACGTTGAGCGCAATAGGGGCGATGGACGCGTACACTCCCGTCACAATACTGGGTGGTGTAGAAGTTTGCGCATGAGCAGGTGTGAGCACCGTATTGAGTACTGGTGTCGACCATTTAGCGGGTAGCACGACGGCTGCCGCAGCCGTACCTGTTAAGGCTGTTTGGATAACTTTGCGGCGACTTATGGACGAGTTTTGCGGGCGATCGTTGTCGTTCATTGTTCTTCTGGTGGTTGGTGTTATACGCTGTCAAGTTCATCGAGGATGAATTTGCGCGACGTGAGGTTAAATTACCTCGGGGCCCTAATTATAGTCATAATTCTGCCATAGCTCCAGAACCTTATTTTAGCGTGTTACTTGAATGTCGCTTGTAAACGTAACCAGCGCATAGTTTTGCGCAAACTGTTGGTGAAGATCTTGCGTAATGGTTTGGGCAAGTTCAGCGCTGCACATAATTTCAATGCGAATATTAGCGTTGGCTTCCCAGAACGCCGTGCGGGATCCACTACTGCCTTTGCCGCGTGCATTGGTAATGGTGTAGCCAGTGGCTCCGAGTTTGTTGATGGCGCGAATCAGCGACGATTCCAGCGCGGCTTCGGTGTAGATTGTAAGCAGTTTGGAAGAGTGTGTTTGCATGGGTGTCTCTCTGTAACGTCTTGAGTGTGCTGACTAAGGCCCTATGGCATTAGAGTTTTTTGCGCGTATTGCGCAAAACTATGGTAGAGCGTAATACCGATTAGAATATTAAACGGAAACGTAATACCCAACGAGGCGGTGAGTGACAAGGTGGGGTTGGCTTCGGGTAAAGAAATACGCATCGCGGCAGGAACAGCGATATACGAAGCACTCGCAAACAGCGTCGCAAGAATGGCACTACCGCCAACCGACATACCCAACAAGACGCCAACGGTGGCTCCCATCGCGCCAAAAAGTAGCGGGATAAGAATGCCGAAGGCCACTAGGAATAGGCCGTAATGGCGCAAGCTGCCGAGTTGGGTTGCCGTGATTAAGCCCATTTCGAGCATAAACAAAGCGAGGATGCCTTTGAAGAGATCAAAGAAGAGTGGGCTAATTGATTCCACGCCCGCTGGGCCGCTTAGCCAACCTATGACGAGTCCGCCCATTAACAGCATTACGCCCTTACCCAGCATTACCTCGTGGCCT
>CAYOXK010000010.1:0-24110 GCA_964407915.1 uncultured Gammaproteobacteria bacterium
AATGGCGTTGGTATTCATCGTTTTGCCTCGGCGCGCGCTGGCGCTGCGGAAGGTTCGATTATTTGATGTACAAGCCCCACAAAAATATCCTCAAGCGAACTCTGCGTGGTTTTAATGTCTTTAAGCTGCATGCCGGCATTCGAGATGTCTTGCAACAGTGCGGTAATACCCGTGGCATCGGCGGTTGTATCGTAAGTGTAGGTAATGGTTTCGCCGTTATTGGATAGCTCAATAGCGTAGTGTGCGAGCGACTCAGGCACAGCGCTCACGGGCGTGCGCAAATCAATCACCAGCTGCTTTTTACCGAGCTTATGCATGAGGTCGACCTTATTCTCAATGAGCAATATCTTACCCGCGTTGATCACCCCTACGCGGTCGGCAATTTCTTCGGCTTCTTCAATGTAGTGGGTAGTAAGAATAATAGTCACACCCGTGTCGCGTAGTTCTCTCACCAGTCGCCACATGTCTTTACGCAGCTCTACATCAACCCCCGCCGACGGCTCATCTAAGAACAATACCCGCGGCTTATGCGAAAGCGCTTTGGCAATGAGCACGCGCCGCTTCATCCCCCCCGAGAGCATACGCAACTGATTGTCCTTTTTATCCCACAACGACAAATCGCGCAGCACCTTCTCGATGTGCGCCGGGTCGGGTTTATGCCCATACAGACCACGCGTAAAAGACACCGTGTTCCACACCGAATCAAACGCACCTAAAGTAAGCTCTTGCGGCACCAGCCCCACCAACTGACGTGCTTGTCGATACTGTTTTTGGTTATCAAAACCACCAATGAGTATCTGCCCTGCGGTGGGCGTAACGATACCGGCAATGGCTGAAATAAGCGTTGTTTTGCCCGCACCATTAGGGCCGAGCAAAGCGAGTATCTCGCCCTCGACTATGTCTAAGCTGACATTATCGAGCGCATGAAAACCATTTCCGTAGACTTTGGAGAGCCCACGAATTTCTACAATATTAGTCATTTGATCCAATCTGGGAAAAGCGGTTCTTAACGAGACTCACGCGCTGTGTGACTGCTTGTCAGCACCCATGTTACGCGCATCATACGCGGCAAAAATATTGGAAGGAGGTTAGCACGAATGCTGCACGAAAACTGTGTGGGAATTATCAGAACCGCCGTCATCCCCGCGTAGAACGGAAATGGTGGGGCGGGAATAAATCAGTGCATACTATTTCACCAATTGTTGCCAGTTCTCTGCTGTTAAGCATGGATGCTGGGTGCCATCTGCTGGCGACTTAGCGCAAACCGAAGAGTCATCAGCAAAGTTTTCAGGAAAGAAGGCTATGCAAGTACCTTGATGAACCGTCGATTTATAAATAATTCCGGAAAATCCAGCTTCGCGCACTAGGTTGCCAAAAATTTGCGAAGTCGCTGGTATTGCCAGTAGCATAGGGTGCAAACGCCAATTGACGCGCAGGCACATATTGATCAAATCATCATATATGGAAACTACATTCCATCGTTCCAAACCTACTTTTTTCGCAAGGGTACGACAGTCTCGGCTTATTTCAAATTTGGCGATCACGTCTAAAAAATCCGCGAAGTTTTGAGCGATACTTAGATTTAGTAGTCCTGAAACCGTTCCAGTGAGCTTCACATAAGCATAGGATTCGTCCCGTGTAGTTAGGTACAACTCCTCTGTGGTCAACGCCGACTGCGTTTTTGGTGCTTGATACCTCTCGTTGTAGGCTGTTTCCTCCGTGTCAGCAATATAGAGCGCATAGTTGGATGTGATTTCGGGATTAACACCTCTACCTACGTTAAATCTTCCACCCTGAAGGGTAATGCTACCCTTGGGGCTTACTGGCTCATTCGCGTATTTAAGTGGCACCAAACGCACGTAATTGTGTAAGTCTAGTGACTCGCGATCGGCGCTACGTAGAGAAGCAAGTATCGTTTCTTTGTGCAGCGTGCGCTGAGCATGAAGCTCTGCGTACAACCGAATATGATATTTTGCGTAGGCCTCAAAGAATCGGCGGTTTTGGTTTAGCTTGCTTGCGGTAACTTCCTCAAGAACTATCTGGTGATCCGGCACGTTAATTCTTAATTTAAAGCCCTAGCCGTCCTTTGCATCTAAGACAAACTTAAGTAATGTTTGATATCTACCAAATCGCATCATCGCTTTAGGCGAAATATCGCCTAGGGCAGGATTGGGCGTTTCAACCCAAAGTTTGGTCTTACCTAAATCGCCCTTGAATATCTCAGCCACGTGCGTACAAATATTGGCAATTTGAATCAGGTGCCGTTCTAGTTCTTGTGGCATTCGATCATCGAACCGAACTGAGGACCGACTTATATGTGCAATGTTAGCGGCTTCGGCTGACGTTATATCAATAAACTTCGTCACCCGCTTTCCATTCAGGGTGCCATCAACATTCCAAAAACCGATAGGGTCACCGCTCGGAACAGAACTTAAAACAGGTGCGTGTGTCATTTTTTACGATACCTAGGTGTGGCGCTAGAAATCAATATGGCCAATATAAAACCAATTTTCAACCAATAATTAACCATATATCAAGTTTCGAAATGTTCAATCGCCCCCAAGTCATGGATGTTAGGTACACATTTACCTAAATTCACTTGCGGCTATCAGGTTTTGGCTTGTTAAGTTTTAGCTTAATGGAAACCAGACCAGCAATACGCGACAATGGCGGTAGAACATTACGCATCTAATCTAATCGCCCACTATTCCAATGATTAATGCCAAGGGCCCAGAACAAGCAATCGTCACTAACCATAAAACAAATGAATAAGCTATGACCACACTTAAAACCCTAATCAGCCTGTGCGCGTTTGCGCTTACTAGTAGCCTCAGCTTTGCGCAAGATGCTACTCCGCCAGCCGATACAAAACTCACGCCCAGCAGTGTGATCGCTGCGAGCTCCGCCGCCGATTGGCGGCGTCCTGAACAGGCCAATTTACTGTACCTGCAAATGGGCGAGGCGCGTGTGGTTATGGAGCTAGCGCCCGACTTTGCGCCGCGGCATATCGCCAATTTACGCACGCTCGTTAAAGAACGCTATTTCGATGGGTTAGCCATCATTCGCGCGCAAGACAATTATGTGGTGCAGTGGGGTGATCCTGCTGATACGCCCGAAACGGCGCGGTCGCTAGGTACTGCGGCCGAAAAAGTGGAACATGAGTTATTTCGCGCTAAAAATGGTTTATCGATACAGGCCATTGAGAGCCGCGATGCGTATGCCGACACCACTGGATTCGTACAAGGCTTCGAGGTAGGTGCGGATGCAAGTTCTGGAGCCGACGCGCGCGCCTGGTTAACCCATTGTTATGGAGCCTTAGGTGTGGGTCGCGGGATGGAACTCGATAGCGGTAACGCGTCGAGTTTGTACGTAGTAACGGGGCATGCGCCTAGGCATCTCGATCGCAATGTGACTTTAATTGGCCGAGTGATTGAGGGCATCGAACACCTTTCTTCACTACCGCGCGGGACTGGGACGTTGGGGTTTTACGAAAACCCTGAACAACTTACCCGCATCGACGCCATTCGCTTTGGCAACGAGCTCAGCAAAGACGAGCAACTGAACGTAGAAATTATGCGTACCGACACCGCTACATTCAGCGACTACGTTACGGCCAGAACGCATCGGGTAGACGACTGGTTTGCTGACCCAACGGGCAAGATTGAAGTGTGCAATGTAGGGGTGCCGAGCCGGGCTGTGGAACAATAAGCAAGAACTTTAAGCGCCATGCCTTGATAGACCCTTTGCGAACAACAGGCGCTTTAAAGAGTAATCATTTTTGTGAATTGCTCGAATACATGCGTCAACCCAAGGGGCTCTCTGAATATCTGTAAATCCCAGTTCATATCCATATTTTTTTGCGAGCAAGCTAAAGAAGACACGGCTTGAACGTCCGTTCCCCTCCACAAATGGATGCGGTTCGTCAACTAAAGAATGGGCTACTACCAATGCATCAATAAACTGCTCGAAATCCTGCTGTGAAGATTCTAGCTTCTTTAACTGTTTGGTTAACTCGACCTCAAAAATATAGGCCATCGTATGCACGTCTGCAAAGCCCCATCCGGCTTTTGATAACGGATGTTCTCGCACCTCGCCCGCCTTACTGCTGATATCTTGGAACAAGTAGTAATGGATGGCTTTGAGATGTTCGAGATCGAACTCACCCAAAATCGTTACAATTTCAAGCTCTCGCGCTCGCGCATTGGAGTAGTATCTACCGTACTCCTCTTTCTTGTGGTTCGGTACGTTTACCAATAAGTCTTCAAATATTGGAAGCGCAGCCATCGGATACGGCTAAAGGCTAACGCTTTACGCCGTATTTCAAATCGAGAGCTTCGATTTCTTCATCTACTGACAATTCGCCACGCACCCACTTTTCTTGCAATGCAATGATGTCTTTGTCCGTGATGGGGGTATACCCCTCGAGCGCTTCGCTTGCCTCCACGCGCAGTATGGCAGCTCGTCGTGCTGCCATTTCATCTTTACTCAACTCTCCGGGAGACACCCTCAACATCTCTTGGTCAATCATCGTTCTCAGATGCTTATGTGGAGACGTATTAGATGCCGCGGCAACTTTCTCTAGATCCGCTAACAAGGTCCCATCAATTTTTAGACTAGTGATATCGCTCATCGACCATTTCCCGCCAAATTTGTTACCAACATACTAAAAAAAAGGCTTATTAGCTTTGAGTTAAATTTTAGGCCAGATCTAACGCAACATCTCCAACGCCACGGCAGTCGCTTCGCCGCCACCAATACACAAACTAGCGATGCCCGTGGTGCCACCCGTGGTGCGCAAAGCATGTAGCAGCGTAACTAATAGGCGTGCGCCCGACGCGCCGAGCGGATGACCGAGCGCGCAGGCGCCACCATGAATGTTCACGCGGTCGTGCGACAAACCGTGCGCGCGCATAGCGTATAAACTTACTACCGCAAACGCTTCGTTAATCTCGTATAAGTCTACGGCATTCGCTTGCCAACCTGTGCGCTCTAACACTTTGGCAATAGCACCGGCGGGCGCTTTACAGAACTCGGCGGGCGCTTGCGCATGACTCGCATGTGCCACCATTCGCGCGAGCGGTGTTAGCCCCAGCGCATCGGCTTTGCGTGCCGACATCATTACCAGCGCTGCAGCGCCGTCAGACATCGAGCTTGAAGTAGCCGCCGTGACCGTGCCATCGGCTTTAAATGCGGGGCGTAGATTTGGAATTTTCTCGATGGACGAGCGTCCTGGCTGCTCGTCTTCAGTAACAGTGAGCGTGCCGTCTTTGCGTTTTACTTCAACGCCCGCAATCTCCGAAAAGAAGTGACCATTGGCGTGAGCCGCCACGGCGCGCTGCACCGAAGCCACGGCATAGTCGTCCATCTGAGCACGCGTAAAGCCTTCTTCGTCGGCGGTAGTTTGACCAAACGTGCCCATCGACCCGCCGGTTTGCGCATCTTCTAAGCCATCCAAAAACAAGCTATCGAGCAACTTGGCATGCCCCATGCGATACCCTTGTCGGCCCCGCTCCAGCAAATACGGCGCGCGGCTCATGCTCTCCATGCCACCCGCGATAATGCAGCGCGCCGAGCCTGCGGTAATTTGGTCGCTGGCGAACATCGCCGCTTTCATCCCGGAACCACACACCTTGTTCACGGTGGTGCACGGAATACTATTCGGTAAGCCCGCATTGAGCGATGCTTGGCGCGCAGGCGCTTGGCCTAAGCCCGCCGACACCACATTGCCCATAATCACTTCGTCTATATCGCTCGCCGCAATCGGCACACTCGCTAGGGCCGCACGAATCGCCACCGCGCCTAAGTCGGTGGCCGAGAGCTCGCTAAAATGCCCGAGCATCGAGCCCAACGGCGTGCGCTTGGCGGCCACAATGACCACATCGTTTGGATTCAACTTAGTCATTATGCCACTCGATCAGAAGAAGGTTTTACATGCTCTACCGAAATGCCAGACGTGCCCGCATTGTTTTTTGCATTCGGTTGGGCATTAGGTTTCGATTGGTGATACTCCGCCATGGCAAACTTTAAAGCAGACTCAAACCGTTGTTGATTGGCCTCTTTAACATGGCCAAAGCCCCGCACCGAATTATAAGAGTCTACAATTTTCACAGCTTTGGCCAAGCGCTCTTGTGTGAGGTTTTGCAATAGCTCATCTAAGGTCGCTTCAAACTGGGTGATGAGCGCGCGCTCGGCGCGGCGTTCAGCTGAATAACCAAAAATATCGAAGGCCGTGCCGCGTAAAAATTTGAGTCGACGCAATACGCCGAACACCGATTTAACCCACCCGCCGAAGCGCATCTTAGTAAGCTCGCCCGTGTGTTTATTGCGCGGTGCAATTAACGGCGGCGCCATATGGAACGTGAGCTTAACTTTGCCTTCAAACTGCGCATTAAGCTGCGCGTCAAAACGGCCATCGGTGTACAAACGCCCTACTTCGTACTCATCTTTGTAGGCCATCACTTTATACAGCGCTTTAGCCACCGCCAACGTTAGCGGCAAGCGGCCATCTTGGTTGAGCGCAGACTCGTGCTCTCTTACGCGTTCCACTACCGTGGAAAAGTGCTCGGCATAGGCTTGGTTTTGGTATTCAACCAAATCTTTGTAGCGGTAATCGATAATGTCATTCAAACCCTCAAGACGCTCTGGGCGCGAGGTGTCGATTTGCGCAGCGGCTTCTACCTGTGCTTGATCCACCACACTCATGCGGCCCCACATAAAGGCTTGCTGATTAAACTTCACCGCCACACCATTGAG
The DNA here is from genome assembly GCA_964407915.1 of uncultured Gammaproteobacteria bacterium. GTDB lineage: Bacteria > Pseudomonadota > Gammaproteobacteria > Arenicellales > Arenicellaceae > Arenicella. Next base: position 6,754 of record CAYOXK010000010.1, read on the forward strand.
TTCCAAGGCTTTAAAAATAGCCGCTTGGCTCAAAGGAATAAGACCTCGCTGATACGCCACGCCTACCATAAATAGATTGGTCGCGATGCTGTCGCCTAACAGCGCCGAGGCAATTTCGCCTGCGGGCAAAAAGTACGCCCGCGAGGCTTTTACTTCGCCGCGAATAGCGTCTTTCATTGGGTCTACATGAAACACCACATCAGGGTTGTCAATGAATTCGGCCGTTGCCGTTAGCGTGTCGTTAATCACCACGTGGCTGCGATCCTTATGCAGCTTGGCTAAGGCGTCATCGCTAGCCGCTACCGCCAAATCACAACCGATCATCACATCAGCATCGCCCGCAGGAATACGCACAGCGTGAATCTCGCTTTGATTATTGGCAATACGCAGATGGCTCACCACGGGTCCAAATTTTTGCGCAAGGCCTGTTTGATTCATGGTGGCCACGCCTTTAAATTCCAAATGCCCCGCCATTGCAAGCACCGCAGCTACGGTGAGCACGCCAGTACCGCCTACGCCCGTGACCAACACATTCCACGGTTGGTTGAGTTCGGGTTTGTTCGGCTCCGGCAAATCCTTAAACGCGTCCAAGGTGTCTACGCTGCTGCGCTTTTTAAGTTGCGCGCCGCTTATAGTTACAAAACTCGGGCAAAAGCCTTTCACGCACGAGAAATCTTGGTTACACGCGGCTTGGTCAATTTGACGTTTACGACCAAGCTCGGTTTCTTTTGGAATTACCGACAAGCAATTAGACTTCTTACCACAATCGCCGCAGCCCTCACACACGGCAGAATTGATCAATACGCGTTCGCTCGCTTCAGGTACTAGGCCGCGTTTACGCGCGCGGCGTTTGGACGTAGCACAGGCTTGTTCGTAGATGAGCACTGTGGTGCCCGGCGTTTTACGTAGCTTGTCTTGCACCAGCAAGAGGTCATCGCGATGCCATACACCTACGTCGGCGCTGCCGAAACGTTTAAACTGTTGCGGGTTATCCGAGACAATATCAATACGCGCAACGCCCTCGCCTTGCAGCTGGGCTACCAAACGCGGCATAGCCATGTCGCCATCCACTTGCTGGCCACCGGTCATGGCCACCGCGCCATTTTTTAGCAGCTTATAGGTAATATTTACTTTGGACGAGACGCTTTGGCGAATGGCTAAAATGCCCGAATGGAAATAGGTGCCATCGCCTAAGTTTTGAAACACGTGCTGGGTTTCGGTAAACGGCGACATGCCCGTCCAGGTCACACCTTCGCCACCCATATGCGTGAAATTGTGTGCGGGTCGATTAGTCATCCATGTGCTCATGTAATGGCACCCTATACCACCGCCAACAATCGAGCCCTTGGGTACTTCGGTGGAGGTATTGTGCGGACAGCCCGAACAGAACGATGCCTTGCGCTCAGATACTTTACGTTCTTTTTTCAGGGTACGTTCTTTGCGATTAATAAACTTAATGCGCGCTTCGATGGTTTCGCTGGTGTAAAACGCATCAATGCGCGCGGCGATCGCGCGCGCGATCATCGCGGGCGTTAGTTCGCCCAAATTCGTCAATAAATCGTTACCATGCTCGTCGTACTCTCCTACCACGCGCGGGCGCTCTTCGAGCGGCCAGTTGTAGAGTTGGCCGGTAAGCTGGTCTTCGATCACCGAGCGCTTTTCTTCTACTACCAAGATCTCGTGCAATCCGCTCGCGAATTCATGCGTTTTGATCGGCTCTAAAGGCCAAGGCATGCCTACTTTGTAAACTCGAATGCCAATCGCTGCGGCGGTTTTTTCGTCGATACCAAGATCGTCAAACGCTTGCAACACATCTAAATAGGACTTACCAGAGGTAATAATGCCCAAGCGCGGATTGTCAGTATCGATCACAATCTTATTCAGATCGTTCGCCAGTGCGAAGGCGCGCGCTGCATAGATTTTATATTTATTAAGACGCTCTTCTTGCGCCATGGGCGCGTCGGGCCAGCGCACGTTTACACCATCGGGTGGCATTTTAAAATCCGTCGGGCGCACAATGTTAATGCGCGCAGGGTCAATCTCTGCCGAGATGGCCGAATCCATGTTTTCGGTAATCGCTTTTAAACCTACCCAACATCCGCAGTAGCGCGATAGCTCCCAACCGTAGATGCCAAGGTCTAGCACTTCCTGCACATTGGCGGGCGCCAAAATGGGCATCGACAAGCTCATAAACAAGTGTTCGGACTGATATGGATACGTCGACGACTTACATCCATGGTCGTCTCCCACTACCGCCAGCACACCGCCAAACTCGGCGGTACCCGCTGCGTTGGCGTGGCGAAACGCATCTAAACTGCGATCCAAACCCGGACCTTTGCCGTACCACATACCGAACACGCCATCGAACTTAGCGCCTGGTTGCAAACCCACTTCTTGCGAGCCGCGTACAGCGGTGGCCGCCAAGTCTTCGTTAATGCCCGGCACAAACTTAATATTGTGCTTAGTTAAATAGGGCTCCGCGCTCCACAAGGCTTCGTCGAGCGAACCTAATGGCGAACCACGATAACCCGAAATAAACCCCGCCGTGTTAAGTCCGCGTTGTTGATCGCGCTGATGCTGTAAGATGGGCAAACGCACCAATGCTTCGATGCCGGTTAAATAGGCTTCGGTTTGATCAAGTGTGTATTTGTCGTTTAAATTAACGTCGCGCAATGGGCGCTGTTCGGTAGACATGCACTATCCTCCTGGTAGATATGCAGTGACTTATTTTGGCTGGGAAGCAGGTTCGCGCATTCCAATTAGATTGCCTGAGCACAAAGCGATCATCACGTTTCTAAAAACATTTATTGCGCTTAGCCCTCATAACAGCTCGCATAACCCATCATGTGATTAGAACATGAGAGAACTGCTCAGCGCAGCTGATCATGGCGATGGTAATTCGACTGTTTTTGACGCGATATCGTACTCCAAATTTTTCGCAAATATTATGCAATGTTGTGGCTATCCGTGGCACTATTGGAATAATTAGTCTGAGTTTCCACTAAATTTGAATAGAATATGCAAGTTGTAGACAAACAGGACATAAAGCTGCTCGAACTGCTGCAAAAAAACAGTGCGCAGAGCTCCGCCGAAATCGCCGAAAAGCTCAACATGAGTCAGTCGCCTTGCTGGCGACGCATCCATCGACTCGAGCAAGCGGGTATCATCGATCGGCAGGTAGCGATTATTAATCGCGAGAAACTCGGCTTAGATTTAGTGGCTTTTGCCACCATAAACCTTAGTTCGGTGGGGCGCAAAAATTTAGAGCGGTTTGAAGCAGCCGTGCGCAAGCTCGACGAAGTAGTAGAATGCTATACCATGACGGGCGCGTGGGACTACATGCTCAAAATCATCGTTAAAGACATTCGCCATTACGAGCAGTTTGTACGCAATTATTTATTAGAGTTACCTATGATCGGCGAGATTCACTCGCACATGGCGGTAACCGAAATTAAAAACACCACCGAGCTGCCCCTAAGCCAACAGCTCTAACCAGCGCGTTATACTCACGCATTGCGTTGCGTTTTATACGCACGCCCCTAATCACTTGTTATACGTTATCGGTCTTCAGCCATCTGTTATTAGTCATCTGACTTTATTCACAAAGAGGAATCCCTACCATGTTTGATTCAAGTACGCTCAAAGATCAAGTTGTATTCATTGCCGGGGGCACCAGCGGTATCAATTTAGGTATCGCTAAAGGCATGGCCGCCGTAGGCGCAAAAGTGGCCGTGCTAGGCCGTAATCCCGAAAAAGCCGCGGCTGCCGCGCAAGAAATAACCGACAGCGTTGCGGGCACACATGGACATGCAGCACTAGCTTTAACGGCTGATGTGCGCGAACCCGCGCAAGTTGAGAGCGCGCTAAAAAGCTGTGTTGAACACTTTGGCAAAATAGATTGTTTAGTCTCAGGCGCCGCAGGCAACTTTCCAGCCCCCGCTTTGGGCATCTCGCCTAAAGGCTTTAAAACGGTGATCGATATTGATTTGCTCGGCACCTACAACGTGTTCTATTTGGGCTTTGAGCACTTGAACAAAGGCGCCGCACTGATCGCAATTACCGCACCGCAAGCGGTTACCGCGATGCCTTTTCAAGCGCATGTGTGTGCAGCCAAGGCCGGCATCAATATGCTTATAAAATGCCTTGCCCTAGAGTGGGGCGCGGCAGGGATTACCGTAAACGGAATATCGCCCGGGCCCATTAATGGCACTGAAGGCGCTGAGCGCTTGGCACCCACCCCGCAAGCAAAGGCGGCGATGGCGGCCAAGATTCCCAGCAAGCGTTTTGGCGAAACCAAGGATATCGCCGACGCCGCTATCTATTTAGCCAGCAACCTCGGGAACTATATTAACGGCACGATTATTACCGTTGATGGCGGCACCGAGCTTGGTGATGCTAGTGCAGATTGCTTGAGCATTCCGCAACGCTGAGCCCAGCCCGTCCGGCTTAACGCTTAACGGCTGAAGCGAATTCCACTAGACCAGCGCGCGCGCGTTTTGCTTCGGCAAAATGATGCGCGAGGGTTTGAAACACATGAAATTGTGTGTCAAACACTTGCGTGACTACGGGCACGCCCTGCGCCGTGGCGCGCTGCGCAAAGTCCTGCACTTGATCTAAAAACAACTCACCACCCGCCACCTGAATCAACATAGGTGGCAAACCACTTAAGTCGGCTTGGCTAAAGTTTGCTCGAGTATCCAGTGGGTCAGCACCCGCCATGTGGGCCGCATAACTGTTCGCTAAAAACGCGGGCACAAACATGTCGTTAGCAATATTGCTTTGCATAGTGCCCGTAGTGGCCAGTGGGTCTACCCACGGCGAGATTAAAGCGAGCCCCGCGATACGCGCGCGCAAGTCTTCGCCTGCGTGCAATGCGGTAGAAATACTCAAAGCACCCCCCGCCGAGTCGCCCATCAACACTAACTCATACTCAGGGTGCAGCGCGGCAATCGCGTTAATGGCCGCATAGCAATCCTCTTGCGGCTGCGGAAACGGATGCTCTGGGCTTAATCGGTAATCTAAGGAATAGGCGAGCAAACTGCTCTGGTCCACCAACCGCGCTACAAAGGCCAGATACGACTTTGCGCTGCCCGTTAGATAGCCACCACCGTGCATATAAACGATGATGCGCTTGGGGTCAGAGGCCGCATTCAAGGGCGTAATTTTTAATGCGGCCACGCCCGCTAAGTCTAAGGGTTCGCAGGTAACACGCGAGAGCGAGCTGCTTTTTGAAGCAGCGGCAAAATCATCAATCGTTTTGCGCGACCATTCTGGACCTTTACGTTCAGCAGCATAGAAAAAACGCTTAAACAAACGAGCATGAAACTCGGTTTGCCAGTCTCGACCTGGCATACGTCGCCGCGAAATGAGCATCGACGTAAGCGTTATCAAACTTAAGTAAAGCATGTACATAGAGGGGCTCCGACTGACGGTTCAATTTAATGGCTATTTAAATGCAAGAACGCCGCAATGGCGGCGTTCGAGCAGTACTTAATTAACTAGGCTATAGTCAAAACTACAACAAACTAGACAAACTGTTTGTTGGCTGCAGCGTACTCTTTCACTATGGCTGGACACGTAAAACGGTCGCCGTATTGGGCAGCTAGTTCATCACATCGCGCTATAAACCGATCCAAGCCATACGTATTAACGTACTGTAAAAACCCACCCGTGTGCGGCGGTGCGCCAATCCCCATGATCGACCCAATATTTCCATCCGCCACGGTGCGCAACACATTGGTTTCTAAACACTTAAGCGCCTCGATTACTTGGCGAAACATCAAGCGATCTTGAATGTCTTGCTCAGGATAGCTCACCGACTCGTCGTAATACAGATCCAGCAAACCCGGCCAAATGTTTTTGCTGCCGTCTTCGTGATACTCGTAGTAACCACCACCGTGATAACGGCCACCGCGGCCATTGTCGATGATCATGTCTTTAATCACGCGGCGCATGACATCGCCATTACTCCACTTGTCTTTTACGCCCATCGCTTCCCACGTTTCTTGGGCTTTGCGGGTAAGTTCCAAACTCGTTTCGTCTTGAATTTGTAACGGACCAACCGGCATGCCAATCGCCTTGCCTAAGCGGTCGATGGTGTTTGGGTGAATACCCTCGGTGAGCAATTGCGCGCCTTCGTCCAAATAGGTGCCAAACGTGCGCGAGGTGAAAAAGCCTAGCGAGTCGTTAACCACAATCGGGGTTTTGCGAATTTGCAGGGTGTAGTCAAACGCTTTAGCTAAAGCGGCATCGCTGGTTTTGTCGCCCACAATGATTTCCACCAATGGCATTTTATCCACCGGTGAGAAAAAGTGAATGCCCACAAAGTTCTCTGGCTTAGCACTCGCCTCGGCCAATTGCGTAATTGGCAACGTGGACGTATTCGATCCCCAAAAGCCGTCGGCGCTTAAATACTGCTCGGTGTCTTTGACGATCTTATGTTTGAGTTCCATGTTCTCAAACACCGCCTCCACAATCAGATCGCATCCCGCTAAGTCTTCGTTATTGTCAGTCGGCTTGATAAGCGCCAATACTCCGGCCGCTTTCGCCTCGTCCATTTGACCGCGTGCAACGCGTTTATCGAGTAATTTTTGTGAATACGCTTTGCCCTTCTCGGCGGCATCCAAGCTCATATCTTTCAGCACGACTTCAATGCCAGCCATCGCCGATACATAGGCAATGCCCTGACCCATCATGCCTGCGCCTAAAATGCCAAGCTTACGCGTGGGCGAATGCGGCACATCTTTGGGTCGGCTCGCACCGCCATTAATCTTGTTGAGCTGAAAGAAAAACGCGGTGATCATGTTTTTGGCAACAGGACCCGCCGCGACCTTGGTGAACTCCCGACCTTCGATTCGCAAAGCCGTATCCAGATCAAGCATAGAGGCCTGAAATGCCACGTCCATGGCCGCCGTAAGTTGCGGCATTAAACCACGCGACTTTTGGTGCAGCATCGTGGGTCCCATTACCGCTATTTGCGCATTGCGTGGCGTATTGACGGCGCCGCCTGGAATGCGAAAGCCTTTTTGATCCCACGGTTGCACGGCCGCGTCGGGATTATCTTTATTGGCCAGAATGAATGCTTTAGCCGCGGGCAAAAGTTCGTCTGGCGTATCCACTAGGGCGTGGATCATGCCCTCGGCCAGCGCTTGTTCGGGCGTTACTCGCTTGCTTTCGAGTATGTACGGCAGGGCTTTTTCAACACCCAACAACTTGGTTAAACGTACAACACCACCACCCCCTGGAAATAGACCGAGTGAGCACTCAGGTAAACCTATTTGCACTGACTTGTGGTTAAGCGCCACGCGATAGTTAAACGCAAGGCACAGTTCATAGCCGCCGCCTAAAGCGGCACCGTTGATGGCCGCAACCACCGGCACAGGCAGTTTTTCCCAAAAGCGTAAGCCCGCTTTCATGGCTTCTACACCCGCAAAAAACTCGGCGGTTTTATCTGCTTGTACGGCCACTAGATCATTTAGATCGCCACCCGCGAAAAATACTTTTTTGGCTGACGCAAACACCACGCCTGCCAAGTCTTTTTCGGCTTCGACCTTAGCGATCGTCTCGCTCATGGCCGTATGGTATTCGGCATTCATGGCATTAACCGGGCCGGTCATGTCCATGGTAATGGTGACGATATTGTCGGCGTCTTTTTCGTATTTAAATACACTCATTTTAATTCTTCCTGTAATTAAGATTTACACGAGCTCGATGATGCACGAGATACCCATGCCGCCACCCACACACAGCGACAACATCGCGCGTTGCTTATTGCGGCGCTCTAATTCGTCGATCATGGTGCTCACCAAACAACCGCCCGTCGCACCCAAAGGGTGGCCCATAGCAATGGAACCACCATTCACGTTGGTAACGGAATGATCAATGCCTAGATCGAGCATGTAGCGCATAGCCACGGAAGCAAACGCTTCGTTGATCTCCCACAGATCGATATCGTTTTCGGTCATGCCGGCTGTTTTAAGCGCCTTTTTAGCCGCTGGGCCAGGGCCCGCCAGCATAATGATAGGGTCCGACGCGAGAATAGAACCGGCCACGATACGCGCACGCGCTTTTAAACCTAAATCTTTACCAGCTTGCTCGCTGCCAATCAACACGGCACTCGCGCCATCCACAATACCCGACGAATTGCCCGCAGTATGTACGTGGTTAATGTGGCTAAGTTGGTTGTATTTGCGTAGCACTAGGTCATCAAAACCGTATTTGCCCATCTCGGCAAACGACGAACGCAAGCCCCCGAGTGCTTCCATCGTAGTGTTAGGTTTAATGAAGTCATCGCGCTCTAAAATCATGTTGCCATTTTTATCGCGCACGGGAATCACTGATTGATCAAACCAGCCGCTGTCGCGCGCATGGGCTGCGCGGCGTTGCGACTCTAACGCAAAAACGTCTACGTCTTCGCGGCTATAACCGTCGAGCGTAGCAATGGTGTCGGCACCAATACCTTGAGGTACGAAGCTGGTTTTAATCATAAACGCGGCATCCGACGACATCGGCCCTCCGTCGGAACCCATCGGTACGCGTGACATACATTCAACGCCACCTGCGACCACTAACTGCTCCCAGCCCGAGGCGACTTTTTGTGCGGCCGTATTCACAGCCTCTAAGCCCGACGCGCAGAAGCGGTTGAGTTGTACCCCGGCGACTGACTCGTCCCAGTCAGCGTTTTGCACAATCATTTTAGCGATGTCGCTGCCTTGATCGCCCACTGGCGCAACGCAACCCATAATCACGTCATCCACATAACTAGTATCTAGATCATTACGCTCTTGCAGTGCGCGCAATAAACCTGCGCCAAGATCGACTGGCTTTACTTCGTGCAAAGTGCCGGTGGCTTTGCCTTGACTGCGCGGAGTGCGCACGGCGTCGTAGATAAATGCAGTATTGCTCATGGGGTTCCTCGTTAATGTCGGGGCGTTATGCGATCAGTTGATAAGCACTCATTGGCTGCGCTGTACAACTGCATTGCGGCTTACCACTAATGGCTTTGATCACAAGGGTATGAAATCCATTGGTAGTGTACTCCCCGCACATCAACAGCTAAATGACATCTGCTGACGTTTTAATTGGCATTTTTTATTAATATCTAAGCATAAATGTGCTTAAATTGTTGAATGCGAAAAGTCAGTATTGCCACATCCTTTGTGCATCAGATTATTGAAGGCGCCAATGCGCAGGGATTAGACTGCCTGCCCATTCTGCAACGCCATGGCATTTCGCCGCTGTCGTTGCAACGGACTGCAGCCGAAACTACAGGAGGCGGAACAGCCACATCCGACCCCAGCGCCGCTAACCGCGAAGCGCATGTACCGCTCGATAATATCGCACGGGCCTCGGTCGACATTATGACCGCGCTCGACGACGAATATTTGGGTCTGTGCCACAAGCCACAACGCTTGGGTTCGTTTAATATGATGGCGCGCGCGTGCATTAGCGCGCGCACTATTAAGCGGTCGCTTAGGCGCTGCGCGCGGTATTGGAATTTGTTTGAAAACACCTTCGAGCATCAGGTGTTGATTTCTTCTGGGCGACTGTATTACCAAATTGACCTGCGCCCAGAGCAGACCGCTCTTAACGCTTACGCATGGGAAGCCATACTGTCCACCACGCATCGATTTCATTGTTGGCTGGCGGGTCAGTTTATTCCGCTCAAATCAGTCTCGTTACCCTACTCCCCACTCACCCATCGCTTAGAGACCCAGCGTCTGTTTTACGGCGCGCCCATCAGTTACAACCAACCTTCTGGGATGATTGAAATGGACGGCCGGTTTACCAATGTCGAGATCGTACAAAACAGCGACACGTTAGACACCTACCTCGCCGGCTCAAACCTTTCGCTGCTCTACCAACCCAGAAACTACCGAGTGATTGGCGATCAAGTACGCCAATGGCTCGAAAAAAACTTACGACAAGGCAATTACCATTGCACACTCAAACAGGCCGCCGAACATCTGCGCATTTCGCAGCAAGTGTTACACCGTCGTCTACAAAACGAGTCAACCTCGTTCAAAGAGGTTAAAATGCAAACACGGCGTGATATCGCCATTAACATGCTCAGCCAGGGGCGACACCGCGTGGAAGAAATCGCGAGCCTCGTAGGCTTCTCAGAACCCAGCGCTTTTATTCGCGCATTTAAAAGTTGGACCGGCGAAACACCGCTTATGTACAAGCAAAAAGCGGCCACGGCCGACCGCGACTAACACTAATGTTCACCCACTCTTGCTAGACTCGGCGCGCCACTTGGACTCTTGCTTGCAATTTCACCCCAGCCACAATGACTAAACAGATTAAACAAATTCAACAAGGTGGATTACGCCGTCGCCTCGCCTTGGGCGCGGCAGGCGCACGCAGTGGGCTGGGGCTGTTGTCGTCACGCGCATCGGCCTTGTTGGTGCCCAAGGAACAACAGCAAGCGCATCACGACGCCGCATTGGAACGCGAAGCCTTGCGGTTTGTGGCGCACCTAGGCGAACTCAAAGGCGCTTATGTAAAGATTGGCCAGATGTTGGCCTTGTACGGCGAACACATATTACCCAAGCCCATCACCCGCGCCTTGCATACGCTGGAAGATCAAACCTGTTCGTTGGAGTGGGACACGGTGCGCGCGTTACTCGCAAGCGAGCTCGGCGGCCGAATTGGCGAACTACAGATTGACTCAACGGCCTTCGCCGCCGCCTCGCTGGCGCAAGTGCATCGCGCACAATCAGTGCTTAAAAAAGACCGTTCAGAGTATGCGGGGGGGCTCGACTTAGCCCTAAAAGTACAATACCCCGGCATCGCACAGGCCATTGACGGAGACTTCGACTCCGTAATTCAAATGCTGAAACTCTCACGGTGGTTAAAAGCCGGACGCGATGTAGAGGAATTTACCCAGCAGCTGAAAGTGCTGCTTAAACAAGAGGTGGACTACGGCTTGGAAATGGCGCGACTGCAAAAGTTCGACAAGCTGCTTGCCGACGACCCCGTCCTTCGCGTGCCTACCGTGTATCCCCGCTGGAGCACCAACAAATGCTTGGCCATGGAATACATCGAAGGCTACGCGGTTACGCATGAAAAAGTACAAGCGCTAAGCCAATCCCGCCGTAACGCACTGGCTAAAGCCATGCTCAAGCTATTCTTTAAAGAAGTGTTTGAATGGCAAGCCATGCAAACCGATCCAAATTTTGGCAACTACCGTATTCAATTAAACGAAGGTGCGGACGATCAATTAGTGTTGCTAGACTTTGGCGCCGTACACGACCTACCCAATTCATTCACGCGACCACTGCAGCGCGCCATTATTGCGGCCTTTAACAATAACCACGCCGACGTGATTAGCGCGCTCATCGAACTACGTTGCTTACGCACGACCGACTCAAGCGAAGTACAAGCCTCGTTCGCCGAGTTTTGTTGTTTTATTATTGAGCCGTTTCGCCAAGACTTTTCGGCGTTGCCTGAGCACGCCCACGATGGCAATTTATACGACTGGCGTAATTCGAGACTACTACGCCGCGCGGGTAAATTGGGCTCGCAAAAGCTATTGCTCAAAGGTTTTGTGATGCCGCCGCAAGAGTTCATGCTGCTCGTACGTAAGCTCACAGGCGTTTTTACCTTTGTGTCTACGCTTGATGCCAAAATCAATTCTTATGACATACTAGAGCCGTATCTTTAGCGGCACTGGATGCCGCGCTTAAGACGCGGCACATCAAACTAAGTTTGGGTATTGGAGATTGCATGAGTTCGACTCGCGATAGAGCCAAGCAAAACATACCATCAGTGGTAATGACCTTGCTCAGCATCATACAAGCGCTGGCACTGGCCGCCTTCTGGGATCAACTCATCGTGAGCTACCCCAACTATTTGCAATGGAGCCCACGCGCCGTACTCGGCTGGCTGCAGATTATAACGAGCTTTTTACTCATAATTTTAATCTGGTTCGCCTACATCGAATCGGTGATTCGCTTGCGTTGGCACCCCGACATCCTCGATTTAATCGCGCCCCTGTTTATCGGCCTATTCCAGTTGTCGATCATTCACAATATGACGGTTGCCTCGTTTGGCTACTGGCTGTGTTTTCAAGCCATACTCACCGTGATCATTTATTTTCTTGAGCAACGCTTGGCGCGCCGAGCCCGCGATGACAACGACAATATCGAACTATTTCTAGAATACGGCCGCGCCACGTGGAAAACTCATGCGGGCTTTGTGAGCCCTGCCCTACTGATGTTCAGCTGCGGTATCTGGTTTTTAAACGACCCGACCGCCTATGGGTATATGTTAATCGTGGCCGCGTGCTGCTTAATTTACTACGTGCTTTCGATGCGGGTTTTAATCCTAATCTGGCATAGCGCAATGGCGAAATAGACCTCCCCCCGTCATTCCCGCGCACAACTCTTCATTCCCGCGAATCGCTGCATGGACGCAGCGAGTAGTGCAACACAGGAGTAGTTGCCGAGGCGGGAATACAAATCCTCTAGGTAGCACCGCGATAGAAAGTGGATCCCCGACGACTCGGCGATGAGGAAGCCACGAGGCTCGGGGATGACATCCCCTTTCTTTAAACAACTTGCGGATAATACGCCATATGGCATAAAATGCCATATGGCCGCTGAACTGCTTTTTAAAGATAAATACATCTATCGCGATGGGGCTATTCGCGAAATGGTAATCTGGCGGTTACCACACTCCGATGCGGAGAGACCGCATGGATTGAAATACAGACTCTATTACGGCCAGCAAGGACTGTGTCTGATCCGATACGATAATGAACGTGGAAAGGGAGATCACAGGCACTACCAAAATGCAGAGGGCCAAGAAAGCGAAGAGCCTTACTTGTGGATTTCAGTACAACAACTGATTGCTGATTTTAAAACTGATATTGAACGATTTCGAGGTGAACAAAATGGCTAAACAGCATATTCATATTGGTGTTGAAGCACCAGATAAAGGGTTTGATCGTTTTGTGCAAGCATGGGAACAAGCAGTACAAGGAGGTCAATTTGATCCGCAGAAGCATCTCAACTTTGCCGATCTAGCAAAACTTTTGGCGGTTCTAACGCCCCGACGCTTAGAGGCGCTTAAGACTTTGCGACAGCAAGGGGCCATGAGTGTTCGAGCCCTTGCGGCTACGTTGGGGAGAGATTACAAAAATGTGCATACTGATACTCGCGCCCTAGAAGATGTAGGACTGTTGGAACGGACGCCAGCAGGAATGCTACAAGCACCTTGGGATGTGATCGACGCACATTTGAGCTTGGTGGCATGATGTATTGATACGCCGTGGTCATTCCCGCGCCGGGCAATCACGTCACCCCCCGCGCTACAACTCGTCATTCCCGCGCATGCACATAGAATTAACAAGCTAGTTGATAAAGTCACCGCTCATTCTTAAAGGATTAACCAATGGCATCGCATCGAATTGCTATCTATGGTGGCAACGGCTTCATTGGCTCACATATTGCCGAACATCTCTCTGCTCACGACCTTTGCGTACTCTGCTTGAGCCGCACTGGCCATAAGCCCGTCTACTTACGCGACCAAGCGTGGAGCGAAGAAGTGCGATGGTGTGTTGGCGATGCCAACGAGCCCAACATCAAATTACTGTCCAGCGCTAACACGTTGGTGTGCGCTGTGGGCTCGCCGCCCCTACCCACTTTTTCGCAAGACGCCTTCGATGCGAAAATACACAGCAACGGCACAGTTAATGTGAATGCCATTCGAGCAGCAGGCGAAGCCGGCGTGAAGCAACTCGTGTTAATTAGCGCCAAGATTCCATGGCCACTACAACGAGATTCGTTTGCTTACACTAAGGGCAAGCGCATGAGTGAAGCTGCGGCCACAGAATTCGCCAATCTTTCACCCGAACATCAAGCGCTAATTTTACGTCCAGGTGTGGTGTACGGAACGCGCTATACACAATCGGGTCGCGCCATTCCCTTAGGCACAGTGATGGGCCCCTTAGCAAAAGTATGTGGTTCGCAATTTAATGCCGTTGAGCAAGTGGCCACACGAGTGACCAACTTTATCACTCAACCAGAGAACTATGCATCGGGCTGTACGATTTTAACGGGGCAGGAAATATAGCTCATGCGCGAGCAGCGAGTAGTGCAACGCAGGAGTAACTGACGAGGCGGAGGTCAGATCTTAAATGCTTAGCGCTGTGCTAGGTAATGGGACCCCGCCTCGGCAAATGCTCCTGTGCCGTCAGACTTTCCAGGAAATAAATGGATTAGGCTTTCTGAGTTTGCGGAGTCTGACTCTAAGGGTACTACGACGACTCTATTCTGAGCAAAAATGTGAGATGGAAACAGCAAAAGCAATGTAGATGCTACAACAAGTAATCGACTCATTGATACGCTCCAACTTCTAGGAAGATTAAGGGTGGGGGCACAGAACGTGACAATATCAAAGATTAATTTAGTTGAGCAATCATTACTTTAGCGGCAGCTTTGTAATTCGTAGCGCCCCCGCAAAGCCACATTAAAAGTGGCAGGGCCGTTTATTGGCATGGTTGCTATTACAAGCGGATATAGATCGGCTCCAGCCAAACTTGACCTGTGCAGAAATGAAACACTTGAGAGATGCCTGCTGATAAACAGGTATTCTTTTGGGCAGTGATATCTTTATTGAAAAGTTTAATGGCACTTGTGAGAAAAGTTGCATAAGCTAGGCGCGGAAAGCCAATTAAAGGGCTTTGAACTCTTTAATTGTTTGCGCTTTTATGACCCTGCGGTAACATCTCGATGAATTAAGTTACGTCCTGTTGTCAGTTTTTCTTTATACCTTTCTGCTAGGAGATTTTATGCCCCCTTTACATTCTTTTTCTCGACGTTGCCTTGCTATCGCGATCAGTCAAGCCCTTTTAGTTCCGGCGCACGCCGCGACGATTACCGTCGACAGTCATCTAGATGACAATACCGATTGCACCTTACGAGAGGCGATTGAGTCGATCGCTAACGCGAGCCTGGAAGCGGGCTGCACCAATACTGGCGATGGCTTTGGTGTGAACGACACGGTAAATTTTGCCAATCTCGCTAACTCTACAATTGTGCTTACCAACAACCAGCTGTTTGTTGATGCTCCAATGACGATTAATGGCGGAGCGGGCATCACAATAGTCGCTGATGCAAGCAGCAGAGTGCTGCTGGTAGATGCGGGGCCAGTGACTCTCACTAACATCACCATGACTGGTGGCAATGTGGTGGGCGAAGGGGGCGGATTACGCGTTCAAAGCGCTGCGGAGGTTCATTTAGTTGACAGCCATATTACCGCGAGCTCGGCAGTTTGGGGTGGTGGCGTGGACGTTCGGGAGGCATCAACACTCATGCTCACCAACAGCACGATAACCGACAATTCTGCATCTGGAAGAGCTGGTGGTATTGATGTTAGCGGTTCGTCCAGCCTTGTTCTTAACGGCAGCACAATTTCTGGCAATACAGCGGGCACTCAACAAGGCGGAGGAGCAAGCATTACTTCTGGATCTTCCTTTAGCGCGAATAACAGCACGATATCAAACAACGTTGCATCGAATAGCGGAGCCGGTGGCCTTACTATTTATGAAGCAACGCTCGATCTAACCAACAGCACAGTGTCAGGCAACACGGCAGGGGGGGCGAGTGGAGGCGGAATGTCAACCAGTTTCTCCTCTGTAACGATTACTAATTCTACAGTATCCGGTAATTATGCTTCGAATTGGGGAGGCGGAATATTCGTCGCGACTCCCATGACGATGACACTGGTCAATTCTACTATGATTGGAAATTCTTCTGGAAGTCAGGGCGGTGCCATAGCCGGTTTTAACTATGCCATTATTGACATTAGTAACAGTGTGTTCACAGGTAATCGAACAGGGTCAAACGGCAATGAATTGTCGGATATCAATACGGCAATCTTTAACTTCTCGGGAATTAATCTAATTGGCGACAGCAGTCAGATGTTAGCGGACGCGATTAGTGGCCTGACGTTAAACGGTACCGACATATCTGCGACCAGTGACAGTAACCTGCCCACTGCCGTGGCGAATATCCTGTTGTCATTAGCGGACAATGGCGGTGCCACAGAAACTCACGCACCAGCAACAGATAGCCCGTTGGTCGGCGCGGCAGATCCGACTTTGTGCCCCAAAACGGATCAGCGCGGTAAATCACGCGCGGATGAACTCTTTGTTCCGATCGTGGGCGGCAATAACGCCATAGCCTTAATCGCGCTCGGCGACAACGCCTGCGACATTGGCTCAGTTGAGTTGTAGTCAATAAAGGGGGCAAAGCTGTTTATTGGAATAGTGGCGATCCCAAGCGTATATAGATCGGTTCCAGCAAGACTTAGCCTCTGCAGAAATGAAACACATGAGAGATGCCTGCTGGTAAACAGGCACTCCATTAGGCAGGGATCAATTTATTGAAAAGGTTGAGCAACAACTCGCAAGAACAGTTGGACAAGCTAGACGGGGCAGGCTAATCAAAGGGCTTTGACCCCTTTAGTTCACCCCTTTAGTTCACCCCTTTAGTTCACCCCTTTAGTTCCTATTCGGCAATATCCAGCGCGCTAAGCTCCCCTTGCGTCGCCCAGCCGTTTGCCTTGGCTAGCTCTTTTAATTCCAGCCAACGCTCATCTGAAAACGGATGACTGCGAAACATTTCTACGCCGCCGAGGTCATTGGGGTCGTTAGCCTCGATCTTAGCGAATGTAGCAAACAACTGCTGTGCGCCACCAATGTGCCCATACACACGGTGCAGGGCTTCTGCGGCCGCTTGGTCAGCCTCGCGTTCTTGGTCTCGCGAGAATTTAAGCATCGTCAGGTTAGCCGAACTTCCTATTATCCATTCCCCCTCACTACTCCCCGAAGCACCACTGATAAACGAAACCAGTGTTGCAAACGTAATGCCTTTGCCTACCGCTACGATCGGATGGCGATATTTGATGTGGGCGATTTCATGCGCGACAACCATGGCAAGCTCTTCCTCGGATCCAACTTCATCAACGAGCCCTTTGAAAAAGAGCGTATTCCCGCCAAGCGTCGCGAAGGCATTCACCATGTTATCGTCAACATAGTGCACAGTGATTTCCATATCCTCTGGAAGGTCCATTTGTGCGGCGATTTCTTGCGCAAAAGCTTGCAGGTATTTTTGTTGGTTAGACGCAGTAACCTGAGCAATTTCGGTATCGCCAACCATGCGTTGCTCGTACTCAAAGGGGATGCGAAGTGCCATAGCGCCAGCAAAGGTATTGACGGCCAATATCACCAGCAATGCGACAAAACCAATTCCAACGAGCAGCTGCGCAAACTCTTTTAAAGGATGCTCATGGGAATAATTAATCCCTTCTTTAGGCTTGGGATTATGGTACTGCGGTGCGCTCATCTAATC
>CAYOXK010000010.1:24120-45509 GCA_964407915.1 uncultured Gammaproteobacteria bacterium
TTTTAAGGGCCGAGCCGTAAACCAATACCTCGATCGACCCAATACGATCTTGCGCGCCTTTAGAAATGGAAGAAGT
Source organism: uncultured Gammaproteobacteria bacterium (assembly GCA_964407915.1). Lineage (GTDB taxonomy): Bacteria > Pseudomonadota > Gammaproteobacteria > Arenicellales > Arenicellaceae > Arenicella. The sequence goes on from CAYOXK010000010.1 coordinate 24,197, forward strand.
CTCAAACTTTATATTGAACACACTATTCGCCCCTAGGGCTTGCGCTTCTTGCTTCATGCGCAGTATCGCCTCGCGCCGACCTCGATCAAGCAATGTCTCGTAACTGCGAAGACGGCCACCCACCAGTTTGCGCAACCCCGCCACAAACGCTTTGAAGTAGTCTACCGACACTACCACGTGGCCAGACACTAATTCGCCGCCTTGGTTTCGCTCGGGATCTGGCACAAATCGACTCTCGAACAACATAATATTGCCAAGCAATTCCTCTCGCTCAAATATGGATTTGTAGTGCTGCTTCTCGCGATACGAACCAAAACCGTACCCCAACGCCAGCAGCGAGAAAAGAATAATCAGCTCGATCATAATGGATTCCTAAGCAGCTCTAACTCGACTTATCGGCAAGCACTACCGCGGTGCCATAAGCAAACAGCTCAGCCGCGCCTTGCGTAACGGATGAGGTAGCAAATCGAACATTCAATATGGCGTTGGCACCCATGCTCTCGGCTTGGGCGATCATGCGCTCCTTAGCCTCCTCACGAGCCTCACCCAATAATTCGGTATAGCCCGTTAATTCGCCACCCAGAATATTTTTAAGTCCCGCCATAATATCTCGGCCTACATGCTTAGCACGAACCGTGCTTCCTTGCACAAGACCTAAGTGCTGCTTGATTTCGTATTGCGGAATAATTTCCATATTAGATAGAAGCATAGGATTCCTACAAGTATAAGTTGATGAGCGACTGAAAGATTAGAGCATGTTTGTTGGTTGGGCGGCAATTGAAACTAAGGGGCAGACTGAGGAAGCTGTGTGCGAATGCTCAATCGAGGTGAGAATCACTCTGCCGACCTTGAATAATTTGATTCTTTCCCGAAAAGACTTTTGATTCATATATAGATCATAAAGACTGTTCATGGTCTATATATGACCCAATATTAAAGGGGTAAAGCCCTTTAATATTGGGGAAGATTAATGGGCTTTGAGGTTGCCGCCTTTAATTACTCACTCCCCGTCATTCCCGCGACCTCCCCGTCATTCCCGCGCATCGCTGCATGGACGCAGCGAGTAGTGCAACGCAGGAGCAGTTGCCGAGGCGGGAAACCATGGCTCGACACTGTGCCTGGTAATGGATCCCCGACGTATCGGGGGTAACAACTCAGATTAAAGGGCTTTGCCCCCTTTAATAGACGGCCTGAGAAGCAACAGCAAGCAAAGCGCGTGAAACCGTCTTTAATCGACCACTACTTCTAAAATGTTCTTACCCGATGGCAATTTGTAGGTGGCTGAGACAACTAGCTCACAGTACTCTTGGTCGCTACCTGAAAACGTACCATCAGACTCCGAAGCATCCAAACGTACTCTGAATTGATATGTTGAATTCGGGTCCAAATCTAGAATATCCGTAGTCGAGATTTGCGACCAAGAACCACTCCTCGCCTCGTTAAATGCTTCAGAGCTCCCGATACGGAAAAAGGATCCTGCGTCCTCGCTGACTTCAATATCGATAAACCAGTAAGAACTATCCGCCGTAAATCGGGCGTTCGCGTTTGCAATAAGCAAAACTTGGGTTTCTTGGTTCGGCGTAGCAAAGATGTCCGATTGGCACATAAAGGCCTCGTTTGCCGCTCCATTATTCACTCGGTCTGTATACCTGAAATTTTGTTGTGCCATGGCAACATCGTCACCAGCCATGGGAATAACAACAACATTATTTTGAGCATAGGTCAGTTGCGCGAACAACACCCCGATAGCTAATATTGCAAGAGTCTTAAACGTGGTCATGGATTACTCCTTTGTTAATTAACGTTGGACACAAAAGCCGACTGAATGTTGCGTTGAAGTAAAATAGTAGAGAAATACGGGGCTATTTACTATACCTAGACGGCAGTTTGATCACCACATTCTTCTTCTTTAAATTTCAGATCCCACTCCCCTACCCATAACCATTTAATCGCGATGATCTCTACCATTTTGTTAGGCACTGCCACTATTCCCAATAACGGCGGAGAATTAAAACTCACACAGCGCGAGGATATTTTTTCTATTCAGCTAAGTGGTGTGTCGGGCGACTTAATGACTACCCGAATGCACTCGTCTGAGGATGCATTGGCTGAGTTAGGTTGCGCACATCTTCAGGGCGTCGAAAATGCCAAAGTACTCGTAGGCGGGCTTGGGATGGGCTTTACCTTAGCAGCAGCGCTTAAAGCCACAACAGCGAGCTCCGAGGTGGTAGTTGCGGAATTAGTAGAAGGCGTCATCGAGTGGAACAAAGGCGTATTAGGCGATTGCGCGGGTAGGCCGCTCGACGATGCTCGAGTGCAGGTGTATGTAGGCGACGTGGCTAAGCTCTTTTATGCCATGCAGCCGGCCTATGACGCTATTTTGTTAGACGTTGATAATGGCCCCGAGGCCTTTACTCACGACGACAATAGCGAGCTGTATTCCTTAGAGAGTTTAGACGCGATGCGAAAATCACTGCGCCCGAATGGCGTGTTAGCGGTCTGGTCAGCTTGGCATGATCTAAGGTTCACCAATAAACTAAAAAAGGCTGGTTTCACTGCCAGCTATAAAACCGTTAGAGCGCACAAAGGCAAAGGCAGCAGGCACACTATTTATTTGGCTAAGGCTAAGCACTAGGCCACGGCCGTTATGGCACCTAAAAGTGCGTTTCACCAAAGCAGTCTCATTAGGCGTTTTAAACGATTCTTTGTAACCATCTGGAATCGCGAGCCTGACTTCACAAAAATTTGGGAATGTTTTAAGGGGATAATCGCTGTTGTTCCTGCGGGAATGAGGTTTGAGTATCCCCTAGGTTGGTGAGTGAGTTAGGGTTTACGTTCTCGCGAAGAAGCGGGGGAATGAGGGGTTGTTCGGAGCGAGCTATCGTTCAGTGTGGATCGCCGCTTTCGCGGAGATGACGTTTCTGACCTTCGCGGAGATGACGGGTTGGTGCTAGGCAATGGATATAGTTTCCCGCTTTCGCGGGAACGATGGCGGGGATCACAGATTAAGGGCTGATTACTAGATTATGTTTCTTGCTATGATCTCTGCACTCGAGTTCCCACGTCCTATATTTGCACACCGCTCTATGCCTTCTATTCCAATTGTTGATATTGGCCCTTTGTTCGATGCAAACTCGAATGCTGATTCGGCGGCCGTTCGTTCGGTGCAACACGATGTGGTTGCCGCGCTGCAAGAATATGGCTTTGTTGGCGTTAAAGGTCATGGCTTGCCTGCGCAACTAGTCAACCAAATGCGCGAGCTCACAATCGCTTTGTTTGCTCTACCGATCGAGCAAAAGCTGCTTGTGCAGGTTAGCCCAACAAATTATCGGGGATATATTCCCTTAGAATTTTTCACTCCGAATGCCGCACAGGGCAAGGCCGATTGTTACGAAGGTTATAAGCTGCACTTCGAAACGCAACCCAACGATCCAGTCGTTGCCGAATGCGATTTGTATGGCCCCAACATTTGGCCCGATTTGCTACCTGAACTACAGTCCGTTGTGGCGCAGTATTGGCAAGCTTGTGACCGAATCGCGTTGGCGATGTTCGAGGTGCTGAGTCTGCATCTAGGTGTGCACTTTACCGAGTTGGCGAGCGCTTTTGAAAAGCCGCTGACTAATATGACCCTACTGCACTACCCCAAGGCCGCCGCTAGCACAGAGGCTAATGCGGAGGGCGGAACCCAATACGGCATTCACCCGCACAAAGATACCGATGCCTTAACTATTCTGGCACCTGATAAAGTCGGCGGACTGTTCTTGCGCCCCAAAGGTTCTACCCAATGGATAGAAGCTACCGTGCCCGATGGCTGCTTAGTGATTAATGTGGGCGATATGTTGGAAACCTGGTCTAACGGTGAATTTGTCTCCACGCCGCACATGGTGATTAATAAAAGCGGCAAAGAGCGCTACAGTTTTCCGTACTTTGCCGTGCCGCGGCATAACGTAGAGATTAAACCACTTGTGCAAGTGGAACAGCGTGCCAAGCCGCCTATGATGCCTTCGTTAGGTACAGCTGGAGAGATTTCGCGCAAGATTTGGTACAGCAACTGGCCTGATGCAGAAGCGATAGAAGCAACGCTTAATCCCTATTCTTATTGATGCTGGTGATGCTGGTGGTGGTTAGCCTTGGTATGCGTTCCCACGCGGGAGCGTGGGAACGAGTTCAAATCGAATAAGACCTTTATAAACAGTATGTAAATACTTTGTTCGTTTGGGTTACACCAACAAAACAAACCTCGTCGTCGCCTGCGCTGTACCGCAATACACCTTTCCATCCACGGGGAGTAAATAAAGAACCAGCAAAGTCGCCCCCAGATGTGTCTCTGGATGCAACGCTCTCGAGGATTAGTGCGCTATTTTCGATTGGAACAGGACTGTCAAAGTGTTGTAAACAGGTACGTGCACAGTCAAAAACAATATATAACCCATACGTTTCTCCCGCAGGAATGGTTATTCCAGTACCAGGAATTTCAGTAATACCCTGGGTTGCTGCGCCTTCAATTCCACTCTCACCCTAACAGCCCAGCTCTTGGTACGGCTAATGTTAGCGACTGTGAACTTTTTGATCAGCGAGGCGTAGCGCGAGATGATGGCGCGTGTGATATCGGTGCCGTTGAAGGCGTAGCAGAAGACAGTACGTTTGTTGTTCCAATAGGAAACAATAAAGCGGTGATTTTTACTTTGTAAGCCTATTGTTTAGCTGCTGCTGGAATAGTCCTTTTTTACAGTTAATTCTGGCTGCAAGGCTACCTGTAGAGACAAGGCTGACTTTTACTGCTCCCTTTCCTTCTTCGCGGGGATGACGCTTGCGATCAGTTTGTCGCCGGGTACAACAAGGGGAACCAGCGCTCTACAACATCAATAGGAAATCCCAAGCGTACTGGCCCACGGGCCGTGTCTGAAACCAATAGCCTCTTTTTGATTAAGGCATAAAGAATATCTCGGGCTACACGATCCTTTAAGCCAGTAATTTCCTGAACTTTTCCGCGCTCAAACTCTCCAACAAGAAGCGCTTCGCGCAGCAGCGCATAGCTGCCTTTGGGTAGCTCCTTCAGTGCAATCATTTCCTCCACATGAATTTTTATGCGCTCAGACAACGTTCTGAAGTCAAGCAAGCGGCTCATGAACTCTACTTGGTCGATACAAACACGAAAAAAGAACTCGCAAAATTCAACCAATGCGGCCTCTGATAGAGCACCACGACCATCAAGATCGCCTTGGCGCAAGCCATCGGCGGCTTGTAATAATTGTTGATATTCGCCCTTTCTGCGCGCAAGCCCTCTGGCCACCGACCATAATTCGCTACCTACATTTATCTCCTTTAGAGCCGCGTAAGACATGAGTCGCACAATACGGCCATTGCCATCAAAAAAGGGATGTATCCATGCATAACGATGGTGCGATGCCGCAATAGCAATAATTTGCTGTAGCGCCGAGAGCCGATGGGGATTGTAGGCCTCATCAAAACGCTGCAAAAACCTACTTAAGTTTTCTGGCCGCGGCGGTATATGCCGCCCGACGCTAACAGCTCCATCCCGATGCTTACCCGGAACCAGCCGCACTTTAGCGTGTGTGTCTGTGTTTTCGACCCAGAGTAATTCGTCTGGCAAACGGCTACAGAACTCCTTGTGGAGCCACTGACCATAGTTTGATGAGATTGGATAAATCCCGGGGGCATTGCCCTCGTCGATTAACTTTTGCACTGAGATATGCGCGACGGCTTCTTTTTGCAGCGCTCGCTTTGCGGGCTCAGTTGAATATTCTGCCGCCAATGCCCTATCGATATCTCGAGGGGTCGTGTCGTGACCTTCTATTAGGTTTGAATAGTAACAATTCATTGAACGCACAAGATTTCCCACGGACTTGCCCACCACAGGATTAAGCGTGCCGGCAAACTTATTTGCTTTTGCTACAAGCTCAAAAGCAAGATCGTTTAGCGCTACCACGTTCTCGTTGGGCAATAGAGGTTCTATTAAACCGACGGACTCTGTCATATTTTTACCAATATTTTGCCACTAATATATTTAGTTATTAATATATATATCAATTGTTTACATAAGTAAAATTTAAAAACACGCCACTAATATTGCCACTAGCTTCGCCACTGTACTCTTCATTAGCGTATACCTCGGAATGATCTCGATGCCGATGCGGCTCTATTTAGACACCCACCGCTATGTCGCTCTGCCCTAATGGCCATTCTCGGGTAGGGCAATAGCGTCAACCTCTTGAAGACGGGGACCATGGAGTAGCTCCAAGCCGTCATTCCCACGTAGGGCAATAACGTCAGGTCCGCGTAGGCGGGAGTCATGTTTAAAGTTAAGCTATGTGCTAGCCAATGGGTCCTCGCCCTGGCAACTGCTCCTGCGTTGCACTACTCGCTGCGTCCATGCAGCGATGCGCGGGGATGACGTTTGGGCTTTACTCCGGGCAGCCTTCGCCCGTTCTTTTACCTGTTGCGTCCGTGAATTCTTGCCAGTGTACCCAGCCGTTGGGGCATAGAAAGCCCCATTCGCGTTCTTTGGGGAACGTGAAGAACAAGGTTATGGCGTACTTGCTTTTCAGGGTTAAGCGATGCGCGTATTGTGCGCTGCGGTATTTGGGTAGCAATAACCAGAGGCGTTTGGTGCCGGTGGGGGTTACTTCGTACAGTCGCCCCCATAACAGAATACTAATGCTGCGCCACGGATGGTCGTGCAAGGCACGATCATCGTCGCTGCCGTCGTAACGGTGTAGATATAAATTGTGGCCGCCGTGCTTGCGCCGTAAATGCCAACGGCGCATATAGGACTCGCCAATTACTTCGTCCGCTGCTCGCGGCCACAAATTCATCTACAACTGCTCCTTATAAGTCTGCTAGGCGTTAAACGTCTTGCGGCGCCGTGGCGGCGGCTTTGGTGTCTTCGATGTATTGCTTAATTTTGCGATCCAACATCTCTAACGGCAAAGCACCACCATCTAGAATGGCGTCGTGAAAACCGCGAATATCAAAATTCTCTCCCAAGCCATCTTCCGCCAATTTGCGTAAACGCTGAATATCAACCATGCCTACTTTATAGCCCGTCGCTTGTCCCGGAATTACTAGATAACGACGCACTTCGGCTTCAACTTGCGCTAAGGGCGCTGCTGAATTGGCCGAGAAATAGTCTACGGCTTGTTGTTGCGACCAGCCTTTCTTGTGCATGCCAGTGTCTACCACTAGGCGAATAGCGCGCCACATCTCGCTGCCTAAACGGCCAAAGTCAGAATAAACGTCGGCGTATGTGCCCGGCATTTCGGTGGCTAGTTTTTCAGAATATAACGCCCAGCCTTCAATGTAGGCGTTGTAGCCCGCTTGCTTGCGAAACTCAGGAATGCCTTCTAACTCTTGGGCAATAGCAATTTGCATGTGATGGCCAGGCAGGCCTTCGTGATACGCAATGACTTCGAGCTCGTGTTTAGGCATGGCCGACATGTCGGATAAATGCGCGTAGTAAATGCCGGGGCGCGAACCATCTGGTGTGCTTGGAAAGTAATGCTGAGGCGCGCCGTCTTGCTCGCGGAACGACTCTACCCGTTTTACCTCGATACCGGCTTTAGGCAATAAACCAAAAAACTCTGGCAGCAGCCCTTCGATGTTTTTGATGCTTTCAGTTGCTGCATCAATATAGCCTTGTCGGCCTTCGTCAGTATTGGGGAAGTAAAAGCGCTCGTCGTCTTTGGCGTTGCGCAAGAAACTAAAAAACGCTTGTAGGTCGCCATCAAAGCCGGCGTTGTCTTTCACAACTTCCATTTCGGTGCGAATACGTGCCACTTCGGCTAAACCCAGCTCATGAATTTCGTCTGCGGTAAGCGCGGTTGTCGTGTTAGACCACAACATCGCATTGTAAGCGGCATCACCGTTTGGCAATGCGTGCATACCTTGTGCTTGCTCGGTGGTGTTCTCGATATCGGCCGCTAAATACGCAATAACGCCTTCGTAAGCAGGTCCAAAGCTTTCAATAAGCACTTGTTTGGCATGGCCCAGCAGTGCTTCTGAGTCCTCGCTAGATAGCAATTCTTGCTCCACCAATGCGGCGGCTTTGGCTTTAACGTCGCCCCATAGCGGCGAGTCTTCTTCGGATTCAGTAAAGGGTACACCCGTAATGACATCGCGCGCTTGCTTGGTAACAATCTCGTACGCAAAGCGCGGCGCGCGAATGCCGTCGTCAGACGCTAATTGCGCGCGTTCGGTTAATTGCGTAATGGCGCGGCCCACTTCTTTGATGCGCGATACATAGGCAATTAAATCGTCTTTGCTTTCAACTTTATGAAAACTCATTAAGAATGTTGGCATAAAGCCCTGCCAGCCATCCATCTGATGATAGATGTACTGGTAACGTCGCCATTGGTAGTCGGCTTCGGCTTCTTTGCCTTGATAAGCCCACAGGTCGTACGAGAGTTTGGCGGTGGGGTTTAAAGCTTCGTAGTCGAACGTCGACTGCATGGTTTTAACTGAATCTTGTTTCCACGCTAATTGTTTTTCTTGCGCGGCTTCGCTGAAGTCATCCAGCTCGCCATAGCGCTCTTTACGTCCTAAAAAGGTCAGCGTCATGGGGCTCTGCATAAGCTCTTCTTCGTATTGCGCTTCAAGCCACGCGTTTAATCGATCAGATTCGGTTTGCTCGCTTGAATCAACCGCCGTTTCATCGGTTAAAGCCTCGTCAGTTTGAGCTAAAGGCTCATCCGTTGCGGACGTTGAGTTTGGCTCGCCGCATGCGAAGAGCGTAAGCGACAGCAGCACGACTAACAACGCGCGAAATTGAATTGGGAACATGCTAGATCTCCTTTTATGGTGAGCGCACTCTGCAAAATGTGCGATTTTTAGATGAGCTGCGAGCAGCTGGGTTAACAGTGTACGGCTTGAGGCGTGTCGCACAGCCGAAAAATACTATTTAGTAAGGCTTGCGTGCGTTCACCTTTGGCCAATTCGGCTTGCTCGGCCAATATGGCTTCGAGCGTTGCGACTGTGGTCATTGGGTTAGCCATCACCACACGAAATACATTCAACGGGCAACGGTGATACCTAAACACATTAAAGCGCGTACGCGATACAAATGTTTTGCCCGCCGCGCGCTGTTGCTTTTGCAAGCGCTTAGTCACTTGGTCTAACACTGCGTTTATTTGTTGTTGCCGTTCTGGCGTTGCGGCGGCCAACAAAGCCTGCACGCGCGCGGGCACATAGCGGTAGTTGAGTATGTTTAACTCAGGCTTGGCGATTAATTCAAAATCGGGATGGGCATCGATCAGCGTGGCAAAGGTTTGGGCCTTTTTAACGTTCTCGTCAATCAATATCTCGTAGCCTTTGCGGCCGATGATGTGCAACGCGGCATGCACTAGCATGGCCATCCCGGGGCGACTCCCTTCAATAGAATATTGGCCTAAGTCTTTAGAACCCGCCCGCAGAATGTACTCGGCGTGATGCTCGATGGCACTTAACGTGGTGGGGTTTTTAAACACCACCATGCCTGCGCCCATGGGAACATACAATTGTTTGTGCGCATCAATGGTAACCGAATCGGCTTTCTCGATACCTTTTAACAAATGCTTATGCTGCTGGCTCATTATCGTTGGCCCGCCCCACGCAGCGTCTACATGAAAATAGGCTCCATACTCGCGCGCGATGTCGGCCATGGCATCCAACGGATCAACTACACCCGTCTCGGTAGCACCCGCAATGCCTACCACGCACATAATGCCGATATTGCGCGCAGTTAAATCGGCACAGGTATCGCGCAAGGCTTGCAGATCAATCTTAGAATTTTCGTCGGTTTTAACCGTGACAATATTGCGCCGTCCAATACCAAGCACGTCCACGGCCTTGCCCAACGAGTAGTGGCCACGCTCAGACACCACTACGGCTACGCCATCGAGTTGCCGATGGTGCAAGGCAGCGGCTAAACCTTCTTGTACGGCTCCCGCGAAATCACCCGTTGGGCGAAAATACAAATTACGCGCCACCCACAATGCGGTGATGTTAGCCGTGGTGCCACCGGAACAAAAGGCGCCAAGGGCGCGCCGGCTATTGTGTAGATTCTCTTCGTAGAAGGCCTCGTCGCGTTCGTACATCATGCCGTGCAACATGCCCAGCACTTGGCGTTCGAGCGGCGTAAACGCTTTAGACGTTTCAATTTTTACGAGGTTTTGATTAAGCGCCACCATGATGCGGGCTAACGGCAACATAAAATACGGGAGCGGCGTAGCCATATGACCAATAAAGCCGGGCGCGGCGGTGTGCACCGAATGCGCCACCAGCTTTTGCATTACAAACTCGGTGTAGTCCGACACAAATTGCGGCACTTCGGGAATTTTAGCTTCTGAGAAGTCGCTCTCGATGGCACGCAACGACTTCTCGCGCGTAACAATGCGGTCGGTTAAAAACCCCGTGAGGTTTTTGGATATCTCACGATCAATCTGGCCCAGCGTGCTATGCGGCGCTTCGGGCACGGTAAAAATACGATACAGGTTTTCTAGGCTCGCCGTGGCTAAGCCTGGGTCGTGCTTGTGCAGATCCGCCGCCGCTTGCGCGGTGCCGGTAGCCAAATTCGACTCCAGATTCGATACGGGGTTCGAAACAGATTTTGCAGCTGAATTGGCGGGATTCTTTTTCACGACATCTATTTCTTTATTAGCGGGTTACGGGTACTCAAGCTACGCTAGGGCACAACGCACTAAGGTCGAGCGGGTAGCAACCGTTAAACGGAGAGAGAGTATAGCTCAAATTGCGGCGATTCAAACGGCCGTGCGTTGTGCTGGTCTAATGCAAGCACAGCACTTTAGGTTTCTACCTGCCCCAAGTTTGCGTGCAAAACCGCCCCGTTAATGACTGGGTTGTGCGCACAAAACCACAAAGTTTCGGCAATTTCAGCCGGCTCCGCTAAGCGGCCCAACACTACGTTCGCAGCAATGGCATCCCGCATTGCGGGGTTGGCCTGCAGGTGCTCGTTAAGCATTTCGGTGGCAGTAAAGCCAGGACACACGGCCGCCGTATGAATCTGGCGACCGACTAGGTCTTGACAAGTGGCGCGCATTTGCCCGATTACCGCATGTTTAGACACCACATAGGCATGCGTATTAGCCACCGCTTTGGTGCCGAGGGTAGAACTGAGGTACAAGATGGACGAACCCGCTTCCATCACCGGTAATAGCAGACGATTGAGCACGCTGGCCGCCACCACGTTAAGCTCTAACACGTCGCGCAACACTTGTGCCGACAAATCGCCCACTGTGTCTTTGGTCATTTTTGCCGCGTTATGCACAAGTACAATTCGATTAGAGTCCGCCAACTGCGCCAATAGTTGCGCCGCATGAGTTTGCTCCCAATTAGGGGCGGCCAAATCGATCGCGAGATTGGTTACATCGGGCAGCGGGCACGCCGAGCGCGAAACATTAATCACCTCGTAGCCCTGCTCCATAAACCGCTGGGCCGTGGCCAAACCTATGCCTTTACTGGCACCCGTAATAATTAAATACTGTTTCATTGCGTACTCCTGCCGCGCACATCGGGCTTATCCAGGGGCTCATCCAGCTCTAAATAAGGTTTTAAGCGCCGCACTAAATAATAAATGATGGGCGTATCTAACAGTGCCGATAACATTTTAAAGAGGTAGTTGCTGAGCATCAAAAATAACAATGCTTGCAAACTAATACCACCCGCCAGATACACGGCGCCAAAGGTGATGGTTATAACCGCCAGCGAATCAACCATTTGGCTTACCAAGGTGCTCACATTATTGCGCAACCATAAATGCTTGCCCTTGGTTTTCTCTTTTAAATAGTGAAACACATAGACGTCAATGTATTGAGCGGTAACGTACGCAAACATCGAGGCGAATATAGCGCCAGTGGTCATGGCATACATCAAACCAAACAATTCTACATTGCCGCTGGCCGACTCGCCGCTCGGCAAGCCCACCGGAGCACTCAAGCTTAGGGTTTGCCAAGGTGGCTGCAGAGCTGGGTCGATGCCTGGCAAGGCGTTGGCCAAAGCCATCACCAATAAGATAAAGCCATTTAAGAATAAGCCTACCGTAACCAAAAAATTGGCCCGTGTGCGTCCATACAGCTCAGACACCAAGTCGGTACACAAAAAGGTGAGCGGATACGCCAACACACCCACGGCCACTTGAATGGGCCCGATCTGCACAAACTTGGTAATGCCAATCACGTTTAACATGGTCATGGCGCACAAGAAAACGCCGGCCATCACTAAAAAAACGCGTTCACGACGCTCTTGTAATTCTGAATGGGCAATCGCCAAGCTATGCATAAATGTTCCTAACTGGATAAGTGAAAAGTGGGGACGTTAATCAAGCACGCTTAGCTCAGGTGATTTGATCGTCGGCTTTATCCCAACGTGAACGCGCCCACTGGTCTGGGCCAGACGACACGCGCATCTCAAAGCCATGAATTTTTAGCTCGTTAAGCAAGTCCCGATCGGCAATGAGTTCATTTAATAAATAATAGGCCAGTTCCTCGATGGTGACATTGAGCACGGGCAGTAAAATGGTGTCGGTTTTAAGTAACGGCATAACCACGCCGTTGTGCGTAACGTGATAGTAGTCGCCGTGATCGCTTATAGACAGATGCGGCGAGTGTTGCGCAATAAGCGTGTATTCGTCGAATCGTGCAACTAACTCCTTTAGAATTTTTTTATAGACCGCATAATCAAAACACAAGCCGTTGTCGTCTACTTCACCGGTAATGGATACGCCAATACGAATGTTGTGGCCATGCAAGCGCTCGCGCGAAGTGGCCGAAAAAACCGTAAAGTGGGCAATTGAAAAGTGTAGGTATTGCTTTTCGATAACGATGGTCGTGAGTTTTTTCATAGTTAAGGCGTCTGTTTAAAAATTCGGCAAAAATTCTGGATGTGTGTGCTATTCAACATACGAAGCAAGACACTAAGCAACATACTGTTCAACTCTCGAATCAACATGCTTTTCAACAGTCTATTTAATAGAAAACCACTAAATAGTAAAACTCGAGCTGCGTTAACGCGTTAATCTGCCATAAACCATCCATGCAAGTTAAGGGTGAGGCTAAGCGGTTTGCATTAATGGGCGCAAGTGTAACGCGCAAATTGTGAGGTTAACGCTTAACTCACGGCTTACTCAACTGCAGCACCCACCATACAACCGCAATTTACCTTATGCCTGAGAAAAACACTTCCATTTTGCTCGCTCTGAGCGGCTATCTATGGCGTTACAAACCGGTACTGGTCGGCGCCGCCGTGGCGCTGGTATTTACGGCGGGGGTTACTTTGTCGATGGGCCAAGGCGTGCGGCTGATTATCGACAACGGCTTTATTGCGGGTTCCAGCGCCGAACTTAATCGTACCGCGCTGCTTATTATTGGCATAGCGTGTTTGATGGCCGTGGGCACTTATATTCGCTTTTATTTAGTATCGTGGTTAGGCGAACGCGTATCAGCCGACATCCGCCGCGATGTGTTTGACCACCTTATAAGTTTGCATCCGCACTATTTTGAAGCCAATCGCTCGGGCGAGATTATGTCGCGCTTAACCACCGACACCACCCTGCTGCAAACGGTGGTCGGCTCATCGGCTTCTATGGCGTTGCGTTCTAGCCTTACCTTCATAGGTGGGCTAATCATGCTGCTGGTTACCAACCTTAAACTCAGTGCGTTGGTATTACTGTGCGTACCCATTGTGTTAGTACCCATCTTGCTGTTTGGTCGCCGTGTGCGCACGCTGTCGCGCGAGAGCCAAGATTCGATTGCGGACGTAGGCAGCTATGCCGGCGAGATTATTCAACAAATAAAAACGGTACAAAGCTATACCCAAGAACTCGCGGAGTCGCGTGCTTTTGGTAATCATGTAGAAAATGCCTTTGCCATTTCGCGCCTCCGCATCAAACAACGCGCCTTGCTTATTGCGGTGGTCATTACGCTTATCTTCAGCGCAATTGCCGTGATGCTGTGGGTGGGTGGCAACGATGTAATCAACGGCTCGATGACCGGTGGCGAACTGGGCGCGTTTGTATTTTATGCGGTGATTGTCGCGGGCTCGGTGGCCACTATCTCGGAAGTAGTCGGCGAACTGCAACGCGCGGCGGGCGCGGCGGAACGCTTGATCGAACTGCTCAATGTAAAAAGCGAAATTAACGCGCCATCCGCACCGCGCAGCTTCAACTTAGACAAAGATAGCGCCCACATAAGCATAAAGGACGTAAACTTTAGCTACCCTTCAAGACCCGAAGAAAAAGCGCTACGCGACCTGTCGATCGAAATTGCGGCTGGACAAACACTGGCGCTAGTTGGCCCTTCTGGCGCAGGCAAGTCTACCGTGTTCGAGCTACTGCAACGCTTTTATGATCCTGCCAGCGGCAGCATTGAACTTGGTGGCATCGATATTCGCGACGTAGCGCCTAGCGAATTGCGCACCCACATCGGCGTAGTGTCGCAACAACCCGCCTTGTTTAGCGGCAACGTGTGGCACAACATTCGCTATGGCCGCCCCGAGGCCAGCGACGACGAAATTTATGCCGCCGCACAAGCGGCGTATGCACATGAGTTTATTAGCAAACTCCCGCAAGGTTACAACAGCGACTTAGGCGAACAAGGTGTGCGCCTTTCGGGTGGGCAACGGCAACGCATTGCCATAGCCCGCGCGGTGCTTAAGAACCCGAAGATTTTATTATTAGACGAGGCAACCAGCGCTTTAGACGCGCAGAGCGAACAGAAGGTGCAGCAGGCGCTGGAAGCGCTCATGCAAAACCGCACCACCATTATTATCGCCCACCGTCTCGCGACTATTCGCAATTCCGATCAAATCGCGGTAATGGAATACGGGCAGTTAGTGGCGCAGGGCACGCACGAGGAGTTATTACAGAGTTCGCCTTTGTATCAGCGTTTATCCGAACTCCAGTTCACAACGGGAGTTTCATAACGGGAACGGTCATTAAGGCAGAACTAACTTAAACGGCTTAACCACTGTTTTGGCGTACACACCATTGAGCAGAAAGGGGTCTTGCTGCGCCCAAGCTTGGGCGTCGCTAAGCGAATCGAAACGCGCAACCACTAAGCTACCGGTAAAACTGGGGACGGCATCGGGGGCTTCTTCCGGAGCTGGATGCGGCCCAGCGATAAGTAATCGTTCTTGGGCAAGCAAATCGTGAAGTCGGTCTAAATGGGCAGGACGATGTTCAACGCGCATCGCCGTGCTGTTCGGCACGTCTTCGCTCATAATGGCAAACCACATAGATAACTCTCGATTAGGGCGTGCGAGCAACGCCCGTTAAAGGGGTCAATAAGATATTAAAGAAAGGCGCCCACATACATTGGCCAGACACATTTAGGGCTGATTCGGCTTACTAAGCCGCATTAATGCAGCATGCCTTGCTCGGCCGCTTCGCGGGCTTCTTCCATACGCCGCGACTGAATTTGGCCAAACCGCTGGATACCCGCTTCGACCATCGCGCGAGCAATCTCCATTTTATCGAGCGTCAGAAGACTCAACGAGATGTCAGAGAACTTAATCACCACCATCGGTTGCTCAGGCAGATCGGCTCTGCGCAAAGCAATATCGCCGTTATCTAGATGAACGAGCTCTACGGTTGTTTCGTGCATGTGGGTTTTAGTTGAATCACTCATATTTTTCCTGCTTACTGGTCATCAATTTAACACACTAAAAAGCATAGTGGGGTGATTAACCTTAGCGTCTGCCTAGTTTATAGTGTCACAATCAAAAAATAACAAGGTTCTTAAGGGATTCTTCATTATGCAACTCTGGAAAAAAGTAGTCTTTGCCGTGCTCATAGCCGTGGCCGCAGCGGCGCTCTATTTATTAATTAGCATTCGCAGTTTAAGCGTAGAGCAACTAAGCCCCGACCTTTATGTGTTACGCGGTGTGGGCAGTAACACCACGGTCTTAAACACAGAGGCTGGCACGGTCGTGATCGACTCAATGACGTTTCCCATGCAAGGGGCGCTCATTAAACGCAAAGCCGAGGAACTCACGGGTAAGCCCGTGGTGTTGCTCATCAATACGCACTATCACCTAGACCATACGCACGGTAACCCTGCGTTTGAGCCAGGCACACGCGTCGTTTCTACGCATCGCACACTGTCGCACTTAAAAGCGCTGGACGAGTCTTTTTGGAACGACGAACGCGCGAAATTGCTCCCCAACGACACCTTTGGCGAGGAAATGCGTATTGATCTGGGTAACAAAACCATACTGCTTAAAGCCCCCGGCCGCGGCCATACCGATGGCGATTTAGTGGTACTAATTGAAGAAGAAGGCGCAGTCGCCCTAGGGGATTTGCTCTTTAATCAGCACTACCCCAATATCGACTTAGAAGCCGGTGGCTCGGTACAAGAATGGGCCGCTACCTTAGACCGCGTGTTCGAGCTGGAGTTTACGACCGTCATTCCGGGCCATGGCGCGACCACCGATGGTTTGGGCTTGCGCGAATTTCAGCGCTTTATCGGCCAATTAGCCACCATTGGACAAATGGCGGCAATGGATAACACCCCGCTTGCAGACGTCTTGAAATCAGATCGCCTAACCGCCGATGAGGGCTATACGGAAGTGACCTTGGCGGGCATCTCCATTGGCCTGAATCGCAAATTTGTATTGCGCAGAGCGTGGGAAGAAAGCACGGGTAACTTCACATTAAAAAATCCGCCGCTGTCCAAACCTGAGTAAGCAAAGAGTGGGCTCAGTCAGCGCCTAGCTACGGTATAGCTAAGACATAGTTAGCGCCTAGCAACCTAAAGCTAGGCGATAGAGGGAATACCGCAATGCCGAGTGAACGCCAAAATCGAGGCTGTTTACCACGTGTTTAGCACGCGGTCTTGACACATTCGATGGCACAGTTCGCCACCATTAGCCCTGATGCATTGTTGCGTAGCGCCGTGTATGCCGTGAGCAGAGCGGTGGACTCGACGCGCCTACAAATTTACCGAGAGCAGCATGT
Source organism: uncultured Gammaproteobacteria bacterium (assembly GCA_964407915.1). Lineage (GTDB taxonomy): Bacteria > Pseudomonadota > Gammaproteobacteria > Arenicellales > Arenicellaceae > Arenicella. The sequence continues at coordinate 41,160 of CAYOXK010000010.1, forward strand.
TGCCAAAGTCCCCACGGGTCGTGTTTTTTGACCTTGACGAAACCCTTATCGAAAACCGCAAGCCCATTCCTGAGCTGTTTCGAGATGTATTCGCCGCCTTCGCCGATACGCTCGGCGCCGAACACGAAGCCGCGTATTTCGCGGCTCTGCGCACGCGCGCTGGGCAGATCTGGGACAGCATGTTCAATACTCATCTAAGCCCTGAGCAGCAGTTTGCTGACTGTTTCGGCTTGTCTGCTTTAGATGCACAGCTGATAACGGCACGCGCGGCCGAACCTCTCGGCCACGCGATGCTGGAAGAATATATTCGGGTAAGCTCGGCTAATGTGGTGCCGTATCACGATGCCATTGCCACGCTCGATGCTTTGCGCGCGAGTGGGGTTACTGTAGGCATTATTACGAATGGGATTGAGCGTGTGCAGAGCGGGAAAATTGCGCACTTAAATTTACGCAACCACGTTGACTGCATTACGATTAGCGCCGAGGCGCGCGCGCACAAGCCACATGCGCCCGTGTTTGCGTTAGCGCTTGAACGGGCCAATGCCCTTGCTGATCATGCTTGGCAAGTGGGCGACCACGCGCTGAACGATGTGGCGGGCGCAATTCGCATGGGCATGGGCGGTGTTTTTTATGACCCTACCGGGCAACGGCGCGATACCGCCTTTGCCGAAATACCCGAAGAGCCTTCGCATACAGTGGCCAGCCTGAGCGAAGTATTACGCCTTGCCACGCGCTAACAACTTATTCACTTCGCATTAACTGATTAGATTGTTAGCAGCGTACCAACGCCTTTATCGGTAAGCACTTCCAGCAACAGGGCGTGGTCCACGCGGCCATCAATAATGTGCGACGTATGTACCCCCGCCTGCACGGCATCCAGCGCACAATCTACTTTGGGAATCATGCCGCCTTCGATCGTGCCATTGGCCTTTAAGGCGCTCACTTCAGCCGCGCTTAAACATTCAAGCAAGCGACCCTCCTTATCTAACACGCCCGGCGTATTGGTCATTAAGATTAATTTCTCGGCGGCGAGTGTACGCGCCAGTGCGCCCGCCACTGAGTCGGCATTAATATTATAAGTCGCGCCTTGATCGCTTACGCCAATGGGCGCGATCACGGGTATAAAGCGTTGCGACTCTAATGTGGCCACCAAGGCGGGGTTAACACTCACCACCTCCCCTACTTGGCCGTAATCCACATCGGGCTTACTTGAGCGCAATTTACGCGCGGTAATCATGCCGCCATCCTTGCCCGTTAGGCCAACCGCTTTGCCACCGTGTGAGTTAATCAAGTGCACAATTTCTTTGTTTACGAGCCCGCCCAACACCATTTCGACTATATCCATCGTTTCGGCATCGGTAATGCGCTGACCGTCGATAAACTGCGTGGTTTTGCCCACGCGCGCCAGCGTTTCGTTTATCTGCGGCCCTCCGCCATGCACAATCACAGGGTTCATGCCCACCAGTTTCATTAAAACCACATCCCGCGCAAAGCTCTCTTTAAGCGCGTTGTCGATCATGGCGTTGCCGCCGTATTTGATCACAATGGTTTTGCCATGAAACTTTTGAATATACGGCAGCGCTTCAATAAGAATTTGCGCGACCACGGAAGTAGAATTAGACATAATGGCAGAATGCTCGGTAAGGATCAGAGTTACAGACCGCCGCGGATAGCAAGGCTGAACGGCACGTTTACAGTTTGTTAATTGACTTTGAGGCTACTTAAAGTGCGAGTAATATGCTCAAGCGCCGTAACCGCATCTTAAGTGAGCAACCGACATCGTGCAATTTGTAAGGGCGTTTTACGGTTGCATAATTAGCCAGATAGTTAGTCACATCGTTATTCATATCGTTGGCCACTATCGAACCACAAAGACCTAAAATAGCCCTAGAGCATGCACGAACTGAATGACGCAAGTCAGAAATGGCGGTTATTTTTTACCCAAACATTGAAATTCGCATCCAAAATGCACTTTCTTGCGTCTAACTGTGTGAAGCTTAGGCTTGAGCACGATTGCACGCGCAACAACCTACACAATCCACTGATATAACAAATAAATAAACTATCAGGCGGTATCCTCCACATACACGAGGCTGCCGACCTGCAAGAGAGACCATAATGACATTATCATCGCCACTCATACAAAACCCGATTCAGCAGCGCGCCTCGGCCAATATAGAGCTGCCTCCAACCAAGCTCGCAACGGCGGTACGCAAATCACTGTTAGTCGGAACGCTGGCAGGCACACTATTCCTAGCTGGCTGTGCAGGCAGTGTGCGCAATTTACCGAGCGAGCCTGACATCGCCGTACCGAGCAATTGGACGATGGCCGACGGCGTTGAAGGCGAACCGGTGATGGTTGTGGACGAGGCCGTAGTAGATGGCTGGGTCGACAGTTTTGCCGATGCTGAATTTGCCCAATATGCGCAGCTTGCGCTTAACAACAACCCAGATTTAATGGCCTCGGCCGCGCAACTTAAAGCCGCGATCGAACAAGTCACCATTACGGGCAGACCCATCTGGCCAAGCTTGTCAATTGGCGCTACGCGCAACGCCACCGACACCGAAACCGACGGAGTTGAAACCAAGTTGCGCAGCGCCAGTGCGGGCTTAGACGTCAGTTGGGAAGCAGACATCTGGGGCAAGCTCACGCAACGCAAACGCGCTGCAGCCTTCGATGCCAAAGCTCAAGCAGAACTATACCGCAGTACCGAATTGTCGTTAGTGGCCAATGTTGGGCGTGCTTGGTACAACTTAAACACGAACAAGCAATTGGTTGATTTAGGCGTGCAGCGTTTGGAGAGTTTTGAACGCACCGCGTCGATTATTGAAGAAAATTACCAACGTGGCTTGCGCTCAGCGCTTGACGTTTATTTGAGTCGTTCGGACGTGCAGGTGCAAATCTCGGCACTAGCGGATGCGGAGTTCAATTACCTAGCGAGTCTAAGAGCATTTAAATCATTGTTGGGCGAATACCCAGGCTCTACCATGGAGTTCACCACAGTATTGCCCGAACTCGCTACGCAAATTCCCGTTGGCTTACCGGCGCAATTAATGGACCGCCGCCCCGACGTGCAAGCGAGTCGGTATCAATACGAGGCCGCGCGCGCGAGCGCCAAAGCGGCACAACGCGAACGTTTACCTGCCTTAACATTTACGGGTTCGATTGGGGATTCGCGCAATGAATTTGATCAGCTATTTGAGAACGACAATATTGTTAAAAACTTAATCGGCGGCGTGGCTCTACCCATTTTTCAAGCGGGGGCTTTGCGCTCGCGTGCGAAGCAGGCTGGGTATCAAGCCGAAGCCGCCTACGCAGGTTTTGTACGCACTTCGTTATCGGCCTTTGAAGAAGTCGAAAATGCTATTTCTCGCGAAGCGGCCCTTAAAGAGCAACACGAAGCCCTAAAAAAAGCCGTTGACTTAGCCCAAGGCGGTTTAGATTTAGCCCTGGATCGATATCAATCCGGTATTGAAGACTATCAAACCGTCTTACAAGCACAGCGCAGCGTGTTTAATTCTCGCTTGAACGAGATCACGTTACGTAACGCCCTGCTGCAGAATCGCATCAACCTGCATTTAGCCCTGGGCGGCGACTTTGGCGAGCGGGTTGAAACGGCAGAATAATTCATCGCGTCTTAACACAAAGCCAACTAATCAGGGGTTATGCTTGCAGTCCTCTATGTTAGTACACAAGGGCGTACGTAACGCTGGACGAAAAAGGTTCGCATTGCGGACTAGCGAGAGGATGGTGGCGGCAGCCACCATCCTTTTTTGTTGGCGAGTTGTATTTGTCGCTAACTGGCCCAATATAGTGTGATCGGGTAGGCGCGCCATACTGGCACATTATCCTGCAACACCTTCGCGCAACACATTCCCACAACAGAGAGTGCGAAGAATTGTATTATTAGCGACGATTTGAGCACATCGTCATAGTTATAAGGCGTAAGCCTGTCGCTATTGAGAGATAGCATTTTGGAAACAAACTGAGTGTAGTGAGCCCCGATGAGTATTGAGCAAACAACTGGCCGGTCATGGCAAAGCAAATTACTGATCGTTGCGATCATTCTTGGCGTAACCGCTCTGCTGGTTATGGTGATGTGGATGACCCGCCCACAAGCCGAAAAGCGCGACATCCCCGAAACAGTGGTAAAAGTGGACGTGGTGCGCGTAGCACCGTCTTCCTACCCCGTGTTGGTGAACACCAGCGGCACCGTGCAAGCTGATACCCGTGGCAACTTAGTAGCGCAAATACGCGGCGAGATCATTCGCCAGTCGGATAATTTTCGAGTAGGCGGCGCATTCAGCAAGGGCGAAGTGTTGATCGAAATCGATCAGCGTGATTATTTG
>CAYOXK010000011.1:0-43633 GCA_964407915.1 uncultured Gammaproteobacteria bacterium
ACTTGTATATTAAGTCTAAGATGACCCCTTTAATCGTTTTTCCAATGCCGTCGCGCTTTCGCTACGAACCCGCGTGGACTACGGGCATTCTGAGTACTATTTTACCTCTACGAGTTCTAGGTGCTGAACAAAAGGTATGAAGTCCTTGTCAGAAAATAGCAGCGGCAGATTATGCTCAATACAATAAGTAGCAATAATGACATCGGCAGTTTTACGGATGTTGCAACCATTTTTGCCGAGTTTTCTAAAGTTCTCGGCACTTTTTATCGCCATGCTTTTGCCGAGCATATCGAAGAAATTCAGTTCATCCATAATCGACTGGGCAATTCGGTAGTCTTTGTCGTTTCGAAAACCTTGAAGAACTTCGGTCAGAATTAGATCGCCGATTCCGACATTTCTCACGCCTAGGCTTTCGTCTAAGATTTTGACTTGAGGAGTGTCTCGACCAAGGAAATAGTCAATCCATACACTGGAATCAACTAAAATCATGAAGCGCTTCTCATATCATCTAAGTCGCCTTCCCATTTTAGCTTGCCTTTATACTTCCTGATCTCAGCTTGTTTCTGAAGCCTTACCAGAGTTTTCAGTCCTAATTCCACGGCATCCCTTTTAGTCTTGAGGCCAGTGAGTTTGAGGGCATCGTTCATTAATTTCTCGTCAATATCTATATTAGTACGCATTGCAAAATCGTTCCGATCAGGTACATTTTTTGGTGTATGTTTTTTAACATTTATACACATAACAAGCAACTCTAGGCGAGCAACTACTATGGCGTGTGCAAGTGGACGCTGGATACTAGCAAGTAAAAAACCAAGTACTGTAACTACTTCTGAACTACAGGTTGATAGGTCATGTGCTTAAGCACCGTGCTACATTTCGGTTTCCCAACTGTGATGTTGAAATTGTAAACTTTAGGGATTATCGCTTAAAGGCTTAACAGAATGCTCAAGCGCGACAGCGGATATCCGCAAGTGGAAGAAAAAATTTTAAGAGAGCTTGCGTACGGCGCTGTCTGTTCCAAAATAAAGGTATGGTTCGACCCCGACCTTATCGACGAGCAAGTTGTTGAGAAAAGCAAAGATTGAAGCGATTTTAGAGCTTAAGTCATTTGGCGAATCCATCTAGCTATTAAAACTCGCGTCAGTCAATTTTGTGATGCATAGTTTTGTGTAAACCCACCAACAGAGGTTTTTATGTCTACCCTTCAAATATCGTTTCGTTGCCTTGTCGCAGTACTCAGTTTATCGCTTTTTACCAGCGTTAGCGTTGCAGCCGACAATGCTTACAACAAGGCGCCGGAAGTTATTACCAGCAAATGCGCTGCCTACATGGACTCGTTTGACGAAGGACTAACGAAGCTTCTTGCAGAGCAAAGCCCAGCAACTTACGCAACTGTGGCAGAACCGTTAGATGACTTAATGATGCGCTTTTACGATGACCTTTTGCACGACTACCTTATGCAGAATGCGCACCCAGACGAAGCCGTACGAAAAGCGAGTACGGATTGCGCGCTGAAGGGGTTTGAGGTTTTGAGCAGCCTTAATGCGAATAGAGATTTGTACGAACGTATCGCCAAAATCGACACCAAGACACTTGCAGCAGAAAAGCGCTTTACCGTTGAGTACTGGCTAGAGTCGTTCCGCATGTCCGGTATTGGCGAAGACAAAGCTACGCGCGATAAAATTGAACAGCTGAATAACGAGATATCGGAGATTAGCAATACGTTCAACATTAATATCAATAATGCGGTGGGCACCCTGCTCGTTAAACCAGAGCGTTTAGCTGGACTTCCGCAAGACTATCTCGACGCGCACCCTGTTGATGAAAACGGCTTAGTGAAAATTACCACCGCGACTCCGGATGTCTTTCCCATTTATACCTACGTACATGATCGTGAACTACGTAAAGAAATTACGTTGTTGCGTGGGGTAAGAGCTTATCCTGAAAATCAAGCAGTGCTACTGAATCTTGTAGAGAAGCGACAAGAACTAGCGACCACACTGGGCCATAAGCATTTTGCTCACTATGACATGCTCGGCACAATGGTTAAGAATCCCGACAATGCCATTGCCTTTGCCGCTAAGTTGAGTGCAGCGATTAAGGAACCCGTGCAAAAGGAAAAAGCGCGTATGTTAAAGCGCATGCAATTGATTGTGCCAGAGGCCAAAGAGGTGCGTAGCTGGGATGCGAGTTACGTCGCTAATATTATTCGCGAGCAAGAGTATCAATTAGACGCTAAAGAAGTGCGAGAATATTTTCATTACGACAAGGTACGTGACGGAATAATCCGATTGTCTGAAGACTTGTTCGACTTAAGCATTAAAGCAGTTGATGCGCCGGTTTGGCATAACAGTGTTGAAGCCTACGAGGTATTCGATAACGACGTTTTGATTGGTCGAATTTTTCTAGATTCTCACCCTCGCGAAGGCAAGTTTACGCATGCTGCGCAATTTGGAATCAAGATGGGTAAAAAGGACATTGAAATACCTGCTGGTGCCTTGTTGCAGAACTTCCCTAAAGGGTTGATGGAGCATGACGATGTTGAAACATTTTTGCACGAGTTTGGCCATCTATTACATTGGGTGTTTGCAGGGCAAAATGATATCGCGAATAGCCGATTTCAGAATGAATCTGATTTCGGCGAAGCCCCGTCTACGATGTTGGAAGAGTGGGTGTGGGATTACAATACGCTCAGCGACTTTGCAACTAATGCCGAAGGCGAGACAATTCCTAAAGAGTTAGTCGCAAAAATGAATCGCGCGCGCTATTTCGGGCAAGCGCTTGGGGTGGCAGGTCAGTTAGCCTACACAGCGCTCTCTTTAGAGCTTTATAACCGCGATCCCAAAGGGTTGAATTTAGAAGCTTTTGAAAAGGACATTCTTGAGCGCTACGCACCTTATGGTTATACCGAAGGCACCTATATGCACACCTCGTTTGGGCATCTAGGCGGATACGGTTCCAAATACTACACGTACCAATGGTCCGAATCGATTGCAGAAGAACTATTGTCGCGCTTTAAAAAAGAAGGTATGCGCAACAAAAAAACAGCCGCAGACTACCGCAATTTGATACTGGCCAAAACCGGTACCAAGCCAGCCGGCGAACTGGTTAGAGACTTCTTGGGCCGTGAATATACGGTTGAAGCCTATGCCAACCGTTTGAGCAAAAGTGAATAACGCAGTTTTGCTGATGATCTGATGCCTGGGTTGGTTTTAACCCAGGCATCTGACGAAAGCCTACCCGCTTAACGCGGAATACAGACTTTGTTGGGTACGAGGAACTAAATATACATTGACCAAGAGAAATAAACGTTCACAACAGCCACAAAATATTTTGAACTTGACGCTGGACAGCATGTTTCGGTCGTGCCCAGTGCCGAGCTGAACTGTACATAAGTTATTGCGTGTAGTTACATCGTAGTTATAATAATAAGATGAGTAACTTTCTATTTGAGTGGGACTTTGACAAAGCTGCCTCAAACTATTCGAAGCATGGCATCTCTTTTGAAAAAGCCAAAACAGTCTTCTCAGATGATTTTGCTCGCTTAATAGCGGACCCCGATCACTCTCAGGATGAAGAGCGTTTTATATTGATGGGAACAAGTATTAATTCAAATCTTCTGATCGTTTGCCACTGCATTCGAGATGAAGAAAAAATTCGAATCATATCTGCAAGGAAAGCAGATAAGAAAGAACGAAGAATCTATGAGAGCTTTAGATATGCGTGATAGTTACGATTTTACTGATTCAACTCCGAATCCCTATATCAAAAAATTGAAAAAGCAGGTGACTATTCGCCTAGATCAAGACACGATCAACTACTTTAAAGAGTTGGCTGAAGATAAAGGTATACCCTATCAGAGCCTTATAAATCTGTATTTAAGAGATTGCGCACAGTCTCATAGAGACCTTAAGTGGCAGTAGTAACGGTTAACACGTGCCACAATTCGTCAAACATCGCTTGGCACCGCTTATTTGGCGGGCGTTATATTTCTAAAGAGAGTTAGCGTATGAACTGGGATGCTATAAGTGCCATCAGCGATATTCTTGGCGCATCAGCCGTAGTCGTTTCACTTGTTTATTTGGCACTGCAGATTCGCTCGCAGAACAAACAGGAAAAACTTTCTGCGTTGCGTGAAATGTCCAGAGAGTTGCGAGGAACAACAGCAATGTTCGCCAACAAAAACATGAGCGACATTTTCGTGCGGGCTAATAAAGATTTCAATTCTTTAACCGACGCTGAGTCAGTGCAGCTAATTGTTTTAACCACAAACATTTTTCGCGCATGGGAAAATGCCTTCTTGGAAAGCAAAGTCGGGAATCTAGAGGAGAGTGTCTGGCAAGGGTTGTCCAGAGACTATACCCAAACAATGGGAATCCCATCCTTTCAACATATTTGGGGCATACGCAAACTGAACTTCGACTCAGACTTTCGGAAATACGTAGATAGCATCGATGCACCTTCGTATACAGTCAGATAACCATATCTCAGCGATAACGCAACAAAACAAGAGCTCAAGCGGAACAAAGAACGGTCGGGGCCAAAAACGGCCTAGTTCAGGCCTTTGCTTTGTCGTCTGAGTATAAATAGTAGACTCCGATAAAGCGTCAAATCAAGACTGCCTTTTGTGGTGCATTGCAAACGGGAGAATGCTCTAAGACGCCTCAGGTAAGCACGCAACCTTGCGCCTTGAAAAAAGCTAGTTGTCTTTGTTAGATTTAATAAGCAGATAGACAATGTAGGCAGGCACGGCGAAAATGAATACGAATACCGCGATTCTGAGAAGAATTTCTAGGTCCATGATGAGCGAGTGTTGTGTTCTTAAGGACCTTTATTCTAACCTCATCCGTGCGGCGATACTGTAGAGCTTACGCGGCGGTTTGCACCGCCTTTCTAAATTGAAAGTACACGTCGTAAACGGTGGTCTTGCCGGTATCGTCCGTCACCACAAAAAACGGGGCGCGGTTTACTTGATATTGCGCGGCGAGTTGCATGCCTTGCGAATCAGCGTCGCGTTCATCGGCAATGGCAATTTGATTGATCACGCCCATTAAGCGATCGGACTCTAAGCGGTCGCTTACTTCGCGACACTTTTTGCAAGGCGAACCGTCAGCCAGAATCTTCTTTACAAAGGTGATGTGTGCCATATTTTTTTTGGGCGTACGATTTGGTGATGATGTTGCTAGGAATAGTGACGTCGACGTCGTGCGAAGATTAATTCGCCCGCGTCAGCCGACGGCTGGTAAACATCACTAAAATCAGCAAACGCAGTAAGGGCAGCTTGCAGGTCTTGTTCCTCGCTCAGCTCGAATGCGTTAACACCTACGCGTTGTAAAAAGCCCAAGGTGTCGCGCTTAACATCGCCCGTTGCGCGAATCTCGCCAGTAAAGCCTAGTTGTGTGCGCAATCGATACGCGTGCGAATAAGAACGGCCGTCTACACCAGTTACAAACGGCAGTACAATGCAATCAATTTTATGCAGATCCTCAACAAGCACTAAAGGACTTTCGTCGGCGGCGACTTGCACGGCAATAAAGCCACCGCGTTCGACTATGTCTTGCTTATGTGCTAACCAAAATTCTAGCGGTACACTGGCGTTTATGACTGCGTCTAGTGAGTCAGGCGCCGCCACGTGTTTTAAGCTGTTAGCGCACACCATTTGATCTTTGATCATGCTCGGGCGCGCAATGTCTTCACTAATGCGGTCCGCGGTAGCCGCTGGGCGGGCTTTTAAATTGGTTACGCTCATTATGCGGCCTCGGCGTATACGCGATCTTTAAAGGGCTCAACGCCCACACGTCGAAATGTTTGTATAAACGATTCACCGTCTAGGCGAATGTCTTTATATACATCAAGAATATGCGCGATTGCGTCGCTTACATCCGCTTTAGCAATGGCGGGCCCGAGTCGCTCCCCTAATGCGGCGTCATTGCCAGCGTCGCCGCCCAGGGTAAGTTGGTACCATTCTTCCCCTTTCTTATCGACCCCCAAAATACCGATATGACCAACATGGTGATGGCCACACGCATTCATGCAGCCCGACATCTTCAGTTTCACTTCGCCAATGTCGTAGAGTTCAGCGTAGTTATCAAAGCGCTCGTTAATTTGCTTGGCAATGCCGATAGAAGTGGTGTTCGCTAATGAGCAAAAATCTGACCCTGGGCAACAAATCATGTCATTTAATGACCCAATATTTGCCGTGGCCAGATTGTGCTTGTCTAGAGCACGCCACACTTCGAGTAGATCCTTATTACGCACATCCGCCAGCACTAGATTTTGTTCATGCGTTACGCGTACTTCCCCAAACGAGTATTGTTCGGCAATATCCGCTATGGCATCCATTTGCACGTCAGTGGCATCACCCGGTGCTACACCGTGTTCTTTTAGCGAGATGTTAACGATGCGATACCCCGCTTGTTTATGTTCGGCGGTATTATGGTCAACCCAATTTTTAAAGCGCGTATCGAGTGCGCGCCATTGATCAATGCGTTGATCGGTAGCGTCTAAGGTGGCGTACGCGGGCGCAGGAAAGAACTGCTGCATGGTAGCGAAGTCAGCGGCCGTCAACGTTAAGTTGCCGCCTTGCATTGGCGCCCATTCTTTTTCTACTTCGTCTCGAAACGCATCAATGCCTAAGGCATTAACCAGAATTTTGATGCGCGCTTTAAATTTATTGTCACGCCGCCCATGCAAGTTATACACCCGTAAAATGGCCTCGCAATACGACAAAATATCTTCGCGTGGCAAAAAGTCTTTAATCACTTTGCCAATGACGGGCGTGCGACCTAAGCCACCACCTACATAAACACAAAAGCCAATCTGGCCGCCCTGCTCTATTACTTGTAAACCTATGTCATGAAATTGTACGGCCGCACGATCATTGAGCGCTCCCGTTACCGCAATCTTAAATTTCCGTGGCAACCAATAAAACTCTGGGTGCAGCGTTGACCACTGCCGAATAATTTCGCAATAAGGCCGTGGATCAATAATTTCATCGGGCGCTACGCCTGCATACTGATCCGACGAGATATTACGAATGCAGTTACCACTGGTTTGCATGGCGTGCATCTCGACCTTTGCTAAATCCGCTAAAATATCGGGAACTTGCTCAAGTTTAGGCCAGTTGTACTGAATGTTTTGCCGCGTAGTGAAGTGGCCATAGCCGCGGTCATATTTGCGCGCGATGTGTGCCAGCATGCGCATCTGCTCGGTGTTGAGCAGGCCATAGGGAATTGACACGCGCAACATGTGCGCATGAACTTGCATATACAAACCGTTGCGTAGGCGTAGCGCTTTAAAGTCGTCTTCGGCAATACTGCCCGCTAAATAGCGCTTAACTTGATCGCGAAATTGCTCAACGCGCTCGGCTACTATGGTTTTGTCTATGGTGTCGTATTGATACATCTTATTTGTGCGGTTTCGCGCGGTGTGGAGCTCGTTGCTTATGTGGGAGCACAGGGTTTGGGGCAGAATATAAGGCCTTGGGCATAAAACCAGAAGTAATAAGAACTTATATTTATATAATTTATATAAAAAGCCAGTTTGGCCTGTTTGGTGGGGGTATGAGGGTTCGATTTGTCCTTAAATTGATGATCGGCTCACGTTTAGCGCAGGACACTACTGTGCGGTTATACTTAAACGCTCTACTGGCGATTTTTTCGCACCGCACACTACTTTTGCATTACTACAGGATGTTCTTTTGACCCATTTGCCCACCCAGTTTGCCGCTAAACCAGACTTGCACTACCCTTTTAAATTAAAGTGGAGTCCGCCACACGGCGAGCCGTTCGAGGTTGCGCCGGGTGCATTCTGGCTGCGGATGCCGCTCCCCATTAGCCTCGATCACATTAATTTGTGGCTACTCAAAGATGGCGATGGCTTCACCATTGTTGATTGCGGCTTCGATGCGCCCATGTGTGAACAAGTGTGGGAGCAGGTGTTCGAACACTTTATGCCGCCGGATTTGGTAAAGCGCATAATCGTTACGCACTTTCACCCTGACCACATAGGCCTGGCCGCCTGGCTGGCAGAGCGCTGTAAGGTAAAAGTACACATCAGCGGGGGCGAGTATCAACTTTATCGTTCGATACTCAAACGCGATGCGCAAAGCTTAGAGTTAGAAGCAAAGAGCTATTTAACCGAACTCAATTTTCCTGCCAGTTTTCATGACCGCTTCATCCGCTTTTTTAGCGTAGAAGAGAAACCCGCTAATCGGCGAGTACGCAAAGACATAGTAACCTTTATGCAAGAGGGCGATGTGTTTGAGATTAACGGCAACTCTTGGCGGATTGTGTGCGGTAACGGTCACTCCCCTGAACACTGCTGCTTATATAACACCGAGCTTGGTGTGCTAATCTCGGGTGATCAAGCCATTCCGCGCATATCCTCAAACGTGAGCGTGTATCTGGCCAATCGTCATGCCGATCCACTCGGCGACTGGATTGCATCGTGCGAGAAGCTGCGCGACACCATTGCTCCTGAAACTCTGGTGTTACCGTCGCACCAAGAGCCCTTTCGCGGGCTGCAAGCGCGTATGCAACAGCTAATCGACGACCATCACGCGCAGCTTAATCGCTTACGGTTGTCGTTGCAGGCGCAACCTCAAACCATTGATCAGTTGCGCGGCGTGATGTTTGCTCGCGAACTGAGTGCGGTAGATGTGGTGCTGGCCACGGGCGAAACGCAAGCGCACATGAACTACTTGTTGCATCGCGGCGAGGTACGTAAAGAGATCGAACCGAACGGAGCCGCGCGATATCATTTTTTGGAGCCAACCGTTGAACTTGAATAAAATTGACTATCTAGAATTTGCCACAACCAACATAGCGAGCACTAAGCGTTTTTTTGCAGCCGCGTTTGGTTGGTCCTTTGTGGACTATGGACCCGAGTACGCCGCCTTTACAGGCCAAGGTGTGGATGGGGGCTTCTATGTTGCGAAGTCCGTAGCCACGAGCGCCGACGGTGCGCCCTTAACCGTTTTCTACACCGACGATCTATCTGCCATGCTCGCTAAAGTAGCAGCGGCGGGAGGCCGGATAGTGAAACCAATATTTGCATTCCCGGGTGGTAAGCGCTTTCAGTTTATAGAACCCGGCGGCAACGAATTAGCGGTATGGAGCGAAGCTTAATTCGTATTGAGTGCCGTCCGCTTTACGTTTGGCTCTATCAGGCGGCTTGACTCGTTACGAATTATTCGTGCTTTCGTGTAGAAATTTTCACATACAGTTCTTATAATCGGCCCCACGTTTGAGGAGCGTTGCAACGACACCGACTGTCGTCAGGCTCAAACGGCTTTAAGCTCTCTACTTTTGGTTGCGACTATCGTTACTAATTATTGGACCAAAGTAGTGCGCCAAAGCGATAACCCCTGCAACGACGCTCATTTTTCGTTAACCTTTTTAATAGGAGATGAAAGATGAGTGCAAATCCATCTATCCCAGAGTTTACAGATTACTACGTTCGTGACATTAGCCTAGCCGGTTATGGCCGCAAAGAAATTGCGATTGCCGAAACCGAAATGCCAGGTCTAATTGCTATTCGCGAAGAATTCCGTGCAGCACAGCCGCTCAAAGGCGCCAAAATTACGGGTTCGCTACACATGACCATTCAAACCGCGGTGTTGATTGAAACACTCGTGGCTTTGGGTGCGCAAGTGCGTTGGGCATCGTGCAATATTTATTCAACGCAAGATCATGCCGCCGCGGCTATCGCAGCGCAAAACATTCCCGTGTTCGCGTTTAAAGGCGAGAACCTTGAGGAGTATTGGGACTTTACCCATCGCATCATGGATTGGGCAGGCGATACTGGCCCGAACATGATTCTAGATGACGGTGGCGATGCTACGTTGCTACTAATTTTGGGCGCTAAGGCCGAAAAAGATATCTCAATCTTAGATAAACCCACCAGCGAAGAAGAAACGTGTCTGTATGCCGCCATTAAGCAAACGCTCGCGAAAGACAACACTTGGTATTCGCGTCGGCTTGCCGAAGTAAAAGGGGTAACCGAAGAGACCACTACAGGTGTTGCGCGTTTGTATCAAATGGTTAAGAAGGGCGAGTTACCGTTTCCTGCGATCAACGTAAATGATTCGGTTACTAAGTCTAAGTTCGACAATTTGTATGGATGTCGTGAGTCCTTGGTAGATTCTATTAAACGCGCAACCGACGTAATGATTGCGGGTAAAACGGCGGTTGTGTGCGGTTATGGCGACGTAGGCAAGGGTTCGGCGGCATCGTTACGCGGTTTGGGCGCGATTGTAAAAGTAACTGAAATTGACCCAATCTGCGCTTTGCAAGCGGCGATGGAAGGTTATCAAGTAGTGCGTTTAGAAGACGAAGTACATAACGCCGACATCTTTGTAACCACCACAGGTAACTTTAATATTATTCGCAAAGAACACATGGCGGCCATGAAGGACCAAGCCATTGTGTGCAACATCGGCCATTTTGATAACGAAATTGATGTGGCGAGCTTGGCAGATTGCGAGTGGGAAAACATTAAAGAGCAAGTAGACCACGTTATTTTCCCAGACGGTAAGCGCATTATTTTGCTGGCTAAAGGTCGCCTCGTAAATCTTGGCTGCGCGACGGGCCACCCTAGCTTTGTGATGTCAAATTCGTTTACCAATCAAACTTTGGCGCAAATTGAGCTGTTTACCAAAAATGCTGATTACGCCAACGACGTATACATTTTGCCTAAGCATCTAGACGAAAAAGTTGCGCGTCTGCATCTTGAGAAAATTGGCGTTAAGTTGACTACGCTTACTCAAGAGCAAGCCGACTACATCAATGTATCGGTCGACGGCCCGTATAAGCAAGACCACTATCGTTACTAGATCAACCACTCGATAAAACGCTCTCGACGTCTACTTGACGTTCGAGAGTGCGCGTCGCTAGTCAGCGACGTCCTATTATGTTGGTTTGTTCTACGAGGCTTATATGCAAAACGTAAAGCTCAGTTTTGAGTTTTTTCCTCCGCGTGTCGAAACGGGTACATCCGCGCTTGTGCAGCAGTACCAAGCGTTAAAGGGGTTAGCACCTGACTACGTGTCGGTAACGTTTGGGGCGGGCGGCAGTACTCAATTTGGTACTTTGGAAGCGGTTAAAGCGCTTACGCAGGCGGGCGCGAACGCGGCACCTCATCTCACCTGCATAGGCACCTCTAAAGCGTTTATTAAAGAAATTATGGCCGACTACATGGCGTTGGGCGTCGACCGGGTCGTCGCACTCCGGGGTGACTACCCGTCGGGCATGATGTCCGCTGGCGAGTTTGATTATGCCGCAGACTTGGTGCGCTTCTTGCGGGACGAATATGGCCAAGACTTGATCATTGAAGTGGCAGCCTATCCTGAATTTCATCCCGAATCGCGTAGTCCATCGCAAGAAATACAGCACTTTAAAGAGAAGATTGCAGCAGGCGCAAATGCCGCTATTACTCAGTACTTCTTTAATGCCGATAGCTACTTCGCGTATATGGACGACCTGCATCGCGCCGGCGTTTCGGTTCCAGTCGTGCCGGGTATTATGCCGATCGACAACGTCGCTAATTTGAAAAGCTTTTCGGCCACCTGCGGCGCCGAAATTCCGCGTTGGATTCTTTGCCGCTTAGAGGAGTTTGCTAATGATCCGCAATCATTGCGCTCGTTTGGCCTCGATGTAGTAAGCCACTTGTGTCTGGATTTATTAGATAACGGCGTGGACAGTTTGCACTTTTATACGCTTAATAAAGCCGAGTTGGTTAACAAGATCTGCGCCAATATTGGTTTGGAGTAACGGTCCGCCATGCTATTGACGTAGTTCAAGTGCTGCGACGGCTAGGATGTTTGTTACAATAGCATCCTTAGCATCGCCCTCTGGGTGTTGCCTACCCATAACCTTAGGCGCGACTGCGCAGCAGCCCATGACGAATCGACCTATTTTCAAACCGCTAGTCCGCCTAATTGGTGCGCTTAGTTTGTTATCGCTTATCAGCACGGCGACCCAAGCGGATTTGCAAACACCTACCATGCAGTTATGCGAACGGGTGAAAAGTTGCGCTTACGAAACGCTGTCGGTGCAGACCTCGGATGCCTCTAACCAAGCAATGCTCGATATGTTGATAGACGGAATCTGTGCACAAATTGCTGCGCCCATTGCCGTGTCGCTGGAAGGCGGTGAACACGAAGCGGACGCGCAAACTTGTTTGACTGACGCGTTAAAGCTCGACTGTGCTGCTTTGATGGCGGGTCAAGCGCAAACGACCCAAGCCTGCCAGCGCATTAAATCAGTTGCTGAGACGACCGGCGCAACCATCAACTAACAACTTAATAGTGGTCAAAGCGCTCTAAAATCGCATTTGCTTAATAAATTGTATGGACGTTAGTAATAGCTTAGTCGACTTTATGTACTGCGAACGGCTCGACACCGACTTATATCGCGGACAAAGTAAAGATCTGAACACGGGACAAGTGTACGGGGGGCAGGTGCTTGGTCAGGCCATTCGAGCGGCCCAACATACGCTGGATGAAGATCGACATATTCATTCGGCTCACGCCTATTTTTTGCTGAAAGGTGATGTTAATGCCCCGATCATCTATTACGTCGATCGCAGTTTAGACGGCGGTAGTTTTTCGTCGCGCAGGGTGGTTGCAAAACAACATGGGCGGCAAATTCTGTTGTTGTCAGCCTCGTTTCAAAAGCGCGAAGAGGGTTTGGATTTTTACACCCCAGCCCGTCCACCAGTAGCCGCTTTGGAAAAAGCCATTGCCGAAGACCGTTTGTCTACTAATACCTTTCAAGCCGACTTTTTGGATGTGTACTATCTGGCCGACGACGAAGTGAGCAACCCAGATGCTTTGCAGTTTTGGGTAAAAACCAAAAAGCCGTTACCGAATAACACCACAGACCACAATTCGGTGCTCGCCTATATCTCGGATATGGGTCTGTTGCACTCAACGCTCAAACCCCATGGCTTGCATTCAGCATCGCCGTCGCAACAACGCAACACTTTAATTATGGCGTCAATCGACCACGCCATCTGGTTCCATCGGCCTTTTAAAGCGGATGAATGGTTCTTTGTAGATTGCTACGCACAATCCACGGGCAACGGCCGCGGCTTTAGTCGAGGTAGTCTTTACACGCGCGAAGGCGTACTCTTTGCCAGTACCAGTCAAGAGGGCTTATTACGGATACGACGCGAAAGTTAACCAGTCGTTGCCGAATCCATTCACGATGAACGTGACCAATCGATTTCCATTACCTGCATTTGGACACCACAATCCACACGCAGAATTCCCATGTTTGCTGGTGTGTGAACATGCCAGCAACTATATTCCTCCTGAGTACGGTGCTCTTGGCCTTAGCGAGAGTGAGGTCGCGGCACACATTGGTTGGGACATCGGTGCGCGTGAGTTGCTTGATCATTTGGTACAGGCCTTAGAATGCACGGGCGTACAGTGCAATTACTCGCGTTTGTTAATTGATTGCAATCGCCCGCTCGATGTTGCGTCTAGCATACCGTCCGCGAGCGAAATCTACGCCGTGCCAGGCAATCGAGATTTGTGTGATCTGGAGCGCCAACATCGTATCGAGCATATTTACAAACCCTTTCATGCGGCCGTGGAGTCGCAGGTGTATCGGCTAAAAGCCAAGCACGCGGTTTTCCCCGTGATTGGTATCCACAGCTTTACGCCTGTGTTTCATGGCGCGCAGCGTCCTTGGCAATTTAGTTTAATGTGGAAAGAGGAGTCGCCGTTTGTGCGGGCCTTGATCGAGTATTTCGAGACCCACGACATTCGCGATACAGTTGGATTTAACGAGCCCTATTCCGGCAAAACCATTCGTGCACACACTACCGAGTACTACGCGGACATACACCGTTTACCGACGGCTATTTTTGAAGTTCGGCAAGACTTGCTGAGCAGCCAAGAAGGTATTGAGTATTGGTCAGGCATTATTCAGTCCGCGGTTTACTCAGCCATGCAGGCGGTGCAAATACAAAGATGAGGTAAAGCAAATGGCAAACGAACCCAGCTTCACGATGGGCGTTGAAGAAGAATATTGGCTAGTAGACAAAGACTCAGGCGATTTAATCGAAATGCGCCCAGACGGTCTAATGGACGAAATGGTGGCCGCACTGGGCGAGCAAGTTACTAAAGAGTTTCATTGTTCGCAGATCGAGATCGGCACTAAGATCTGCACTAACTCTCAAGAGGTATACGAAGAGTTAGTCTATTTGCGCGGTAAAATTTCTGAGATCGCCAATCAATACGACTTAGCCATCATTGCTGCGTCAACACACCCCAGCGCAGAGTGGGATAAACAAGAGCACTCCGACGGCGATCATTACGAATCCCTTTTTGAAGATTTTCAACTGGTAATACTGCGCCTGCTAATTTGTGGGATGCATGTACACGTGGGGATTGAAGACCGTAATATGCGCATCGATTTGATGAACCAGATGACCTACTTTTTGCCGCACTTGCTGGCCATTAGTACATCTTCGCCGTTCTGGCGCGGTAAGAATATGGGGCTGCACAGTTATCGATTAAGCTTGTTCGATAACCTCCCGCGCAGCGGATTACCCGAGCGTTTTAATAGCTATTCGGAATACGAGCGGTTTATGGATATATTGATCAGCGCGAAAGCGATCGATAATCCGGCTAAAATTTGGTGGGACCTGCGGCCCTCTGTGAAATGGCCAACGGTAGAAATGCGCGTAACCGACATTTGTACCAACGTGCGCGATGCCGTTTGCTTAGCCAGTATTACGAGATGTTTGTTCCGAGCGCTCTATCGATTACGCTGCAAAAACTTAAGTTGGCGAAAATACCCTAACACGCTGATAAATCAAAATCGTTGGATGGCGCAACGCATGGTTTGATTGATATAGGTAAGGCCGAAATTCGACCTTATGAGGAGTTGGTACAAGAGCTGCTTGAGTTTATTGAGCCCGATATCGAATTCTTTGCCTGCGCCGATGAAGTGAACCATGTCTTTAACATTTTAGAACACGGTACCAGCGCGCAAAAACAAGTGAGAGAGTACGAAAAATCCCTCAAAAACAATAAGGTGAATAGTACGGCGCTGTTTAAAGTAAAACAATTTCTCATGCAAGAAACGCTGCGCAGCTAACCGTAACAACCTAGCTTGCGCTCACCAGCGCGTGTTGTTCCAGCCAAGCAAATTTATGCGCAAGCTGGGGTCTAACTGTATTGCCGAGCGTATGCAGGTGCCACAGAACATCTCCCCAGAGTAATGCCGTTGTCGCTTCCACTAAACAGGCTTTAGCGCTGAGCGGTGCGTTGTTATGGGCGGCAAGCTTGCCACCGCAGGCTAGCCGGTAATGGTTTAAAAACAGGTCGGTGGCGCGCCCGCTTAGTTGTAAGTAAAACACCACGGCTGCTAGATCAAACCATGGGTTATTAAGCTGCGCGTATTCCCAGTCGATAAACTGCGCGGGTCCGCCAGCGCTACAAAAGATATTGGCAGCGACGAGATCGTTGTGGCACAACACGTGTGGGACCCGTGCTTGAAACGCGTGCAAGGTGGGTAACAATGCCGCATGTTGCTGCTGTACCTTTGCGCCGAGGTTATGCACATAACCATCGCAAAACTGCACTATGTTGAAGTGCCCGAGTGAGTCGATGTCGGGGGTAGGTGTTTGGCGATGCAAGGTCGCCAGAGCCTTGGCGATTCGCTCGAGCTGTGAAGCTCGCGCCGCCCTTTTAATAATGAGTTGACTCATGGCCGGGGTGTCTAAAAAGGCACAGAGCAAGATCCCAGCAGTTTCGCAACTGTACAGTACGGCGGGTGCGAGCCCACATTGGGCTGCAATCCATTGCGCGCGAATGGCACGCTGAGCGAGTTGCGGGTTATGGCGGAACACTTTCACCACAAAGGCTTGCTCGTCGGCGGCAAATAACGCCGTGTGGTGGCTTAGACCGTCGGTAAATACACTAACTAGTTTTGCGTTAGTGGTGCTAAAGCCGCCCTCTTTCGCAGTCTTTAGCGCGTTGTTGAATATCTCGTGTGCAGTCATGTTATCGGCTAGCGTAGGCGGCGTCTTGTGATGTTCCGTGCGCGTTTACTTCTAACGTATATTGTCGACGCCAAAAGAAGAAACCGACAACCGCGATCAGAGAGTAGAGCATAAATAGAAAGGCGTACAAATACAGCTCACGCTCCCAGTAGATCCACACCGAAACAACGTCTATAACAATCCAGTAGAGCCAATTTTCTAAGATTTTACGCGCGACCATTACGGTTGCAATAACCGCCGCAATGCTCGTGGCCGAATCAACATAGGGCCACGCGGCGGTGGTCGAATGCTCTAAATAATAGCCCAGCGGCAGGCTTATGATGCACACAGTGAGTACTACTAATACATGTTGTGTTGGGTGCCAGCGACTAATGGTTAGCGGAGCGCCGCGCTCGCCGCCGTGGCGCCATTGCCAAAAACCGTAAACGGCCATGACGAGGTAGAACAAGTTCAGTGCTGAGTCCATTAATAGACTCACATTCCAGAGCAACAAAATGGACGCGCCCGTACCAATAAAGCCAGCAGGCCAACACCAAATATTGGCGCGCGCCGCCAAGACTACGTAGGCTAGGCCCGCGACCACAGCAACCCATTCAAGTGCACTCACGTGCTGCAGCATTTCTAGCATATCAGCGAATCGTTATAAGGTGCGTTAGCCAAGGTCTGCGTCGATCTAGTCATAGCTTTTAAGCTCACGTGCATCGCCCTGCAAAAACTTGGCAACGAACACAATCTTACCGTATGTTTGCATCGACTTAAGCATGGTGGCATTAAGCAAGCTGGTTACGGCCTCGTAAGAACCAAATAAGCGCGTGCTCATATTCGAAGTTCGAATATCAACGTCGCCCGCATTGGCGTTTAGTTCACTTAAAAATGCGCTGATCTTGTCCTTATACCCATCCTGTAATGGGTACATGCTGAGTTCTACTGATAGATCCATGGATGTTCTCCTGTACGATTTAACATGATTGGGGTTACCGCTTAAAAGTTTAACTGCGCCCGCACGCCAATGACGCGGGGCGCTGCGAATTGGTTATAGGGCTCTACCTGATAAAACTTACGTGGGTCGTTACCGAAGCTTCCAAACCCGCGAGTTTTAACGAGTTCGTCGCTCAGGTTTTTACCATAAAGCGCTAAGGACCAATCGGCAAATTGGTAGCGCAGTTCCATATTCACCAGAGTGTAGGCGTCGGATCGTTCGTCGTGTCGATCAGAAAAAAAGAAATCGTCTTTTCCTTCTACAGAGGTAAATAAGCTGAGTTGTGGTAGCAGCTGCCAGTCGGCACTGAATACAAATTGATAACTCGGCGCATGCGCTTGTTCACGGCCATTCAGGTTAAAAGGTAGGCCTGCCTCACGATCGGCGTTTACGTGCTCAAAGCTCAGGAAATCATCAAACTCGGTACTCAATACCCCGAGCGATGCACCGAATATTAACTGCTCGTTAGCCATCAAAGTAAGCTCTAGTTCAGCACCGCGATTGTGTCCGCTGCTCGCATTAGCCGTGAAGTCGGTAAAGCTGCATGGGCAGGTTCCTCCAACTTGCCCACTACTGATGGATGCAACAATGGATTGCTTGCTTTGGATGGAATCACGGTCTTGATAAAACACTGATAACTGCAGTTGTAAACGATCGTCTAGCCAGCGTGACTTATAGCCGAGTTCATAGTTAAGCATTGTTTCGGTATCAAAATCTCGCAGATCGGGCGCAATGGTTTGATCTAAATTAAAGCCGCCAGGCTTATAGCCGCGTGATAATAATGCGTAAAAAAAGTCGCGGTCGTTGGGTTGGTACTCGAGTGCTAAGCGACCTCCGCTTAAAGTTTCGGAGGGTTGTGCGGTTTGCCCCGTGGAATCCGCGTAGCGATTGTCGCGCGCTTCTACGCGTAGTCCCGCTATTAATGAAAGTTGCTCGGTAAGTGGTACATTAACTTGTCCGTAAGCCGCGAGGTTTTGTGTGTCGAGCGCACTGGTGAACGGCTCTTCGTTAAATGTGTAATCACGGGTCAGGTCAATACTTTGATCGCGAAAATACAGTCCGGCGACCCAATCTACTTGTGAGCCACGGTGTACCCAACGCAGGTCAAGCGCTTGGTTGGCATTGTTTCGTGAATAACGGTCTTCGGACGCATAAAACCAGTCAAAGCCAAACAATGCGGAATCGCACGGCGTACCATTACAAATACCAGGATGGCTCCAGTCTTCGTCAAAGCTGTATTCGCTGTGCGAATCCGCATGACTGAGCGTGGCTTCAAGAGAATTACTGTCGCTGAGCGAATAGCGCGCCACCACCGACGCCCCCACGGTATTTTGTTGGTCTTGACCGGGTTGGTCTGAGTAGGTTTGGCGCGTATTGTCTAAACTAAACGCATCGTAGCCATTGTTAATGCGCGCAAAGAATATGCTGCTGTCGACAACAAGGTTAGAATTAATTTGCGAAACCAATTTGAGCCGTGCGCTGGTTTCCTCGAAATTATTAGTATCGTCGCGCTGTAAAAAAGCATTGTCCGTAAAGCCATCACTGGCAAAATGCTTAACCGCAAACCGATAGGCATTGGTGTCGTTTAATGCTTGGCTGACTACCCCACCGAGCTCCATCCCTGCGTATTCTTCTATCGCCATATTTATTTGGCCAAAGAATTCCTCCGTAGGTTGGTTAGACACCAAGTTGATTAGTCCCGCTAGCGCGTTGGCGCCGTATAAAGTACCTTGCGGCCCCCGCAGCACTTCCATTTGTTGTAAGTCTAGACTGGTTGCGCCAAGCGAGACACCGGTCAAGTCAATACCGTCTAGCAAGACACCCACCGAATTGATGATCGGCTCTTGAAATTCGCTGCGTTCGCCAATCCCCCGAATTTGAATAAAGCGACCACGAGAGGCGCCCGAGGCAAAATTAACATTCGGTGCTAGATTCAATAGGTCTTCGAGTTGGCGTGCGCCACGTTGCTCGATGGCGACTTGGTCGATCACGGTGACGCTGTTCGGTAACTTCAAAACGCTGGTTTCGAGCAATTCGGCGGTAACAATCACCTCTTCTAACACCGGCCGAGCATCGTTGGCCGCGTGCAGTGCCGAGCTGAATGCGCTAACAATGGCTATTAGCAGGCAGATTGGTGTTGGCAATGGGCCTTTATTTTTTGTAAAAAAAGCGATACTGCAAAGAAGGTATTTCACGATGTGGTCTCTAAGTTGAGACCCGGTGCTGCGGAGGTGGGTGAGCCTTTTATGGGCGATAGGCTTAACGATCTGAGTGATTCGTTTGCTTTAACGGCTTATAAGCGCTCAAACTTCCCATCCCTACGCCGGTGCTAACCGGATCAGGTTCATGGGGTCTAAGCCTTCGGCTACTCTCAGGCTCTGATCGCTACGCTTATCTTACAATGTGCGTAGCGGGGAGCCGCCCCCTGGGTGTTGTACTGAGCAGAGTTTAGCACAGGCGAGAAACGTAAGTGTTCAGATGCAAGAATTAATCTCGAACCTAAGAAGCCGTAACGATTCACAGACGGGACGCGGCTAGACGGCTGGTGCTAGCAAGGTGTGCATGTCGGATGCGATAATCCGAGGCTAGCTTTATAAACAGCCACTGGCCTTAAATATTGATGCAAGACTATTCCTTTCTACTAGCGATTGCCGGGGTGCTGGCCGCTGGCGCCATGAGCCCTGGCCCCAGTTTTTTTGTGGTGGCGCAAAACGCCTTGTCCCGTTCGCGCGCAGACGGCATTGCTACCGCTGTAGGCACCGCTCTTGGCGTAGCCTTGTTTGCGTTGCTGGCTGGACTTGGTGTGATCGCTTTGCTCGAACAGTCGCCGCGATTGTATTTAGCCTTAAAAGTGTTAGGTGGACTGTACTTATTGTGGATAGCTAGCCGTATCTGGCGCGGAGCCGATCAGGCGCTCGATATGCCTGCCTCAGCCCGAGCGCAAACGAGTAACGTCAATATACGATTGCAACGCAGCGGAGCGTGGTCGAGCTTTGTGCAGGGTTTAACGGTGCAAACCAGTAACCCTAAAACGGCTCTAGTAATTGCGGGAATTTTTGCGGCGTTTGTGCCTTCTTCGCCGCCGCCGTTTACTTTGAGCTTAGTGGCTACAATTGCATTCGTGATCGACTTTAGCTGGTATGCCGCCGTGGCGATCACGCTGTCTAGTTCGCGATCTAAACGGGTGTACGACCGTGCCAAACCCATACTTGACCGAGCCGCCGCGTTCTTCCTTTGTTTGGTGGCCATTCGTTTAGTTGTGGGCGAATTCTTCTAATCCCCTCAGGCGACAGGGCCGATGGTCTTATGTAAGACACATCATTAACTTTCGTTTTTGCCTATTGCACTTCCGTAAAGTTGGGCGATACTTAGCCTTGGTATTGGGGAATACTTAACACGGTAGGGTACAACATGGGTATTAAAGAATACGACGCTGATTCAGTGGTCGCTAAGTTCTTGCGTAGCAAACGCCATCGTCAGCTCATTGTCGACGCAGACGAAATTCAACTTTTAGACTTTATACGCCGATACGCTAAGCGCCGCTTGGGCAATCCGCCCGTATTCAGCGCGAGCGCAATCTGCGATATCGAAGCCACATTTAAACGCGAAATACTGGCGTTGGAGTTACACAAAACCAACGACTCTCGGCACAGCGCCTTAGAGTTGTTTCAGCTTTTGCTGTTTCGGCATCGCCAAGGCATTGTGGTGGTTACCGATCTAGAGTCAATTGATGCGGAGTGTCTGGTCTTTCTGGCCAGTTTAGTAGACGCCATCGTTTCGACTGATTCGGAGTGGAAAGTGGTGTTCACGGGTATGCAAGATTCGATCGCGCCTTTCTGCTTGCATCGATTAGGATTAGCCAAAAACTCAACTAAAAGCCGCGAGTCAAAACGCTCATCGCAGCGCGCTGCTCGTGTCGCAACAGTGGACGGTCCAGACTGGAGTGATCGACTCGCGTCGGTACTCAACTATCGAATAATGTAGGTTTGGTTCTTGAAGCAGAAAATCGCTATTTCGGGATCGGCCGAGGCGTGAATGAGGGTTTGCTTAAGGTTAATGGCGAAAGTGTCGCATGCCCGTAAAGACCATGGCCATATTCGCCTCGTCGGCGGCGGCGATTACTTCGTCGTCGCGCATGGACCCTCCCGGCTGAATCACCGCGACAATACCATTGGCGGCAGCGTTATCGATGCCGTCCTTAAAGGGAAAAAACGCATCTGATGCCATCACTGAACCAGCCACGGCTAATCCCGCATGTTCGGCTTTAATGGCGGCAATACGTGCTGAATTAACGCGGCTCATTTGTCCAGCGCCAACTCCAATTGTGCGGGCTTGATGTGCGTAAATAATAGCGTTGGACTTTACAAACTTGGCGACTTTCCAAGCAAACAGCAAATCGGCCATTTCTGTTTCGGTCGGCGCGCGCTTGCTCACAACCTGTAGGTCTTGAAACAACGCTCGGTCGTTATTCTGTACGAGCAGCCCGCCATTCACGCGTTTGTACTCTAACGCATTAGTGTCGAGTTCACTCCACACGCCACATTCTAGCAACCGCACATTCTTTTTACTCGCGAGTGCGGCCTTCGCAGCGGCACTCACTGTGGGTGCAACGATCACTTCCACAAATTGCTGATCGGCAATCGCTTGAGCGGTTGCTGCGTCGAGTTCGCTGTTGAACGCAATAATGCCCCCAAACGCGGATTCAGGATCGGTTGCATACGCACGCTGATAGGCCTCTAAAGACGACTCGGCCACCGCCACCCCACAGGGGTTTGCATGCTTTACAATCACACACGCGTTGCCTTGTGTAAATTGCTTGACGCATTCAAGTGCCGCATCGGTGTCGGCAATATTGTTGTACGACAGCTCTTTGCCCTGTACTTGTACCGCACTCGATATGCCAATCGGAGCATTAGGTTCCACATAAAACGCTGCAGCTTGATGTGGGTTTTCGCCATAGCGCATGGTTTGCTGATGATGAAACTGTAGATTAAGCGTTCTGGAGAAATCAGCTTTAACGCCTTCGCTGTTGATACGGCCTAAGTAGCTGGCAATGGTTCCGTCGTACTGCGCCGTGTGTTCAAAAGCCCGCACGGCCAACGCAAAGCGAGTGGGTACGCTGATTCCGCCATTGCCTAATTCGGCGAGTACGCGTGCATAGTCACTGGCGTTTACTACAATCGCCACGTCTTGATGGTTTTTGGCCGCCGAGCGCACCATCGCAGGGCCGCCTATATCAATATTTTCGATGGCTGTGGCTAAGTCGCAATTAGGGTCTGCTACCGTGTTTTGAAAAGGATATAAATTAACCACAACCAGATCGATGGGGTCGATCGCATGTTCGCGCATCACTTGTTCGTCGGTGCCGCGTCGCCCTAAAATGCCACCGTGAATCTTTGGATGCAGAGTCTTAACCCTACCCGCCATCATTTCCGGAAAGCCAGTGTGTGCAGACACTTCGGTTACTGGCAGCCCTGCTTCGCTAAGAAGTTTGGCGGTGCCGCCAGTGGATAATAGCTCTACCCCTTGTGCGGCTAACGCGGTCGCAAATTCTACGATACCGGTTTTATCTGAAACGCTGAGCAGTGCACGTTTAGGCGATAGTTTCTTGGAGGAAGGAGTATCTGACATAAAAGTTCGGCAAATTAAGGCTCAAAAGACAAGAGCGTAAACGGAGTGTTATGCGTCTTACAATAAATTGTATTGGCACAATTTTTTCTTTAAGGTATTTCGGTTGATGCCAAGGATCTCAGCCGCTTGGGTTTGATTACCCCCCGCGTGCTCCATTACCGCCATTAAAAACGGCCGCTCTACTTCCTTAATGAAAAAGGCATGTAAATTCGTGGGTTTCTGTCCTTTAAGATCTTCAAAATACTGATTGATCGATTCGGTAACACAGTGGGCGAGTGATTCACTTGTAGTTGGTTTCTTTGCCATGATCGGGTATTTATGCAGCGGCCGAAATAGTGTCTTGTGCGGAGTTCAGCAGCATCTCCAACAATTCGAGTTGCGTGTAACAACACTCCGTTGTGCTGATTCTTAAGGTAGTTTGGGTCGGCCATGCGCCCTGCCATTTCTGTAGGTACCACTTGATGTGCTTGCGCGCGAAACGAATTCCGAGGTGTGGTCCGTAAAATGCATGGATCGCTGCGATATGCCGCAAAACAACCACACGTTTTTGCGCGAGTGACAGCGGTGAGCTGGCTTTGCCCGTTGCTAAATAGTGGGCTACTTCGTGTAACAGCCACGGTTGCCCTTGTGCAGCGCGACCGAGCATAACGGCATCCGCGCCGGTCTGCTCTAATACCATTTTAGCTTTGGCCGGACTATCAATGTCGCCATTGGCCACAACCGGTATGTGCACCGATTGTTTAATGTGCGCGATGGTGTCGTATTCCACATTACCCACAAATTTGCACTGACGTGTGCGCCCATGTACGGTGATGGCTGCGACGCCCGCCTGTTCGGCAATTTTGGCAATAGTGACTCCATTGCGATGGTGCGGGTCTGCACCGGTCCGTATTTTAACCGTTACGGGTACATCCACCGCTCGCACCACTTCACTTAAAATGTCAGCAACGAGCTGCTCGTTAGACAAGAGTGCCGAACCGGCCGCTTTGTTGCAGACTTTTTTGGCTGGACATCCCATATTGATGTCGATCACTTGCGCGCCATTCGCCACATTTAAGCGGGCCGCCTGCGCCAGTTCGCTGGGTTCCGTGCCCACGATTTGAATTACGCGAGGTTCAGGTTCGTTATGCAAGTCAGCACGAAAACGAGACTTAGTAGTGTGGGCGAGGTCGGATTGACTCGTGAGCATTTCGCTTACCACCATGCCCGCACCGTTTTGGCGACACACTTGGCGAAACGGCTTATCGCTTACACCCGCCATTGGCGCGGCGATAACGTTATTCGGTAACCTGAAAGAGCCGATTTGCATGGTTAGAAAAACGATTGGTGTAAGGTGCTTTTGAAGTTAGCGGAGTTGAGCTCCTGCCATTGCGCCCGCTCAACTTGTTATCAGGCGTGACCAAACAAGTAATCAAGACACTGCTTAAAAAGCGAGACTCGCGATAATACCCACAGGCGAAAAAGAGTTAAAGACGATTATTGGTAATAGCGCAAAAATAACCGTATTTGAGTGATTAGCGTGACCTAGAGCCGAACTGACGGCCCTAAGCTTCTAAGTCCTGCAGCATTTTCAACTCAAACCCGGTTGCCACTTTAGGAAACGCCAGCAGCTCGATCGTAATTTTCTTTAATTCGTGTGGGCCGATTTGAGTTTGGGTTGCGTTATTGTAAAGATAATCCTCTGGCTTTAGTGCGCGCCGCGCGACCACCTTCCCGGACTCATCGGTAAGGGTGAGTTCAACCCAAGGAAGCTGCTGTGCGACCGAAGATCGATTTAAAAAACTAACGCGCATGAGCGTGGTGGTTGCTCGACTTGGGTGGGGTTCCGCTTGCGCGGAGATCAGCGAAATGCCACTCAGATTACTTGGTTTAGGTAACACTGCGCCTAATCCTTCTAAGCGCTCTAAGGTTGGCAACATTAGGGTGCTTAAGGAGCTTTGCACCGTTTCGTTGTTTTGCACAAACCCAAATTGCTTAAACCATATTTGGTAAGCTAAGCCAAAGAGCAAACACACCACTACAATGCCAAGGCACAGCAGGCGCATCCCTCCACCCAGTAAAGAGCGGTGGCTAGTGCGCTGCTGTGCGGGCTCGATAAATAAATCATCTTCCTCGGCCCAGAATACATCCGGTTCCGTTGCATCAACGTCCACGTCTGCAAGATCTGCATCGGTGGCAATTTCTTGGTGCCAATCGATCGGCTTAACGGGTGCCGGTTTGGGCGTAAGGGCCTGAGCTCCTGCTCGGGCGGCTTGCTGTTCGCGCGCCGCGCCGCCACCAAAGCGGTCTTCGATAATTCGATCAATCTCGTTTATTAGATCTTCGTCACCTTGCTCAGCTAATGGGGGCTCGATGAGCTGTTTTGCGGTTGGCGGAGCACTGTCTTTCGCGCGCGCCTGTTCAAACACAAAATCAATATCGTCGTTAACACGCTGCTTATCCATGAGCGGATCAGCTGGCTTACCTGACTCGCGAGCGTTCTTTTCGGGCAAGGATAATTCCGAATCTTCAATTTGAAAGTCGAACATGGGCGCTCGGCGCTCGTCTGATTCCTGCGCCGCTACTCGCGTGACGCCATCGCGTTTGTTCTGGCGTTGCTCTAAGGTTAACTCATCCACCTTACGCTGAGATGTAAACTCTCCGCGCTCAACGACCGTTGGCGTTACAAGGTCTTTGGTAGTATCGGGTTCTGTTAGGGAAGGCTCAGGCCTAGCAAACAAATCATTGGTTGGTGTAACTTTGCGGCGAGCGCTCTTTATTTCGTCGTCTGACAACAATTGGGCTTTAAAGCGCTCGTGGCAATTTCCGCAACGCACATTACCTTTCGACTGCAAAAGTTGTGCAGGAGTAATTTGGTAAATCGTTAAACAATGAGGGCACTGCGTCTTATTGCTTGGTGAGTTGCTCGACATTAGGCAGATTTGCGTTGAAGTGAAATACAGTTAAAGAGTGGGTTTGCTCGCCGACATCGTCGGATGGCGACGTTGTCCGATCAGCAGTACCCAATGGTCTTTCTCTTGGATGGTAAAGTCAAATTGTTCCTCATAAGCACGCATAACTTGAGCGGCTTGCTGTTTGAGTATGCCCGTTAAGAGTAGCGTGCCCGCAGGACTCACTTGGTCGGTGAGTAAGTCTTTGAGGGCAAGAATCACTTCGGCTAAAATATTGGCGATGACCAGTGCGTATCCACCCGCCCGCGATGGTAGTTCGTGAGGTAAGTAGGCTTTTACGCAATGGCTTAAGGACTGCTCAAATATATGATTAATGCTGGCATTAAATCGACAGGCGTCGTTTGCCAATGGGTCGATGTCGACCGCGTCGGCGTGCGTAGCACCCGCCATGATCGCCGCAATCGCGAGTATGCCCGAGCCGCTGCCATAGTCGAGTATCGTCTGCCCGCTTAAGTTTTGGCGAGAGATCCAATCTAGGCACATAAAGGTAGTGGCATGGGTACCAGTACCAAACGCCAAACCAGGGTCGAGACGTATATTGCGAGCCGCTGGGTCAACGGGTTCCATCCAAGTTGGTACGACCCATAATTGCTCGCCGACTTGAGTGGGCTTAAACGTGTCTAACCAAACCCGCACCCAGTCTTGATCTTGCAGTTTTTCCAGAGTATTCGGCACTTCCGTTGCGCCCGCGCCCGCCAGTGCTTTAAGCGTGGTGTCGCGAATGGTAAGCACGTCGGCGGTTTGCGCGAATAGCGCAGTAAGATGAACTGTGCGCCAGCTTGGAGTACCTGGAAAGGCTACCTCGTAAAACTCATCAGCACCGGCATTTTCGGTGGTGACTGCATCGGCCCCAAATGCCTCGAGTAACATCGTGAGGCGCTCCACTATCTCAGCATTCACGGTAAACCGTAGCTGCTGCCAATATACCTCTTGAGCAGGTGGTGAGTTCATCTGTGTGCCTCCGATACGCTTGCAAGAACGCGCAAAAGCCTGTGCAAGAAAGACTCAAGCGAGTAGCGCATCACAAATGCCGAGCCAACCAATCATCAATGTCCTTTTCGTGCACCTGACCAAACTTCTGCTCGAGTAGTTCGCCTTGCTTGTTTAACAGCAAGCTATACGGCAACAGTCCTTGCGGATTGCCCACGGCCTCCATCAATTGCATACCGGTGTTTTCGGCATACACAATGGGGTAAGTAATGCCCATCGAGTTTAGCATCGGTATGGCTTTATCCACGCTATCGATGGTCACTCCG
Organism: uncultured Gammaproteobacteria bacterium; assembly: GCA_964407915.1. GTDB lineage: Bacteria > Pseudomonadota > Gammaproteobacteria > Arenicellales > Arenicellaceae > Arenicella. The sequence continues at coordinate 26,835 of CAYOXK010000011.1, forward strand.
ATAATGGTAAAGCCTTTGCCGTTGGCTTGCGCTTGTTGATAAACAGACTCAAACATGGGCATTTCGTGCCGGCACGGAGCACACCAAGTGGCCCAAAAGTTGACCAGAGTTAAGTCATCGAGTTTTTCTTGAATGGTAACTGAGCGCGTATCGAGCGTGTCTGGCGAAGACGTTTCGAGTAAGCGTGCGTTCAGTAGAGCCGTCTGGCTGATGGCTCCGCCTTTTGGTGAATTAAGCGCAATGCCTATTCCGAATGCGGCGACAGACACCAAGATGATTAAAACAAGAGTGCTCGATTTCATAATGTATTTTGAATAAGAGTGGTAACGCAGGCTGCAGGGCTTACTTCAGTTTAAAACAGACCACACCCAGGCCTCGTGGGAGTACTCGCAAGTATATTAATTTACGCTTTGTACTTTAGCGATAAATTCGTCTGCTTGCATATAACCGTACTGGCGCAAGTCTAAACGTTCTTCGCCAGAGGCGGCTATCATCAGCGTAGCGGGTGGCCCAAAGACGTTAAAATGACGTTTTACCGTTTCGCTCGCCGGCGAGGTGTCGGTAACGTCAACCACTACCAAACGCCAACCATTAAGCGCTGCCGCTACCTCAGGGCTTTTAAATGTTGTGCGTTTCATTCGCACACAGTCAAAACACCAGTCCGCATAAAAGTCGATGAGTACTGGCTGCTCGGCGGCTTTGGCTTGCGCTAAGATGGCGGATGTTTGTTCCAAGGTGGTAGTGGTTTCAAACGGTAATTGCACTTCTACGGCATTGCTCGAATTAAAACTTAGCTCTGACAAGGGCGATAAAATTTGCCGACCACCACTGGCGTAACCGATTAAAGCCAAACAGCCCCATAATAGTGCGGCAAACCCAATGGCCTTGCCGAGGCTGGCAGCGAGTCCAGGTCGCTCTGTGGCCGAGTCTACATTGGCAAGTTGCCAAACGTAAAAACCAAAGACCAACAACAATAAAGCCCAGAGTAGCAGAATGGGAACGATCGTTAATGCGCCTGCTATGTAAATGGCGACGCCCAAGACCATAAAGCCGAAGAACGCTTGTACTTGTTCCATCCATGCCCCAGTTTTAGGTAACAACCATCCCGCCCCAAAGCCAAACACAATCAGCAGTAAGCCCATACCGGCTGCCATCGCGCCCATAATCGCCGCGCCTAACACCGGATCCCCCTGTTTAATGGCGGCGCCTAACGCTAGAATCAGAATGGGTGACACGCATGCCCCCACCACCAGTGCTGAGGTAAGCCCGAGTCCAAAGCTTTTGAATGAGAGCAGTACATTGCTGCCAGCCGACGCCTCGCCTGGGGTGGCGCCGAGTGGGGGTTGGTGAAGCCGGGCGTGCAAACCGCTGGGCGAGGCTATATGGAACAAGCCAAAAAGCGAAGCGGCCAACAGTATCAATAAAGTACAAATAAAGCCGATTACCCACGGGTTTTGAAAATAGGCTTGTAACTGCGTACCAGTAGCGCCCGCAATCCATCCCGCGATGACATAGGTAACAATGGTGCCAGCCACATACACGATGGATAACCATCCCGCTGACCAACGGCTCGGAGATTGCTGCTTGGCAATGATGCCACTCAAAATCGGCACCATGGGCAAAACACAGGGGGTTAAGCTGAGCAGTAATCCTGCACCAAACGCCGATAGAACGTAAGCCCAAAATGACTTTGGTTGCTTGTTATCCGTTTGATTAGCAGCACCGTCAGCACCAGTGGTTGGTTCACTCAAGACCGTGGCGGCGGGTAAATCAGCCTCGGCTGATGGCGCTTGCGCAAGTAGCTCATCCGACCACGTGGCTTGCACTTTGCGTTGCATCGGCGGGTAACAAACGCCGACGGGCTTATTACAGCCCTGACCACGCAAAACTACGTTATAGGTTTGTCCAGCGCGAGGCGTAAAATCGGCAGGAAAGCGCGCTCTTATTGGGGTGTTGAAAAAGAATACTTCTACATTGCCAAACTCGGGATCCAGTTCAATGACACCCTTAGACAGAAATTCCAGCTCGAGTTCGAAGCTTGTTTCGCCATCGTCTACACTTGCGCCAAACTGATCACGATACAGATAATAATCGTTAGCAATAGACCAATCGATGGTCAAGCCGGTGGTCGTGGCGCTATGACTTACAGTAAAAGCCTGCGCTTCGGGCAATAACGTGGGTGCTTGTTTTTGCAAAAACTGTGCGTTCGCTGAGCCATGCAAACCCCACACGGCCAAGCCGATTAGCGTAAGTTGTCTTAAGAGTGTCATTAACAAGTTCACTAAAAGTGGTATTGTGTCGCCGCAGGATTATACGCTAGACCCGTAGCAATAGCGTCATCTACGGCCTACTTAAAAATGACCAAGCTGTAACCCACTATCGCCATGAATCACTCCTCAGAATTCAACCAACAACGTATCTTGCCGATTGACGGCGTTATTAATTTTCGTGATCTTGGTGGGTATACAAACCGCCACGGGGCGCAAGTAAAGTGGGGTAAGGTGTATCGCTCCGCGCAGCTTGATCGGCCCTCCGATCAGGGTGCCGAGCAGTTGCGCAATTTGGGCGTTAAAACGGTGGTCGATTTGCGTTTTAGCGACGAGTCACGCAAATATCCAACCCAACTGACGGCCGTGCCTAACGCCTTAATGTTGTCTTGGCACGACGAACAAAATGCCCCATCGCGGCATACTGAACGTAGTGTACAAGCCGACTCCGAGAAGTTGATTCGTGGGTGGCGCGATTCGCTAGACAGTGGCGACCCAGCACAGGTTCGCGAAGCAATGCGCCTGAACTATCCACAAAAGCTCTATTCCCACGCCGCCATTTACGCGCGCATGCTGCACGAGCTGATTGCCGATACCACGCCACTCGTGTTCCACTGCGCGGCAGGCAAAGACCGCACTGGGGTAGCCGCCGCCTTGATTCTTGGCCTTCTGAAAGTGGATAACCAGATTATTAAAGAGGATTATCTCGTCACCCAAGGTCAGATGGGTACGCTACTTAATTCATGGTTGGCGGGCGGCGCTACTGATGCTAATGACTATCAAGATTTTCAGGCTAAGCTATTACAACATCCGCGAGAGCTGATTCAGCCCGTATTTGATGCCGATCCAAGTTATATCGACACGTTGCTTGATTACGTAGACGTTCAGTACCAAGGTTTTACGGGATACGCCCAACAGATGTTGGGCTTCAGCGATGCCGATCTTGTACGGTTACAAGCGAATTTGCTCGAAGGTTAAACCGATTTCGCCAACCTGCGCTCTCGTTTTCTGAGTAACGTTTTCTAAGCACGGTCACGCACAGCGCTCGGCCAACACCTCGAATAAGCGTTGCATGTCTAGTTCTGTGCCGATGCTAATGCGCAAATAATGCGCGATTCGCGGGTGTTTAAAATGCCTTACAAGTATTTTATGGCCGCGCAAATACTCTAACAATTGCACCGCATCGTGGCCGGGGTGGCTGGCCAATACAAAGTTGGCTTGCGATGGCAATACCGTAAATCCGAGTTGTTGTAAGCGCGCAATCGTGGTGCTTCGCGTGGCATTAATTTTTGCCACGCAGTCGTGAAAATAAGCGGTATCCTGTAAAGCCGCGGTCGCACCCGCAATGGCTAAGCTGCCTAAAGCGTAGGGATGAAAACTATTTTTCACTCGCTCTAATGCCGCAATTAAGTGGGCTTGCCCAAACGCCATCCCCACCCGCAAACCGGCCAAGCTCCGCGATTTAGAAAATGTTTGCGTGACCAATAAGTTGGGGTACTCAGTAATCAGGTTTACCGCACTCTCATTGGCAAAATCCACATAGGCCTCGTCCACAACGACCACACAATCACTATGGCGACTCAGTAATTCGCGCAACCTACTCATGGGTAAGGCTATGCCCGTTGGTGCATTCGGGTTAGCAAAAATGATGCCGCCGCAAGGTTGGTCGTAAGCGTCGATGTCGATTGCAAAATCGTTGTCGAGCGGTACTTGCACCGAATCAATCTCAAACAACTGGCAGTAAACGGGATAAAAACTATAGGTTAGATCTGGAAACAACAACGGCGCCGATTGTTTGAGTAAGCCTTTGAACGTGTGTGCTAAGACTTCGTCTGAGCTATTGCCTACAAACACTTGGTAAGTATCGACCCCCGCGTATTGAGCGAGCGCAGTTTTAAGCGTGCTTGCGTTGGGGTCAGGGTATTTACGCAATTCTGAGGAGGTGGCTGCGGCAATGGCCGCGAGCACCTTTGGTGAAGGACCGTAGGGGCTTTCGTTGGTGTTGAGCTTTATTAGACCGTCTATTTGCGGCTGCTCACCCGGGGTGTACGGCACAAGTTCGTGCACGAGGTCTGACCAGAATTGACTCATTTTGACATTGTGACGAGCCTTCGCTCACTAATCCGTAAATAAATGCGAGTATGATACGGGAATTGTTCAGCGAAGGTTAATACAAGTGCTGATAGCTTAGCGTCAAGAACAATTCCGTAACTCGCGCATCGAGGTAAGTCATATGAATCACAATCACAAACACGCTATTACACTCAACGCCATGCAAAAGTCTCAAAAAAGACCAAAGAACTCGCAGATTGGCGCGTGGTTTGCGTTGCTCGTATTGATAGCGGCGCTCGCCGCTGTTTCAACCGCTGAGGCGCAAAACCGGCCTAATTTTGGTAATAACAATGCCAATTATGGCGGCAACACGGTGGTGATGTTTTCTGAGTGCGGCTTTCGGGGAACCTCGCAGCAAGTCGGTATTGGTGAGCACAGCAAAATCCAAAACTTGCGTTTTCCGAACGACGACATGTCGTCTATCCGAATTCCCGCTGGGCTTGAAGTCACGCTTTATGAAGACAGCAAGTTCCGCGGCGGTTATGCACGCTTAACTCAGGATGTGGCCTGTTTTGATCAATCTTGGGATAATTCAGTTAGTTCCATTAAAGTAACGAGCACAGGCGGCTACAACCCCGGCTACCCAAACCCTGGACAACCTCTTCCTGGTCAGCCAGGCGTTAACGTAAACAACGTGAGTTATGTGAGTTTTGCGAACAGCGAACTGCGCAAAATCAACAACAACACTTGGTCGTTGGGCACCATGGGTCAGTATAACTCGATGACTAACTATAATGTGGTTAGCCGAGATGCGACCTCGCTCTTCATGCAAAGCCAAGTAAGTAATGAGCGGTTACGCGTCGACTTAGCCGCTAACCGTGTTACTTACTATGCTGTGAATGGCGCCGCACAAGATTTTCCCATTCAACAAAAGCAACCCGGCCCTGTAACGACTGATCCAATTCGCCCTCTACCTCCAGTGCTTCCTGGCGCTGGTAATGAACCGAATCGGCGCATATCGGGTCGATGCTTTACCTACCGAGCCTACACGCGCGGTGGTGACGGTGGTTTGCGTTTTCATGGTAAGAGCAATGTTGAGCGCTTTACCACGCGTCCTGCAACGGGCGAGGTTTGTCACTCTGGTTCGTTGACGATGGAGATTACGAAAACTGCGCCGAACACCGAAGTGGTAGTTGAAATTCAAGGCAGGCAATTTCGCTTTGGCGCGAATGAAACAGCGGATCGGTTTGAGACCAACTGGTATCGTAAAGACGTTAGGTTAGTGGTCGGTAATTAGCTAACCCATATCAATGACTAAGCGGCCGCGCTGTGTAAGACACAGCGCGGCCTTATTTTATGCAACTGATTTTCACCCACGAGAATATTGCGCAGGTAGGCCTAATCCAAAGTTATTTGGCCGAGCATGAGATTGCCAGTCAAATGCGTAACCAACACGCCTCGAGCGTAATGGGCGAAGTCGCATTTTTCTCGGTTTGGCCCGAATGTTGGGTCGCCGACGAGGATGTCGTAAAAGCCCTTGCATTATTGCAAGCCCTCGAAGCCGCGCCAGTGTCAACTGAGGAATGGCGCTGCGGTGATTGTGGCGAAAGGTCACCCGCTAATTTTGCGGTCTGTTGGAACTGTCAAGCTTCTCCATAGCCACAAATTTGCTTTTCAAAAGCGTTCGAATTCGCGTTTATAGATAGCGATTGCCCAACGCTATTTTGACAACCATTGATCAAACAAAGATACTGGGGCTAATGACGCAACCAATGATCACATGGTGGAGCTGGGTGAACTCTAAAATTCTTACTCAAATTAGTATCACGGCGTGGATCATCGTAATGCTGAGTGGATCGGTTGCGGCCGATACAAACAATATCGAGCCCAATAAAAGCACTGTTCTATTAGATTTAGAAGCGGATGGCATTCGAACTCTCACGTTTGCCTCACTCGACGGGCAGCACGAATTTTCGGTATCGAGTCGCACAAGAAATCGAAAGGAAACCATAGCTGGAGGGTACTATTTAAAAAAACTTACCTATTATTACGGCAATGTGCGTCCCCTCGTATTTAATGCTCCGACCAGCGATGTTGGCCTCATTCCAATTGCCCCCCAGACGGTGACTTATTTAGGGGATTGGTTACTAAAATATGAGTATTTAGGGGTCGGTTCAGAAGGAAGAACGATCGAGTACTCATTCAATACCCTGCAAAAATACCTCAAAGCTGACCCGAGTCTCGCCGACTACCCTTTAAGAATTGCGACCGACACAAATGGCTTTATGGTCATTGACTGGAATGAAGTCATTAACTACAAAAAGCCATAGGCGCGGTTGACTTCGAACGATCTGTCCCCATTCTCATTGCATGTTCCTAGTTCTAGTAGCCCTATTCGTCGCACTACCGATTATCGAGATCGCCCTTCTGTTGAAAGTGGGTGCGGCGTTCGGGGTGTTTAATACGCTCGCGTTTGTGATCTTTACGGCGGTATTGGGGGCCTACCTAGTGCGACAACAAGGAGTCTCAACGCTTGCCAAAGTGCGGGCCGAGACCGAGGCGGGTCGTTTGCCCGCTACTGAGATGGCCGAGGGAGTGTTGTTGTTAATCGCCGGTGCGGTTCTATTAACGCCGGGCTTTGTGACCGATGCGATGGGTTTCGCCTTGCTCGTTCCGCAAGTTAGGCGTGTCGTGATCCGGGCAGTGGCACGTCACAGCGTCCGTGCAGGCAGCGGCGCAAATGGATTTGTATTTACTCATTATCACGCCAGCGAACAGCGCCATGCAGGCCAGTCGCAGCGACGTTCGTCTACCGCAGCGAGCCATGAACAGGCTGGCGAGCGAAGCGCAAAACCTACTTCAAGGTCTAAATCGACTCCAGGCGTAATTATAGAAGGACGTTATCGCGACTCCGATTAAAAAAATACGTGTTCATGGGTTGACTTTGCCAAGTTCGTTCCTATTATTAGCACTCCTCGCGGTTGAGTGCTAACAAATCAACTATCTCTTGCTCCGCGAATTAACTCAAACACATAAACTTAGTTACTTTTTGGAGGACTAACGAATGGCTATTCGTCCACTTCACGACCGTGTCTTGGTGCGCCGCAATGAGGAAGAAGCAACTTCCGCTGGTGGCATTATCTTGACTGACTCAGCAAAAGAAAAACCCGCACAAGGCGTGGTACTCGCTTGCGGCAATGGCAAAATTTTAGACAGCGGTGAAGTTCGCGCACTCGATGTTAAAGTCGGCGACAAAGTACTGTTCGGCAAGTACTCAGGTACTGAAGTAAAAATCGACGGCGAAGAACTACTGGTTATGCGCGAAGACGACATCATGGGTGTCGTTGAGTAATTTCACACTTAAACAAATACCGAATTTAGAGGAAACAAAATGTCAGCTAAAGACGTAATTTTTGCAGATGACGCCCGCACCAAGATTTTGGCCGGCGTTAATATTCTTGCAGACGCAGTAAAAGTAACGCTTGGCCCTAAGGGTCGTAACGTCGTTTTAGACAAATCATTCGGTGCGCCAACGGTCACCAAAGACGGTGTCTCAGTGGCGAAAGAGATTGAGCTTGCCGATCGATTTGAGAACATGGGTGCCCAATTAGTAAAAGAAGTGGCGTCTAAAACCAATGACGTAGCGGGCGACGGAACAACGACAGCAACCGTATTGGCGCAAGCCATGGTGCGTGAAGGTCTTAAAGCGGTTGCCGCCGGCATGAATCCAATGGATTTAAAGCGTGGTATCGACAAAGCGGTAGCGGCAGCTGTTGTGGCTTTAAAAGATCTATCTAAGCCTTGCGAAAACGCCAAAGAGATTGCTCAAGTAGGCACCGTATCAGCTAACTCAGACGAGTCTGTGGGTGCGATTATTGCCGAAGCGATGGACAAAGTAGGCAAAGAAGGCGTTATCACAGTTGAAGAAGGCCAAAGCTTAGAGAACGAACTCGAAGTGGTTGAAGGCATGCAATTCGACCGTGGTTACCTGTCACCCTATTTTGCCAACAAGCAAGAAACAATGACGGCGGATTTAGAGAATCCACTGATTTTGTTGCATGACAAAAAATTGTCGAATATTCGCGAACTGCTTCCTACGCTTGAAGCCGTAGCCAAAGCGGGCCGTCCGTTGATGATTATTGCCGAAGACGTTGAAGGCGAAGCCCTTGCTACGTTGGTAGTAAACAACATTCGCGGTATTGTAAAAGTGTGTGCGGTTAAAGCGCCTGGTTTTGGTGATCGACGTAAAGCGATGCTCGAAGATATCGCTGTGCTTACAGGCGGTCGTGTGATTTCTGAAGAAGTAGGCATGAGCCTTGAAGGTACTACTTTGGAGGATCTTGGTTCTGCTAAGCGCATTCAAGTGACTAAAGAAAATACCACCATTATTGATGGCGACGGACAACCTAAGCAAATCGAAGATCGCGTGAATCAAATTCGTGCGCAAATCGAAGATTCTTCTTCAGACTACGACAAAGAGAAAATGCAAGAGCGCGTAGCGAAACTCGCCGGCGGCGTTGCATTGATCAAAGTTGGCGCAGCTACTGAAGTCGAGATGAAAGAGAAAAAAGCGCGCGTTGAAGATGCATTGCATGCCACTCGTGCAGCCGTTGAAGAAGGCGTAGTGCCTGGCGGAGGCGTGGCTTTGATTCGCACCTTAGACGCAATCGCTAAAGTTAAAGGCGACAATGCTGATCAAGATGCGGGCATTAAGGCGATTCTTAAAGCCGTTGAGTCTCCATTGCGTCAGATTGTTTCCAACGGTGGCGACGACGCCTCTGTGGTATTGAACGAAGTGCGTAACAATAAAGGCAACTACGGTTATAACGCGGGTACTGGTGTATACGGCGATATGATCGAGATGGGTATTCTTGACCCAACTAAAGTAACGCGTACTGCATTGCAACACGCAGCCTCGATTGCGAGCATGATCATTACTACTGAAGCGATGATCACCGATGCACCGCAAGACAATTCAGGTGGCGGTATGCCTGATATGGGCGGCATGGGCGGAATGGGCGGTATGATGTAAATCATCCCGCGCAGTTTGCGCAGCACCAAAGCCCCTCTAGCGAACGTTAGAGGGGCTTTTTTTATGCAAGATTCTGATTTAGCTAGACAGCCATGCAATTAGCTAGACAGCCATGCAGTCCAGCATTTTCGCCCAATTAGCTAGACAGCCATGCAGTCCAGCATTTTCGCGCACGCGGTTATCGATATTAAATCCGCGACGGAAACCTCACCGAGGTTCGCAAATAGTGCTAAGGTAATTGTGTGGGATTGGTTAGCGCGATTTAGCCTTAACTAAAACCATGTACGGCAATTAGAAGTTTGTTAAGCACAACATACTCGCCATAGAAGGCCACAATCATGAGCAAAGAAAAGCAACAAAGAAACTAAAAAAGCACCGCTGTTAACCGCAAAAGAGAAAAAAACAGCGAAGCAAGCTAAAAAAGCAGTCAAAGGCGTCTTCGATCGATAGCCATTAATTGGGGACTAAACTAGTCCCAGGATCCATCGGCTAGTACCGTTGTGATTAATCAAAATCAACATAGACTAGCGATGGATCCACTTTCAGGCGCACGTTTGCAAATCAAACCAGTCAACTAGAACGCTTACTTTCACGTTAAGCTTTAATCTCTCAGTCGATCAGTTTAATCAGCTCACCACCTTTCATCACGAACGACACGTTCTCCATCACGCGAATATCCTCTAAAGGGCTGCCATTCACGGCAATCAAATCGGCTAGTAATCCCACTTTAATTTGCCCACGGTCTGTAACGCCGAGCAAGTCTGCGGCATCAATAGTGGCGGAGCGCAAAGCATGTATTTCGGGCATGCCCCGTTTGACCATTGCATAAAACTCAAAACGTGCATCGGCATGCGGCATTACACCCGCATCACTACCAAGAGCAATGTTCACGCCTTGGGCCACGGCCATTTTGAAGCTCTCTTCAATATCGGGTGTTAAAAACTCTGATTTTTGAACCGTCCAAGCGGGTGTTTCGGGTGGCAGTGGCACGTCGTTCAGGTGGATGGTTGGCACGTAATAGGTGCCGCGACGTTTCATCTCGCGGATGATTTCTGGCGTTAACATAGACCCGTGTTCAATCGAAGCCACGCCAGCCTTAACTGCCGCCAGAATCCCTTTGCTACCATGCGCATGCGCCATTACTTTAAGTCCGTGGCGCGCACTCTCTTCAACGATTATTTTGAGTTCTTCGTCTGAGTATTGTTGCGCTCCTGGGCTATCGCCTTTGGAGTAAACCCCTGCGGTGGCGCACACTTTGATCACCTTTACGCCGTGCTTGGCCTGATAACGAATGGCCTTGAGAATCTCATCCTTGCCGTCGGCCACACCTTGCTTAGCGCCGAGTTCCATAATGCCAGGTGCGAACCCCGTTACATCGCAATGACCACCCGTGATCGACAAGTAGTGACCAGATGGGAGCATACGCGGCCCAACCACATGGCCGGCATCAATCGCCCGCATCAAGGCCACATCGGGAAAGCCCGGGAATGTGCCTGCGTCGCGAACCGTAGTGAAGCCTGCTTCTAAAATCTCTTTGCCAAACTTTACGCCGTGCAGTGCCCAATCCGGGCGGTTTCCATCACTGGGGCGGTAACCCAGTGGTCACCCGTAAAATAATCAATCGTGAGATGGCTATGCGCGTCGATTACGCCGGGCAAGAGTATACGGTCGCCTAGATCAATCACTCTTGCGTCGTCGGGCACCACACTAGGGTTTACCGCTAAAATCTTGCCGTCGTTAATGAGTATCACAGCTGGCGATACAAGCTTGCCAGAGGCCACATCAAGATAGCTTTGCGCTTTAACCACGGTTTGCAGTGCACTCAAAGCGCTGCCGGAAACAATGAGCAAGAAGAAACCAATGCTCAAACGTAGCATTGTGTGCATACAAGAGCGTTCGGGATAAATTGGAAGAGGTGTGAACATACACTGAATGCGGTAACCTAACAACGTATTGCAAAGTGCCTAGTGTAGGTGAAGTGTTCAAAACTTGGTAAAATGAGCGGTTTGTCAGGTAAATGTCGCATATTTGGCGTTACCGACACTCATTTTTATCGACTATTGTGCAGTCAAGAACAGCGTGGAGATTGAGAGTGATGATTGTTAGAAAGCTTAGATTGCAGCGCGGGTGGTCACAGGACCATTTGTCACAGATCAGCGGATTAAGTGTAAGAACAATCCAAAGAATCGAGCGTGGACAAGAGCCAAGTCTTGAGTCTTTAAAAGCGTTTGCGGCTGTTTTTGAAATAAACGTTACCGACCTACAAACGGAGACCAATATGCACGATGAACTAAGCGTAACCAATGAAGAAAAAGCTGTAATCGACCAAGTGCGCGCTCTTAAGGATTTTTATTCGCATGTGATTACTTATGTGGTGGTGATTGCCGCGCTCTTTATCATTAATTACCTATTCGATCCTGGCTATATTTGGGCGTGGTGGGCCGCCATGGGATGGGGCATTGGGGTGTTGAGTCACGCAGTGAGTACCTTCGAATTATTCAACTTGTTTGATTCGCAATGGGAAAAGCGCGAGATCGAGAAGCGCTTGAACCGCAAGCTTTAGTCAGGCGCACAGCAAACTAGTGTTGGCCGAAATGCTTAAGCAGTTAATTCAGCTACTCGAGTTGGTGATGGTGCTGGCTCTTACGCCGGTGACGGTGGACAATTAGATCAGAGTGGCGTTGCAGCGCTGCCGAGCCACTCAATAATGAAGTGGATGCTACGGGTGGTTTTGGTAGTAACACTATCACGCGCCTTGCAGCCGAATCGGGCGTTGATGGCTGGATTGATATTATGTTCTCTACACTGATTAAATAGTGCCATGCCAGCGTGACTAAACTATTTAGGTTAACTTTGCTTTTGTAAAGCATGAAAATGGTACTTTTATTAAAGCGCTCACCAATCTGGTGGGCGCTTTCTATTTCGGTCGTAAAATTGCGGGACGCTTTAGCATCAGCACTCGCGCAGAAATAGATTTTACTGTAAAAAGCAGTATTGCCGCGTCAACCAATCGGACCATTCATGAAGTTGTTCAGGGAACTGTACTATCCAACACCGATCTACTATCTAGATTTAGATGGTGCAGATGCGCTCAACCAATTCATGTTGACCCGTATCTACGCATGGCGTGATCGCGATGAAAACGGCATCGTGCGTTCTAACCAACGCAACGTGGGGGCATGGCATAGTCCCACCACCATGAATGCCCTGCCCGAATTTGACTTGTTTACCCAAAAAATCATACAAACCATGACGGGTATTTACCAAGATCAGCAGTACGACCCTGATGCCGGACCGGTGTGCTTCAATATGTGGGCGAATATCAACCCCCGCGGCGCGTATAACCGTAGCCACACGCATCCTGGCTCGCTTTGGAGCGGAGTGTACTATGTGCAAACGCCGCCTGATTGCGGGCGGGTAATCTTTTTAGACCCACGTGCGCAAGCCGAGTTTGCCTTACCTAGAATGGCCAAGGATGTAAAGTCTCAACCAATGCACTGGAAAGAGGTACACCATAATGCCGTTGCTGGCCGACTGGTGGTCTTTCCAGGCTGGTTACGACACGAAGTAGAGCCGAATCTCTGTAAGCTGGATGCGCCCTACTCTGATCGCATCAGTATTAGTTTTAACTTTGGGCAAGGCTAGCTATTCCGTAACGCTGTTGGCGCTCCCAACGTTGCTGGTAAACAGCTTGGCAAACGGGATGTGAGTGCGGTCCATGGGCTGCGCTTCGGCCATGGCATAAAACGGAATACTGATCGAGATGCGCGGCCCACTCACCTGGGTAACACGATGAAACATCCCGGCTGGCATATAAAGCAAATCGCCTTGGCTAAGCGTAAAATCCGCAATCTTGTTAAGCAACGCGTCTTGCTCGTCTGGCGGCACGACCTGGGTTTGTTCCGACAAGGCTTCTTTGGGTTCGAATAACTGCCAATGCGCATCACCTACAGCTTGCAGTAGTAATTTGTGTTGTGGGCGGTCGCGGTGCGCGTAATAGGACCCGCCCTGTGCATTCAAAGAGATGTACAAGTGCACGTCGGCACGCATGTGCTCGTTTTTAAAACTCGATTCGATGTCGTCGCATAATTGGCTTAAGCCCCGTGAGACTTGCGAAGCATTGGCCAGCATAAAGCTGTGATCGGCTTGGATGAGCTCCAAGAAGCGCGCTTTTTTAAAACTCGCAGGCGTCCAAGCGCAGTTCGAGTCGACCAAGGCTTCGCGGTTACCGTTAACAATTACCTGCGCAAACACATTGGCGTTACTGCCATTATTTAATTGTCGCTCGATGTCGTAGACAGTTACTAAATTTTCGAACTTGTCGGCCGCGCCTTCGATCACGAGGCATTTCTCTTCTAAAAAATGCGTTTTCAAATCATCGAGCGCCAAAGGCGCCAACGCCGCTTCTAATAAATTCATGCCCAATTACACCGTATTGAGGAAGATGAGAGGCTATAGGATATAGCATCCACGCTAGATCAATCCAATATCTTAGATCTTATCTAGACACCCACCCTTGTTGTCCCATACCGGCAGGGCGGGACGTCTTCCCCGCCCATCGCTACAAGGAGATAGCGAGTAGATCCACGTAGGAGCAGTTGCTGAGGCGGGGCTCCATTTTCTACCATAAAACTAAACTATGACCCCCGCCTTCGCGGGGCTGACCTTATTGCTCTAAAAGGGAATGGCAAGGGGGGATGAGGGAACAATGGAGGGTTGCGTAAGTCGTACGCCCACACATCTTAGCTATCTTGTGGAATACCTGTAATTAGCGCTATATTTACGTTTCTAAACCAAATCGGAGTCAAGCTAAATGACTAAAAAGCCCACCCAACTGACTGACTCTACAGAGTCATCTACCAACCCAGCACGACGCAAGTTTGTAAAAACGGTCGCAGCAGGCGCTACCAGTATTACCTTTGCGAAGCCGTTATCCGCTGCTGGCGAGAGCGCCTTGCCATCGATTACCTCTTTATTATTAGAGGAAGAACTACCCCTAAATGTCGAGCTACGTTTTGACCCACGGCCCAACAATCAAATTCAAAGAATCAAAGTACCGTTCAATGCCACAAGAATGCTTATCGCTACCTATGGTGCTGGTGGTTCGGGCGCTAGCGGAAATGGGCAGAATATAATTGGCGCTCCTGGAGGTGCTGGCGGTGGTACGGGTGGAAGGGTTTTTGTTTCTGATTTAAGTGGTTCTGAACTTGTTTTGCATATTGGTGAGGGTGCGGCGGCAGGCGAAGCTTATGAATTAAGTACCGGAGGCGCGTTTGGCGGCGGCAATGGGGGTACTACACAATTTGGTGGTCGAGGCGAATTTCACCCGACTTTTGGTGGCGGTGGTGGTGGTTACACGGCCGTATTCAACGGTGAAACAGTGGTTATGGTCGGTGGCGGCGGTGGCGGCGGTGGTGGAGCCGGCTCATCCGGAGAAACCTCCGGCGGTGGCGGTGGCTTTGCACAATCGGATGCAGCCGAAATTCGATCTGGATTTAATGCCGTTGGTTTAGGCCAAGGCGAGGGTGGGTTTAATGACATCGGTGGCGGCGGTGGCAGTGCCGTGTCTTCCCATAATGGAGCAAATGGTGGCAATTTCGTCGGTGGCGCTGGGGGCGATAGTTTGAGTAGTACATTATATATTGCCGGTGGCGCAGGTGGAGGCGGTGGTGCTGGTTACAAAATCGGCATTCCAACTGGCGGCGGCGGCGGTGGTGGCGCTGGTACGGGGGTCGAGGGTTCAGATGACGGCGGTGGCGGTGGCGGTGCCGGCGGTACAAATTATTATGCACCGTTTGTCGGTGGCGAGCCCATTAAAACGCTTGAAGGTGGAGCGGGTGGAGCAGGTGGTAATTTCAATACCAGCACTGCAGCTGAATCGGGAGCTGATGGTTGGGTCGAGATCTCATTCTATGAAGATATAATTAGGGCTAAGTTTTAAGAGTTAGACACTTAGATGGTCATCCGCGTTCTCAAATCTGTAATCCGCACAGTTATCCCCGAGTCGTCGGGGATCCATTACCTAGAAGGGTACTAAACCAGGCCCCCCGCCTCGGCAACTGCTCCTGAGTGGCTCTACTCGCTACCTCCTTGTAGCGGTGCGCGGTGGTGACATTGTTGCCTTGCGCGGATGCCTGTCCACTTACTCGTCTTCACATCTAGCAAATAAGCCTGCACCCGCACTCTGTTATTATAAAGATGCTCTCTAAAGCAATTTAAAACAACAAAACTCTAAAGGTTCAATCATGTTCAACAAAAACGCTCTGTTAAGCGGCGCATCGCGTCGTTCGTTTTTAAAATTCGGTGCTGCGGCGGCGGTTACGTTGCCAGCTTTTTTCGTGTTGTCTGCGAAAGGGTATGCGCAGGAAATGGAAAAACTAGCCGAGGACGACCCAATGGCGATGGCGCTGGGTTATAAGCTCGATACCACTCAAGTGGATGCCGCTGCCTATTCTACGCACAGCAACGAACAAGTATGTGTTGGTTGCGCTTTGTATCAGGGTGATGACCCTGCGTGGGGCGGTTGTGGTGCTTTCCCCGGCAAGCTTGTGGCGGGTCAAGGTTGGTGTGTAGCTTACGCGCCGAAGGCCTAGTTTATCTAGGATCTTTAATCTAAATTTTCAGAATAGCCACGTAAATGGCAAAGTTGCGCTGCTCACTTTTTGCAGCGCAACTGAATCCCACGTTTGCTTATTACATCGAAAACTCGACTGTAGCACCACCACCCAATGGGAGCCCTAAGGCCGTCCAAACCATCGTTAGAATGAGTCCGGTAACCAACATCCAAATAGAATAAGGAATCATCGTCGCGGTAAGGCTGCCTAAGCCAAAATTACTTTGCCAACGATTGGCAAACGCCAAAATTAAAGGAAAGTAAAACATCAGCGGTGTAATGATATTGGTTGCGCCATCCCCCACTCGATACGCGGCTGTGGCCATTTCGGGACTAATGCCGGACAGCATTAACATGGGCACCATAATCGGTGCTAGAAAGGCCCATTTGGCGCTTGCAGAGCCCACAAATAGGTTAAGCAGCGCCGAGAACAACACCATTATTCCCAACACTGCAAACAGCGGCAGCTGTGAAGCTTCGATGGCGGACGCGCCTTTAACCGCAAAAATCAGACCTAGGTTAGACCAGTTAAACAGCGCTACAAAATGGGCTGCGGCAAAGGCCAACACCAGGTAATAGCCCATATCCTGCATCGCTGCGGCCATCATTTTCACAATGTCGCGATGGTCATTGACGGTGCCCACGGCTTTGCCGTACACCCAAGCGGTGGTCACAAACAAAAAGAAGAAGCCAGCTATAAGTGACTGATAAAATGGTGTCATGCGTGCTTGAAACGAGCAATCGCCCGCCGCGAGCTGTGCGTCTGGACACGCCGACTCATTGAGCAATGGTGTGCCGGGACCGTAGACCATGGCGACCCAAGCTGCGCACACTA
>CAYOXK010000012.1:0-6478 GCA_964407915.1 uncultured Gammaproteobacteria bacterium
TGTGATCTGATAACTCGAGTGCGTTCACGTTGACACAAAATTCTGAACAGTCCCGAAACCGCCCTCAATCGGTTTATGATCGAGTTTAAGGATCGATTAACTGATTATCTCTAAACCCAACCAATGGCAGATACACAGTTAGGTTTACACTCTCATTTGAGGGTTCTTCTCAGGCATCGCTAAATTTTAGCACCTGATCATTTTATTTAGAAATTAGTCTGACAACACCCTCGAGTGCGTTCACGGTGTCACAAAATTCTGAACAGCCCCTATTTTCTTACAGGCTGAATTTCAACTATTTCTCCTCTATCGCCATCATTTTTATCGCGATATATTCGGTTGGATTGGCACCAATTGTTCCACACAAGAAAGCATTTCCAAACATACTAACTTTATATTCACTATCGACATTGAGTCGCCACCAAGTATCTAAACTATAGTAAAGCTCTAGTTTTTTTCCATTGGGAATTAAGTGATATGAACCCCCATGAGAAACGGACCTGTGCGGTTTGGTTTGCCAGTATTCTATGTGAGTATTAAGAGCCCTAGCATGTTCACCTGTTTCATTTTCGACCAAAGATATATTGTGAGGATTATCTGAGTCTAATACCGTCCCTCTCGAATATGCTGGTTCTGGAAACTCTCCTACAGATAAGCAGAGAGGCGCTCCCGTTTTATTGAAAATGTAAACTTCTATGCATGTATCGTTTTCATCGCTGATTATTGGGGTATCCGAGCAGGCTATAAAACGAACATTTTTTTCTATCAGTTTTGCCAAATTTTTTCTTTCAACCAGAAAGTTATCGACATAAGCATGTATCGTGGAAGAAGAAGTCGAATCCTTCGAAACGCTTTCCTTGCTCTTCAGCGCTGTATTGCCGGAGCAAGAAGAAATGGCAAAGCAGATTGCACCTATATAAATCGAACGTGAATTTCTAATTTTCATTGTTAGCACCCTGACTTCGCCATTCCTATAAAGCAACCGAATGCGGAAGCGGTTGAAGCCGTAGATGAGAAACCGCGTCCCGTATGTTCTCCGTAAGCAATAGCACCTTCCCGACCATAACTATATAAACTTTTATCCGGCCCGAAGGAAAAGTCACTTTTATTCGCGTAATGAGCAAACTCATGCGCGTATATTCCAGACTGAGAAGATTTTCTATTAAGAATAATCGCATTCAGCACTATCGTTTTCCCTGCTCTGCCAGCCCTTATATCGCTTTTTTTGATTACAAGCCCTTTCTGGCGTTCTTCTGCCACCCTTCTATTGAGATACGAATTACTGTATATCCTAAATGTAAATTCTCCGCTGCGAACAATCGCTTTTATCTTCAACACAGTTTTCGCAATAGCTTTAATCTGCCCTTTAGTTCTCGCATCAAAGTATTGTATAAGCAAATCCTGTGCTTCCTTATCTCCATTTTGAGCATCTTCAATAACCTTTAGAGCCACCTCAATATCTTTTTTGAATTGCTCCATTTGCTCTTCGATTTTCCGACGCTCGTCTGCACTTGGGTCTCGGCTATCACTATCACGATCGAAGCCGTGTTGTTGATTTGCGCCTAAATTTGATCCAATTTTAGCGGTTAATTGCAAATGATTTTGAACCATTAGTTTGTGACAATCGCTCATCAAATCAACCATTTCGGCGACATAGGGTGGGTCAACAAATTATGCAAACAGCGGGTCAAATTTAGCTGCAATTTAACAGACTACCTTTAAAAACTTTTTTATTCGCAGCTTTTTCGTCATAACAGCTCTACTATTCGCGGCTTCGGCGAATGCTGCACACCATGCCGAAATGGAGAAAGACATTGTTGACACTGCCGTAGCGGCTGGATCATTCACAACACTTGCTAAAGCTCTTACTGAGGCAGACTTAATCGACACGTTAAAAGGCGATGGGCCATTTACAGTTTTTGCACCTACCGATGAAGCGTTCGCGAAGATCCCGGCTGACCAGCTCGAAAGCATTCTCGCTGACAAAGAACTTCTTACTTCGATTCTTACCTACCATGTAGTTGCGGGCAAGGTGGTTGCTGAAGAGGTAGTGAAACTAGACTCGGCTACAACGTTACAAGGGTCAGATGTTGCGATTTCTACGACTGATGGCGTCACTGTGAATAACGCTAAAGTCACGCAAACTGACATCATGACAAGTAATGGAGTGATCCATGTTATTGACACCGTGTTGGTTCCAGCATCATAAACTCAAAAAGCTAAAACTAAGCCTGCTAGCGTGCTAAGCGTTAGCAGGCTTTTTCATTTTCAGAGTGGGTAAATCTCTATCTGAAAAATGATTACAGGGCTCACCTAAACTACATCACCATCATTGCCGCAAGGCACAATCCATTTATAGCTAGCGTTTGTGCGGATAACAGTGCGCCACTTGCGTTTCATATCGCCAACCCATCAAATTAGACTGAGGTCTTATGCTCAAAAATTTTAGAATAGCGTTACTGCTCCTTGCTATACCTTTGTTCTCGGGGTGTGCGACTCTCGAGCCAATGAAAACAGTTGATTATGTTGATCTCAATCGCTTTATGGGCGACTGGTATGTGATTGCTAACATCCCCACTTTTCTCGAGAAAGGCGCACATAATGCCGTTGAGTCCTATGCGTTAAATGATGCTGGAGAGATTGAAACAACCTTTCGATTTCGCGCAGGAAGCTTTGACGGGTCCTTGAAGGAATACCATCCGAAGGGGTTTGTAAAAGACCAAGATTCCAACGCTTTGTGGGATATGCAATTTATTTGGCCCTTTAGGGCCGACTACCGAATTATTTATTTGGCTGAAGACTACAGCCAGGTAATTATCGGACGCCAAGCTCGCGATTATGTGTGGGTGATGGCGCGCACGCCAACGATATCTAATGAAGACTATTCAGCAATGGCTGACCGCGTGGCCGCATTTGGTTACGACGTTCAAGAATTAGTCAAAGTGCCTCAGCAGTGGCCGGTGTCTCAATAGTGGCTGTCTGATAAAGCGCGAGATTACTTTCAAATTAGACGGGATAAATTAGACGGGACACACGCGTTTAGAGCTGCATAAGTCTTGAACGTCTACGCCGTCCTCGTTTTGTTACGAGGGCGATAGATCACCAGCGTTGCTCTAACTGATCAGGACAGATACCCAATCACGCTTACTCAGCATAAAAGGGATCAGCTCGCTGATTTTTGATGACGGTGTTTAGATATCTCGTTGACGGTTTAAAAATGTAATCCAGAATCACCGCCGCATTCCTTCAGTGTGCAGGCGCCCCTTCCATACGCCGTAATATTCACATTGTTTCGATAGAGCGCGGTTTTGCTAGTCCGATTTTAAAAAGCCATTTGACTCCCGGGATGGAGCACCAACGCCAAGTTAACCCTCAATTAGTAAATTTAAGCGCGTAGCAACAAAAAGCTGTAGCAAATGTCACCAACTGGTGATATAAATGTCACTGAAAGGTGACTTGGTGGTCATTCCTATGCGGCCTCCTCGCCGGCGCGGAGATGACGAAGAAGGTTGGCGGGGATGACTCACAGGATCGGCGGGGATGATGAATAGTGGTGCGAACGGTGGGTGTCTAGGTAAGAAATTATGATTAAGAGTAAAGAAGTGACGCAAGCGAAGTTGATTCGTGCGGTGGGTGAGGTGTTGGCGCAGTCGGGGTTTTCTGGGCTGGGGGTTAATGCCGTGGCTAAGCAGGCGGGGGTGGATAAAGTATTGATTTATCGGTATTTCCACGACTTCGACTCGCTGTGCGTCACATTTGCCCGTTCGACTGATTTTTGGCCAGACATTGCCGAGATTATTCCCGACCAACAGTCATTTTTAGCGTTGCCCTTGGGCGCGCGGTTCAAACAGGTTGCGCGTGCCTACATACACAGTATTCGCCGTCGTCCGATCACCCTTGAAGTAATGGCCTGGGAGTTGATCGAGCGCAATGCACTTACGATTGAGCTCGAAAATGTACGCGAGGAGTTCGGCATAGAGATCAATCGGCTCGTCGCGTTACCATCGATCGACGATGCGGATTCGTCACCCTCCTTGCTTAACCAAGCCCATGACTCATCGGCCTCTTCCATCGATTGGTTAGCCGTTTCAGCGTTGTTTTCCGCGGGGATTCAATACTTGGCCTTACGCGCGCGCAAAATAAATAAATACAACACTATTGAGCTCAACACTGACCAAGGTTGGCAGCGTCTTGACCAGAGCATCATGGCGATGATTGACGGTTTAACCGAGCGTTGAATCGCTGTTTTCACATGTTCGACCAGCCCTAACTTGACCATACTTTAATCCAGACTTCGAATCGGAGCCCTTCTATGAACTCAACTAAAACTCCTCAATCGTCTAACAAAGGTAGAGCGCGCGCTATTGTTAGCGTGTTTATGCTACTAGGCTTTGCCACGCTGCTAGTCACGGGGCTGCTCTCCTATGGGCTACGCTACTCGCCTACTTTATCGGCCATCCACACTCTATTTGGTTTGACCTTTATTGCGTTTGGGGTGTTTCACCTCAGTAACAATCTTCGTCCCATAGGGCTATATCTTAAGCAACTGATTGTGCGCCGTTGGTTTATCTTGGGCTTGTGCATGGTGCCCATTACGATGCTTGGAGTAGTTTTGGGTGTACCGCCATTTAAGACCATCATCGATTTCGGCTATGCGCTTAAAGAGCTCAGACCCATCGACCGCCAAGCCACGCACGTGCTATCTACGCGCTACAACGTGCAAGGGCGGCCGCTCACGGTAGAAGTTAAAGCGGGTGCTTCGTATGCTGGCTTGGGGCCGGAAGTGTTCGGCATAAAGCTAACAACCGTACCGCAAATGGCCATTTGGATTGAGGACGTTAACGGCCAATACCTTGAAACGCTGTACGTCACCAAAAAGGGTGCGACTGGGAGCTATATCAATGAGTTGTTTTCGAACGAAGTGATTCGTCGGCCCGAAGCGCTCCCGCACTGGTCGTATCAACGCGGGGTTACAACGTCTGATGGTTTAATGGTGCCGAGCAGCGACGAGCCTTTAGCGGACGCACTTACGGGGGCCACGCCGTTGCACAGTTATGAGTTGAACACACGAGTGGTCAGTGATGCGTCGAAGATTGTAGTTAAGCTAGAGGTAAATCGCTCTTTTGATTACAACGAAACCTATTCTCCTACGGCATTTCCAGAAGACCCCATTTATAGTGGTAGCGGCCATACAGCGCAGCCGTCGCTTATTTATGCGGGCCAAGTCGATTTAAGTGGCGAGGAACGCTTTACGATTTTAACGTTAGTCGGACGTGGCCATCACTCCGGCGCGCATGGGGAGATTATTACTGACCTAAGTGGCGTTACTACGGCTAAGCAATTACTGGATAGGGTGATTGTGGACAGGGGTGCGTAACCCCCCCTGACTGTTATTCCCCCGCATACAACTCGGGATGAAAATGTCGCTCGATTTGCTCGATAAAAATATGCAGTAACTTGATGTGCAGTTCTTGGACTCGATCTGCATATTGGCCACCCGCTGTGCAGATATACAAATCAGTGATTGCCGCTAAATCGGGGTTTACGCGGCCCGACAGCACAATGCTCGTAATGCCTTCCTGTTGGGCGTATTGCACCGCCTTAATCACATTTTTGCTGTTTCCCGACGTGGTAAGCGCCACTAGGCAGTCGCCTGCTGAACCATGGCTTTGTAGGTAACGAGAAAACACTTCTTCGTAGCCAAAATCGTTAGCTACGCAACTTAAATGGCTCGGGTCGCTAATCGATACGGCCGCATACCCTTTGCGATTTTGCCTATAACGTCCAGTTAACTCTTCGGCGAAGTGCATGGCATCGCACATGGAGCCCCCATTTCCACACGAGAAAATCGTACCGCTATTGCTCAAACATTTGATCATGCTTTGCGCGGCCCGCTCGATCTTGTCGAGCTCCGCCTGGTTGCTCAGTAATGCGTCTAGCGCACTTTGTGCTTCTTTCAGTGCAGCGATAATAGATGGGTTCATAAGTTTAGTCGGTGGTGGCTATGGCCACGTTTGGTCGATGGCTATTTGTACTCAGCGGTGCTCAAGTATTGGCACTGGCTGCAGGCTTTGGTTTGGTTCGCGTAATCGTAGTATGCGGGTATGGTATCGAAATGCCATTGGCATCAAACAACTTTTTAACTTGTTCGGTTACATGGGCTTTTACGGGCCAATAATCACCGGTATTCACCCAAGGACGAACGGCTAGTTCAACACTGCTCGCGCCCAACTCGGCAACAAATATAGTGGGTGCAGGCTGGTCTAATATGCGCTCGTCTGCGACCAGGATGCCTTCAATCAACTTTCTTGCCGTATCGATATTGTCTTCGTAACTGATCCCAAACACCATATCTACGCGCCGTGTACCGGTTATCGTGTAGTTGATTATATCGCTGTCGAGCACGCGCGCGTTGGGAATAATCACCGCTTTGTTATCGGCGGTTCGTAGTTCTGTCGTGAAAATGCGAATGCTCATA
>CAYOXK010000012.1:6488-43273 GCA_964407915.1 uncultured Gammaproteobacteria bacterium
CATAACAGTGCCGGCTTCCCCCGCGATTTCAACCCAATCGCCTACGCCAAACGGGCGCAACATAATAATGAGCACGCCCGCGGCAAAGTTCGATAAAGAGCCTTGTAGTGCTAAACCAACGGCTAAACCTGCGGCGCCTAAGATCGCTAAAAAGGATGCTGTTTCGATGCCTAATTGCCCTAAAGCAGCAATCCCAACAACAATAAATAAAGCCCAGTATAGAAAACTGTCGACAAACCCCACGAGTTCTAAGTCGATATTGTTTTTGCGCATTGCTGCCGTTACGCCATGGGTGATCGCTTTTGCCAGCCGTTTACCAATCCAAAAGATGGCAATGGCTAGGGCGACTTTAACGGCGTACTCAACACCGTTTACGCTTAGCCAGGTAAGGGAGGGTTCTATATATTCTTTAATTTCGTTGTAATTCATAAGTTAGGTAATGTTGATAATTTGTGGCTCTAATACACTCGAGCCGAGAGGGCGTCCTGGGTTGGTTACCTTCCTAGAAACCGCTCTAACGAACAATCCGTCGAAAAGTTAAATTGATGCGCGAGTCAGCCTGCGCACGCTTTGGCACACAATGCTGCCAGTGCGTCTGCATGCCTTCGTGCATGATTAGCAACGAGCCGTGCTCAAGCCGAAAGCTATGGGTTTGTCGAGATGCATTATGTCGCAATCTAAAGTCGCGTGCGGCTCCTAGGCTTAGCGACGCAACAATGGGGTCGGGGCCCAGCTCTGGCTCATTGTCAGCATGCCAACCGTTGGAGTCTTGCCCTGATCGATAGTGATTAATCAGGGCGCTATTAAAGTCTACTTCAGCAATACGACCTATGGTTTTAGCGAGTTCTAGTACTCGCGGCAACCATGGCGTTGGCTGCAACGTCATATTCGAGTAATGATAACTCAAACCAGCGTCGGCCATCCAACACGACATGCGCGGCGCAAGATGCTGCTTGCCAAACACCCGCACTCTGTCCTGAGTCCAGGGTGTGTGGGCGAGAAGGTGCTCGTACAGGACATTACCCGCCTCGATGTCTAGAAACCCGCGCATCAAAGTGCAGTGCCCGTCGGGTAAGGCATACACTTCTGAGGGTGTTGAAAACAGCAATGTTTGCGTAACCATACAAATTGTTGATTTGTTTGACTTATAATGGCGCGCTTTCGGCCACGCGCCACTCAGACTTATTTAAGCTAAGAGTCTAACAGCGCTTAGTACAATTTAGTTCAACACTACGCATGGGCTAATACGTATTAGGCCAAACAGTAAGAAGATAACGAGTATCAAGAAAATAGGTAAATCATGCAATTTAATGGCAGCGACAGTTATATTTCTACCGACGACCTGAGTTTAGCGGTCAATTCCTCAATCGTTCTGCAGCGACCTCTGTTGATTAAAGGCGAGCCCGGTACGGGCAAAACGATGCTAGCCGAAGAAGTGGCTGCCTCGCTCGGTAAGCGTTTGATCCAGTGGCACATTAAGTCAACCACTAAAGCACAACAAGGTTTGTACGAGTACGATGCCGTTTCGCGCTTGCGCGATTCACAACTCGGTGATGCCGACGTGAACAACATTGCCAACTACATCGACAAAGGCAAGCTGTGGGAAGCATTCGAGTCTGAAGAGCAAGTAGTTCTGTTGATCGACGAGATCGACAAAGCCGATATCGAGTTTCCTAACGACCTGTTAGTTGAAATCGATAAGATGGAATTCTTTGTTTACGAGACTGGCCAAACCATTAAGGCGAAACATCGTCCGATTATTATCATTACCAGCAATAACGAAAAAGAACTGCCCGATGCTTTTTTACGACGCTGCTTTTTCCACTTTATTAACTTTCCAGACCGCACCACCATGGAAGCCATTCTGAAAGTGCACCATCCCGATGCGAAAAAAGAGTTGGTTAAAGAGGCGCTAGAAGTGTTCTTTGAAGTACGCAAAGTGCCGGGCTTGAAAAAGAAACCGTCAACGTCGGAATTAATCGATTGGCTCAAATTATTGATGGCCGACGACATCCCCGTGGATATCTTAAAAGACCGCGACAACCACAAAGCCATTCCGCCGCTTTACGGTGCCTTGCTGAAAAACGAACAAGACGTGCAACTACTTGAACGCCTCGCGTTTATGCATCGCCGCGAAACGCGTAATCAGCCCACGCAATAAGCGCCAATGTTACTTAACTTTTTCGATACTCTGCGTCGCCAAGGCTTGCCGGTTACCATCGGCGAGTTGTCCGACTTAATCTCAGCGCTCGAACACAAGCTAGTGTTTGCTGACATGGAGCAGTTTTATTATTTGGCGCGTACGGTGATGGTTAAGGACGAGGCCAATTTTGATAAATACGACCGAGCCTTTAAGGCGCACTTTACGGAACTCGAAGGCTTAGATAATTTTATTGAAGCCTTGATTCCTGAAGATTGGTTGCGTAGTGAATTTTTAAAGACGCTAACCGAAGAAGAAAAAGCCAAAGTCGAGAGTTTGGGTGGTTTAGAAAAACTCATCGAAACGTTTAAAAAGCGTTTGGAAGAGCAAGAAAAAGCCCATCGTGGCGGCAATAAGTGGATCGGCACCGGCGGTACCTCGCCCTTTGGCAACAGCGGTTATAACCCCGAAGGCATTCGCATGGGCGGCGAAGGTGGTGGCCGCAGTGCAGTAAAAGTGTGGGACCGGCGCGACTTTAAAGACTTAGACGACGGCATAGAGTTGGGCACGCGCAACATTAAAATGGCGTTGCGACGATTGCGTAAGTTTGCCCGCACGGGCGCCGAAGAAGAGCTGGATTTACACAATACTATTCGCTCGACCGCCCATAACGGCGGCATGCTCGACATTAAGATGGTGCCCGAGCGGCACAATTCAGTAAAAGTCTTATTGTTGTTTGATGTGGGCGGCTCGATGGACCCCTATGTGAAAACCTGTGAAGAACTCTTTAGCGCAGCGCGTATGGAGTTTAAACACATGGAATATTTCTACTTTCATAATTTCATTTACGACGGTCTTTGGCAAAATAATGGTCTGCGCTATGACGAAGTGATGCCTACCTTGGATGTGTTGCGCAAATTTGGCAGCGACTACAAAGTGATTTTTGTGGGCGATGCCGCCATGGCAACGTATGAAATTACTCACTCGGGCGGCAGTATTGATTTTATGAATCGCGAGCCCGGCAGTAATTGGCTAAAGCGCTTTACTGAGCACTTCGACAAAGCCGTGTGGCTAAACCCTACACCTAAGGAATACTGGGAACACACCCATTCCACCAAGATCATCCAGGATTTAATGTCTGATCGCATGTACCCCTTATCGCTAAAGGGCATGGAAGAGGCAATGGCTTATTTAAGCCGCTAAAGCCGCTAAGCCTTGCGGGCTAGGGTCTGTTAAACTGCGGTTTCCCTATTTATTAGCAAAGGTGACCGAGTGTCTGAATCCAAACGCATTGCGCTGTTAATCGACTGCGACAACGTCAGTCATAATTCCATCGAAGGTGTGCTCGAAGAGCTCGCTAAATATGGCATGGTTAATGTGCGGCATGCGCATGGCGACTGGAACAACCCTTCTTTGTCGGGCTGGATCGATCGCTTGCATGCCAACGCGATTCGTCCCATGCAGCAGTTTGCGTATACGCGCGGCAAGAACGCCACCGATGCCGCCATGATCATCGACGCAATGGACTTGCTCTACAGCGGCAACGTTGATGCGTTTGCCTTGATGACTAGCGACAGCGACTTCACTCCGCTCGTTTTGCGTATTTTAGAAAATGGTTTACCCGTGTACGGTTTTGGTGAGCGCAAAACACCGAAACCCTTTGTGGATGCCTGCTCGCCGTTTATCTACACCGAAAACTTGGTGGAGATTCAAGAGAAGGTGGTCGACAAAAAAGCTCCCGATAAAGAGACTAAAGCAGCATTGCGCCGCGATGCGGGCTTAGTAAAGTTGTTGCGTAATGCGGTGGAGCAAACCTCGGGCGACGACGACTGGGCGAATCTGAGTCGCGTGGGTGCGTACGTTTCTAACAACAGTTCGTTCTCGGCCATTAACTATGGTTACAAACGCTTGAGCGACCTGATACGCGCAAGTGATCTGTTTGAAATTCAGATGCGTCATAACGACTCGGCCATGTACATTAAAGACGCGCGTAAGTAGCGGTCGCCCCCAGATTAAATGGGGGGCGTGCGACGGCGTTGGCGACCAAAGCGGACTTGGTCGATGGTGTAAATCACAATACCTAACCATATACACGCAAACGCGACCTGCTGTGGTTGGCCGAAAAATTCATTGTAAATAAATACACCAATCAGCAGTTGCAGCGTTGGGCCTATGTACTGCGTAATGCCCAATGCCGTCATGGTGATGAGTTTCGCCGCGCTGGCAAACAGCAGCAATGGCATTAGAGTGATAAACCCGCCCAACGCGAGCATCACGTCGGTGGTTAAACTCGCCCCGAAAACGCCTACGCCTTGCCATTCCAAAAACAGCAAATACAGCACACAGGGAATGGCCACAATTGCGGTCTCGATTGCCATGCCATGCACGGCTGGAATCGGGATGGTCTTTTTAAGCGCGCCGTAGCAAGAGAAAGTAAGCGCCAAAGAGAGCGCCACATAGGGTACGGCGCCAAACGTTGCCACATAGTACAGCACCCCAGCGGCCGCGCTGGCGATGGCGAGCAATTGCAAACGCCGTAATCGTTCACCAAAAATAAGCACGCCTAGTACGACGTTAAACAGAGGGTTTATGAAGTAACCCATCGATGTTTCGAGCAAGTGCCCAGAAGTAACGGCCCAGATAAAAATGGCGGCATTGGTGGAAAATAATAGTGATGCGGCGGTTAGGCGGCGCATTAAGGCGGTATCTGAGCAATAGCTCTTAAGCACTTGCCAGTCCTGCCGCCAGAGCACATACGCGGCCACAAACACAAACGACCACAGCATGCGATGTACCACGAGCTCGAAGCTATTTACATAGGCAAGCTGCTTCCAATAAATGGGCACTACACCCCAAATTAGGTACGCACAAACGGCATAAGCCAAGCCGATATTAAAGGCCGGGGTCAATGGCGTTGCCGGAGGGGTGCTCGATTCTGTATTGGTCATAGCTAAGTGTAGTGTGTTGTATCAAGAGGGCCGCGACCCGTCATTCCCATTATGTTTTGTCATTCCCACCGTCCCCCCCGCGAAGGCGGGGGTGGGAATCCATGGCCTAGCATCGTGCCAGATAATGGATCCCCGCCTCGGCAACTGCTCCTGCGTGGCTCTACTCGCTACCTCCTTGTAGCGATGCGCGGGGATGACGTTTCCGATCTGCGCAGGAATGACAAACACTATGGTTGCACATCAACCACTTCAACCGTGCCTTCGCGTCTTGGGTCGGCGGCTCCCATTAATGAGCCATCACCTGATTTCACCACTACGCTCAAGCCAGAGTTTTCGCCAGCGCTTTCATTCACGTTATAGCCGTAGTCACGCAGCCCTTGAATCAACGGCTCCGATGCCCGTTCTTTCTCAATACGAATTTGCTCGCCGCGCGACACCATATTCGGTAGCGCTACGGCCTCCTCTGCACTTAAGCCCCATGCCAATACGCCAACCAAAGTCTTCGCTGTATAGGCGATAATTGAATTACCGCCCGGTGAACCCGTGGCCATTACAAAGTCGCCTTGTTCGTCAAACACAATGGTGGGCGACATACTTGAGCGCGGACGCTTGCCCGGCTCAATGCGATTAGCGATCGGTCGGCCCTGTGCATCTTTAGGGCTAAATGAGAAGTCCGTGAGTTGATTGTTCAAAAACATTCCGCCAGCCATACGCGTTGAACCGAAGATACTTTCGACGCTGGCGGTCATCGACGCCACGTTACCCTCTGCATCCACCACCACAAAGTGCGAAGTGCCCGCCATGTCCTGCGTGGCATCTAGCCCCAATGCTACTTTTTGTTGCGCCGATTGGTAGGCCCAAGCATCGCCCGCGGCCACTTCGGGCATGGCCGTGTCGGGCTGAATAAGCTGCGCTCGACTGGCGAGATACTCTGGATTGAGCAAGCCCTCGAGCGGCATGTCCACGAATTGCGCGTCGGCAATATAGTGATCGCGGTCGGCGTATGCGAGTCGCTGAGCTTCGCTGAACAAGGCCCAATTGCTAGGCTCGTCGGCACCGCCATCAGTAAACGTTGTCGATTGGTCTAAAATACCCATTATTTGGCCCACCGCAATCCATGACGAAGACGGTGGCGGCCCGCAGAGAGTGTAACGTTGATAGGCTTGGCAGAGCGGGTCTAATTGAAGTGCCGTATAGTTTTGCAAATCGGCTTTTTGCAATGCGCCAGCTCGCGGCGTTTGCTGTACTTTCGCCACGATGGCATCTGCCAGCGCTCCTTGATAAAAAGCACGAGGTTCAGCCGCTAGCGTGCGCAATGTTTCAGCGTAAGCTGGATTATCGCGCATCGCGCCCACTGCGAGCGGATCGCCATTGGCATCGAATAAATACTCCGCGGCGTCCAAAGGCCCTTCATCGAGGGACTTAGGTATGTATTGGCCAAAGCGTACGATCATGCCGTGCAAGCGTTCAGAGACCGCAAAACCTTGCTCGGCCAGTTCAATTGCGCGATCAAATTGTTGACCCCACGGTAGCTTGCCATAGCGCTCATGCGCCAGCGCTAGCATGGCAACCGTACCCGGCACGCCCGTGGATAAACCGCTGTTTTTGGCGTTTAAAAAGCCTATCGACTCACCGCTATCGTTTAAAAATTGCGTGTCTGATATCGCCATGGGGGCAGTTTCACGACCATCAAAAGCAGTGAGCTCTTGCGTAGCTCGATGGAAGTACAGCATATACGCACCACCAGCCAGACCAGAGCTTTGCGGTTCCACCAGACTCAATACCGACTGAATGGCAATCGCCGCATCAATCGCCGAACCTCCCGAGCGCAGTATCGCGGCCCCAGCTTGAGTCGCCAAAGGATTAGCGGTTACCACGATTGCTTGACCTTGGTTCGCGCCCTCGCTCGGTCTGAGCGGCTGGGAATGCCCGCAGCCAGCCGTCAACAGCACGCTAAGCGTCAATACGAGCCACCCCAATTTGACTTTATTTGCGGCGCGCTGCGCTAAAGCGCCGCACATTGCTAGAGCGCCGCACATTGCTAGAGCGACGAGTTGCGGGGAGGATTGTTTGAAAGACAAGAACCGAAGGAACAGACAATGCATAGCTAAAAACGGGTTAAACCAAAAGGCTAAAGAGGTATGTTAAGTATGCCCTAGACCCGTACGTCTTACACCCATTGCTTGGGTAAGTTCGTTGATCCGAGGGCTGACAATTGTGTACGAGCTAAACAACTATGCCCATTCGCAAGCGCTTTCTCTGCGCAATCAAATTACAAAGCTTACAATTTCTCTCAGCACTGAGAGACTTCTATTGACAGCTCTCTCAAAGGTGCTTGAAAGAACAGCAACGGCGTTTAAACCGTCAATACACCTTTTCGCATGGTTTAGCGTACACTCGCTTAGCGAGTTTAGTTAAATCGCTCCTCGGTTGCTTTTGTCCTACTGTTTTATTATTGGCTAACTGTTATGGTTTTACGAACGGTGTAAACACTCTCTTTAAATTGCATGATTAGAATAATCTTACCGGTTGCGGCCTTGCTCACGAGTGTCGCGCTGCTGCAAACGGGCAATGGCATCCAGGGTACCTTATTGCCCGTTAGAGCGGCGGCGGAGTCGTTTACTACGTTGTCGATTGCTCTGTTGGGCTCCACCTATTTTTTTGGTTTTATCGCCGGTTGTTTATACGGACCCAAGCTGGTTAGCTTGGTGGGTCATATCCGCGTATTTACCGCGATGGTGGCGCTGGCCTCCACTACCTCACTAGTGCACGGATTGATCGCGGAACCGGTTGTCTGGTGGTTGCTCAGAATTACTACCGGATTCAGTTTTGCGGTGTTATACGTCGTGATCGAGAGCTGGTTGAATGAGAGCGCAACCAAAGAGACGCGCGGCACTATTTTCGCTGTTTATCTCGTCATCAATATGACCTTGATGACACTGGGGCAGCTCTTGTTGATGGTGTTTGATATTGGTGGCTTTGAACTGTTTGCCATTACCTCGATTCTGGTTTCTTTGGCGGCAATGCCCGTGGCCCTCAGTAAGGCGCAAGCACCGAAACTATCACCCAGAATCAAAACCAATTTAAAAAAGATTTATAGCATCTCGCCCGTTGGTTTTATTGGATGTTTAAGTGCGGGTGCGGTATCGGGCTCTTTTTGGGCCTTGGCTCCCAAGTACGCGGCTAACTCTGGTTTTGATGTGCCAGGCATTGCGCTCTTGATGAGCATTACACTGATGTCGGGTGCGGTATCACAAGTGCCGATTGGTATGGTTTCGGATCGCCTCGACCGCCGTCTCGTTATGGCGGTTGTTGCAGGTGTATCGGCTGTCGCGAGTATTGCGTTATTTGCTTTCACTGCTGCATCCGCGACTCAACTCTATCTGTTCGCTGGCATTTGGGGGGCGTTTACATTTCCAATTTACGGACTAGCGACCGCGCACTCCAATGACTTTGCGCGACCAGACCAATTTGTGGAAGTGTCGAGTGGTCTATTACTCATTTATGCGATTGGGGCCATCGCGGGTCCAATCTTTGCGGCACAACTAATGACGAGCATCAGTATGGCGTCGCTGTTTGCGTTTGTGGCGGCAGTACAGCTAGTGCTCATCGGGTTTATTATATTAAGGTCGCTCAAACGCGATGCTGTGCCGCAAGAAGAGCATGTGCGCTACATTGATGCGCTTACTGCGGCCAACTCGGCTTCCACTGTGCTGGATGAGACCATCCAACGGGATTTAATCGAGTCTGAGGAAATTGGTCATGCGACTAAATCAGCAAGCGGTACTAAAAACGGTCGCTAATTAAACGCCTCAGGAAGTCCTGCCGAGTTGTGCTGGAATCGCCGGCCACCACTTCGCAAAACCTTTCGTGGACTCCTTCGATTGGTGCATCGATTCGGTATGGTTTACATTAAGTTCGGCAAAAACATGACAATGGAGGGAACATAGGTAACCACTAGTAAGGCCAACAGCAAGGCGATGATAAACGGCCAGATCTCGCGTATAAAATCACTAACCCGAACTTGCGTCACGGAACACGTTGTAAACATCATCGAGCCAAAGGGTGGCGTGATGCCGCCAATCATGATGTTCACGATCATGATCATGCCAAAATGAATCGGATCAATTCCAAGTTCTATGATTACCGGCACGAGTAGGGGCGCAATAATAATCAACGCTGCGCCACCCTCTAAAAACATTCCCACAAATAACAAAAATAAATTGATAACGCCCAACATCAAATATTTGTTGGAGGTAAATTCTAATAGCATCGCCGTAAGGTCTTGCGGAATGCGCTCCCAATTTAGGTAGTAGCCAAATACCGAAGCCGACACAATAATCAACACGACGGTTCCCGTACCATAAATGGTGTCCAGTAGAATCGGCTTGATATGACGCCACTCAAGTTCTTTATAAACAAAAACCCCGATCAATACGGCCGCAAGAACCGCCATGGCACCGGCTTCAGTGGGCGTAAATAAGCCAAACCGTAACCCAAGAATAATGCCGAAAGGCAGCAATAAAGACCAAATGGAATCTTTTAATTGCGTGCCTATTTCGCCCACGCTGGCGCGCTGTTCGCGAGAGGGTTGGTAGTGCCGCTTTCTTGCAATAAGCGTTACCGTAAACATCAGAGCGGCCGCCATGAGTAACCCTGGCACATAGCCTGCTACAAACAGTTCGGCCACCGACACTTGCGCAATTAGCGCGTAAATAATCATGACGATGCCAGGCGGAATAACCGGCGAGATGGCCGAAGAGGCTGCAGTAATGGCCGCCGAGAATTCCTTGCTGTAACCACGCTTCTCCATTTCTGGCACAAGGATCTTACTTTGCATGGCTGCATCTGCATTAGCCGAACCCGACACGCCGCCCATAAACGTACTCAACAGCACATTCACTTGCGCTAAGCCGCCTGTTAAGTGCCCAGTTAAAACCTCAGCCATCTGCATTAATTTTTTGCTGATGCCTGCATAATTCATCACCGATCCCGCCATCACAAAAAAAGGTATGGCCAGTAATGGAAAGGAGGCTGTTGCGGTAACAAATTTTTGCAGAACAAGGTCGGGGGGCATGCCCGCATCAAAAAACGTAAAGTAAACAATAGACGCCGCGAACAGCGCATAGGCGATGGGCATTCCAGAGAAGTAGAGCAAGAACACAACGAGGATGGGTACGTAAATCATGACGCCACCCGTGGGGTGAAATACCCTGTAACATCCCGATAAATAAATCGCAGAGTGTGTAGTGTAATTAGACCAAACCCGACAATCAGTGCGGAGTTAATCGCGGCAGAACTAATACCTAACACAGCCGTCGGCTTTGACAGCGCAATGTTAGTGAACACAATTGCCATGTAAAAAATGTAGCCATTCAACGCGAGTAGAATCAGGTGTACGGCAAAGCGAATCGCGTGCTCAATTTTTGCGGGAGCCTTGGTGATGAGCACATCAATACCCATATCCATTTTATGTTTGTACGTAGCGCTGGCCCCCACAAACACGCACCAAACAAAACAAATAGTGGCGACTTCTTCTGCCCAAAAGATGGAATAGCTAAATAGGTACCGCAAAAACACGTTCGCGATCACCAAACCAACCATTGTTACCAGAAAGAGGCTGCACAGAATCTCCTCAAAATAAGCAAAAAAGGACTTCGCCCAAGCGCTCATTGTGCCAACCTAGCTCTAATCTTGGTTAGTTCGGTTTGAATTTGCTCATACATTTCTACGGTAACACCTGGCAATTCACCATCGTATAGGGGTAAGGTTTTTTGCTCAAATGCTTGGCGGTCTATTTGGTTGAATACAACGCCATGAGCCTCTAACTCACGGATAACCGCAGCATGCTGATTCTTAAGCGTTTGGATCATTTGTTCGGCCTCGTAAGCGAACTCTTCCTCGATAATCGCTTGGTATTTAGGAGGAATCTTAGCCCACACATCAGTTGAAATGTACACACCACACGTGCCCAGAAAATGGTTGGTAAAGGCTACGTTTTTCTTGCCTGTTTCGTACACTTTAGTGCCAAGATTAGTAAATTCAGACCCTTCCAGCCCGTCCACCACGCCCTGTTGCAAAGCACTGAACGTTTCGCCCCAAGGTAGCGGTGTAGCGGTTGCGCCCATAGCGTTTAGGGTTTTAATGAATAGCTGACTGCCAGGCGTTCTGAGCTTAACGCCTCTTAAATCGTCGGGTGTGGTAATGGTTTTATCGGTGATTACATTTCTAAAACCAAATATATATTGCAACGACAGCACCTTAATGCCTTCGTTTTCAATTTTCTTTACCCAGCCTTGCACCAGGGGCGTTTTTACGAGTTCAGTGTATTCATCAAAATTATTGTAGAGCATGGGGCCGACCAAGGCGGTAAATTCTGGTACGTAATCCCCAATGTAAGACGGGTCTTCTACGGAGATAAAATACGCGCCGCGCTTAACCATCTCTACGCCGTCTTTGTACGCGGCAATTTGCCCGCCAGGATAAGTGAGCACGCGTACCGCGCCTTGGCTTTTTTCGGTTATGCGTGTGGCCACGCGCTCGATAGACTGAGCCAACTCCTCGTTCACATTAAAAACATGGCTCAACCTTAAGGTAATCGAAAATTCCTCCTCGGCGACATTGTTGTTACAGCCGCTGATGAAGGATATACCCACCCAGATAAGCAGCAGTTTGAGGCTCTTGAGCATAGTTTGAGTGTGGGGTTTAAGTGCAGGGTTGGTGGGGGAAGCAACCTGTAAGCATACCGAGCTTATGATAATTTGTTTAATGGCTGTACTGTTGCGCCGCCAGGTTGTTTGCTTAACGGCTAGGAATAACAATGCCATACCGCGTGAGTCATCCCGCTTTTTTATTCGCTCGCAACGCCATTGCGCAAAGTGTACCCCATTGTTATGACGGTGTTGAGTGCACAGCATAACAGCCGCTCTGATTTAAACTAAGCATTGAGCAATTACTCACGCTCTGCAGGGGCGACGCAGGCGGAAATACCACGGCTTATGACTCGAGTGGCGCTCACTGCGTTTATACTGCGGGGGCTATACTCTGCTGGCTGGCGAAAACTAATGCTGTGCATCAGAGAAAAGCCAGTCTGTTATTCAACCACAAGTCTTTCTTTACCCTTAATTAAATGTCCGAAACCGCTAAAAAATCCAAAGCCATTCCTGCTTCGCGCTTCTCTCGTTTAACGCGCATGGCGCGCATGGGCGCTGGGGTGGCTACTGGAGTGCTGGCCGAGGGCGCTCGGCAGTTAAGCAAGGGCAATCGCCCCGCGCTGTCCGACTTAATCCTCACCCCCGCGAACGCGCGCAGAGTGGCTAAACAGTTATCAGCCATGCGCGGCGCAGCTATGAAAGTTGGCCAGTTGTTGTCGATGGAAACTAACGAGCTGCTGCCCAAAGAGCTCGCGGTCATTCTGGCGCAATTGCGCGATGGCGCATTAACGATACCGCGCGCGCAATTAGTTAAGGTATTAGAAGACAGCTTTGGCCCGCGCTGGCATGAGCGTTTTCTGGCGTTTGATTTTGCGCCTTTAGCTGCAGCGTCTATTGGGCAAGTGCATCGCGCCACCACGGTCGATGGCGACGAAATCGTACTCAAAATTCAATATCCTGGTATCGGGCAAAGCATCGACAGCGATGTAGACAACATGGCTGCGTTGCTGCGTATGACCAATCTATTGCCCGCACATTTGGATATCAGTTCCGTGTTGCGAGATGCTAAGCAACAATTGCACGACGAAGCGGACTACTTGCTCGAAGCCGATTATCTGCAGCGCTTTGCCGAGGCCTTTAGCGATTGGCCAGCGGTGCGTGTACCGCAATTGTTTGCAGAACATACGACCTCTACCGTATTGGCGATGAGTTATGCGCCTGGCGTACCCATCGAATCGGTTGCTGACCTCGACGGGCTCGATGCGAACGACATTATGCACACGCTGTTCAAGATTATGCTGCACGAGCTGTTCACGCTAAACTTGATGCAGACCGATGGCAACTTCGCAAATTTTCGCTACAACGTGGAGGAGGGCGCCGTGGTGTTGCTGGACTTCGGCGCAACACGTGTATTTGCCCCAGAATTTGTGAGCGATTACGCGCGCTTGTTAAGCGCCGTGATTGCCGATGATGACGCGGCCATTATCGCGGCCGCCGATTCGCTTGGCTATCAGGCCGCTGCCGGCAGCGAGGCT
Organism: uncultured Gammaproteobacteria bacterium; assembly: GCA_964407915.1. Classification (GTDB taxonomy): domain Bacteria; phylum Pseudomonadota; class Gammaproteobacteria; order Arenicellales; family Arenicellaceae; genus Arenicella. The sequence continues at coordinate 19,765 of CAYOXK010000012.1, forward strand.
TATCAAGACTTGGTGCTAACGATCTTTAAATTAGTATTTGAACCCTTTAGGCAGTCAGGTGTGTACGACTTTGAGCAAGCGCAATTAAGCCAGCGTCTATCCGAGTTGGGTGATCAGGCCTACGATTTCAAGCGTTACTGGCAAACCCCACCGACCGATATCTTGTATTTGCACCGTAAGCTCGGGGGCCTGTACCTATTGGCGGCCCGCTTGCGTGCCAAAGTCAACATGCAGGCACTACTAGGCCAGTGGCTTCCCTTATAATTTCTCCGTTTCAATTCAATTAGTATCGACGATGTTAAGTTCACTTATCAAAAAGCTGTGGGTGTTACTGGTGCTGGCTTCTCCAAGCGCTACGTTTGCGCAGAGCACCTTAGAATTCAGCCCGTGTCTGGTTCAGCTGGGCGCACTGAGCGAAGACGGACAATGCGCAACGTTGGAACGGCATGAGAATCCCGACGACCCAACTAGCCCGTTATTACAGTTGGCGGTGGTTAAATTTGCCGCGACCAATCCAAACCCCAGTGCCGACGCCTTCACGGTGATTCAGGGCGGACCCGGAATGTCGTCGATTGATCTTTTTATGCAAAAGCGCCAAGCGTTTGAGCAAATACGACGGAATCGCGATGTGCTGCTGATCGATCAGCGCGGCACGGGGCGCTCGCACGCGTTTATGTGTCCTATTGAGGATCCTTCGAGCATGGACGTTAGCCCACAGGAGGCGCAACGCCTGGCACTCGAATGCTTGCAGCAATTTGACGGTAACCCAGCGTTTTATACTACGACAGAGGCGGTGCGAGATCTTGAGGCGTTACGCGCGGCAGCCGGGTATCCTACCTTAACTTTATATGGCGTTTCGTACGGCACACGAGTGGCACTAGAGTACTTGCGTGCTCAGCCCCAACATGCGCGCGCTTTGTTGCTCGATGGGGTGGTGGCGCCCACGGTTAACCTAGCTGGCAATGAAATTGCACTGCGCTCGCAGCAAGCGTTTGACCGTTTGGTGGCTCGTTGCGAAAGCGAACCGACCTGCTCCGCGGAGTACGGTGATTTAGCCGCCGCGTTCGAAAACGCTCGCGCGCAGCTTCAGTCTGCGCCCGTGCGAGTGAGCTTCGCGCACCCTGTGTCGGGTGAGACCATGGATCGCGAAGTAAGCGAAGCCGATCTGTTAGGTGCCATGCGCTTGATGCCCTATGCAAGTGAAAGTTTGGCACTGTTACCGCTACTGTTGTCGCAAGCACGGCAAGGACAATTCGCCATGCTGGCAGCCCAATCAGTACTCATGGAAGAACAGTTTGTGAATGACTACGCGATTGGTATGAACAATTCAGTGATGTGTACTGAAGACTATCCATACTTAACTGAAGCCAACATGCAGGCAACTCAAGCTGAAGTCGCAAACACCTATTTTGGCGATACCATGGCGGAAATGCTTAAGGCCATGTGCGAGGTCTGGCCGCGCGGAGTCGACTACGCTGAGTCGCGGGAATTGTTTGATTCAGACGTGCCTGTGCTGCTGATGTCAGGCGAAGCAGACCCAATAACCCCTCCAAGTAATGCAGAAATGGTCGCTAATATGTTGAGCAATGCGCGTCACGTAGTAGTGCCCGCACACGGGCATGGTGTGTTTGATCGCGGTTGCATGATCCAGTTGGTGAGCAATTTTGTAGACCAAGCGAACTTTCAGAACTTTGATGCTTCGTGTGTTGAGCGCGAAATTGCATTTCCCCTATTCATCGATACAGCAGGGCCAGCACAATGATCGAGGCACGCGCATTAGAAAAATCCTTCGGCGCGATTTGCGCAGTTAAGCAAGTCAGCTTTAGTGCCCCCGATGGCAAGATCACAGGATTGCTAGGGCCGAATGGTGCGGGCAAGTCGACCACTTTGCGCATGCTGTACACAGCGCTTAAGCCCGATGCCGGACAGGCACTGGTGGATGGTTGGGATGTGGTTACGCAAACCACTGCGGTTAAAGTCAATATGGGCGTGCTAACCCACAACGCAGGCGTTTACGAGCGACTCAGCGCGCGCGAGAACATTGCTTATTTTGGTCGGCTGAATGGGTTATCTAACCAACAGCTTAATCGTCGTATCGACGAACTTGCCGACATGCTTGAAATGCGCGACTTTATTGATCGACGTTGCAAAGGCTTCTCGCAAGGGCAAAAAACCAAAACCGCGTTAGCTCGCGCCTTAGTGCACAAGCCTAAGAACATTATTTTAGACGAACCCACCAATGGCCTAGATGTGATGGCTACGCGGGGGCTGCGCCAAGTGATTAACAATTTAAAAGATGTGGGGCATTGTGTGTTGTTGTCGAGCCACATCATGCAAGAGGTGGCCGCGTTGTGCGACGAAATTGTGATTATTGCGCACGGTGTAGTCACGGCGAGCGGTACGCCCGACGCGATACGACAATCCACGGGCGAAGACAATTTAGAAGACGCCTTTGTGAAAGCCATAGGTACTGACGAGGGCTTGCTATGAAAGCAATAACTCGCCCCATTTCTGTGGCTGCGGCCATTTGGACCGTGTTCGCCAAAGAGGTGGTGGACAATCTACGCGACCGCCGCACGCTAACGACTATTGGTTTCTCGATGTTGTTGGGCCCCGTGCTGCTGCTTACCTTGATGTGGTTTGCCGAGAAAAAAGTAAAAGACGAAACCGATCTGGTGAGCGCACCGCCCATTGAGGTGCCCGTAGTGGGAGCCGAACACGCGCCAAACTTAATGGCCTTTTTGCAAAGCCAGCACTTCGACATTGTAGAACCGCCAGCAGAGCCTGAGGCGGCGGTGATGAATGGAGAATGGCGAGTAATCTTGGTGATTGAAGAAGACTTTAGTGCGAGCTTGCGCGAGGGTCAGCCGGCACCGGTGCGTCTTATTCACGACTCCTCTGTTACTGGATTAGAAGCGCTGAGCTTTAATCAGTTGCAGCAATCGCTACGCCGCTACGCACAAACCATCGGTGCTTTGCGACTACAAGCACGCGGGGTCTCTCCACAAGTGCTGAACGCCATTCACATTAACACCAGCGATGTAGCGAGCCCTGAGGCGCGCAATTCGCAGGTGCTGAATATGTTGCCCTACATTGTGATTTTTTCGATCATGATGGGTGGTATGTATCTTGCCATAGACACGACCGCGGGCGAGCGCGAGAAAGGCTCGCTTGAACCGTTGTTGGCGCAGCCCATTGACCGCAGTCAGCTCGTGTTAGGCAAATGGTTGGCAACTTGCTTGTATTCGTCGGCAACCTTTTTATTAGTGCTGGCCAGTTTCGCTGTGGCGTTTAAAGCGTTGCCAATGGAATCCGTAACGGTAAACATTAGTGCCGCTAAAGTCGCGTTTATTTTTATTACTTGCTTTCCGTTTGTATTGGTGGGTACGAGCGCCGAGATTGTGCTGGCGGCCTACACTAAAAGCTATAAAGAAGCGCAGTCGTACATGGGCATGGTCACACTCGTGCCTACCTTGCCGTTGATGATGTTAGTACTGTTATCCCCACAGCCTGCCTTGGGCAATATGTGGATTCCGAGCTTCTCGCAAGGCCTGATCATGATCGAGACGGTCAAAGGCGAGACGATTGAACCTATGCTGATCGGCGTGTCGATGCTAACCAGCACGCTGATTGCAGCGGTGTTAGTGCTGTTGAGTATTTGGCTGTATAAGCGCGAACGAATCCTTGGCTAAACCCAACTCAATGTACCGCTAAGCCTGCTGCGTCTGCTCCGTTGCGGGCGCCGCATTCGCGTCTTTGGCTTTGAATATTGGCCACAACAGTTGCTCCTGCGAAGGCGAATAGGGCAAATTTTCTACCCCAAACTCGCTGGGGTATTGGCGCGTGATTTTGGCCGTGCCGAACAACACATCCCAAAAAAACAGCAGATTGCCATAATTGCCCTTGTAGTGGGTGATGCCGTCGTCCGCATGTTTACCATGGTGTGCGCTGTGCGTGGATGGTGTTGAGATGGTGCGTTCCACTACCCACATGATGGGCGACAGCCATTTGATTTTATACAAAGGCGCGTCCCAACGAACGTCGCTATGGGCGCCAAGAATCACCGCCATTTTAACCACTAAATAACCTGCATAGATCCACCCACCGCCCATGTAGATCAGCGCGCCTGAAAACCACAAACCCGGCATCAAAAAGTAATAAAAAATATTGTTGCGATATACCACCCGTACTGACAAATAAGGTGCGTTGTGGTGCGCTCGGTGCAAGTTGTATAACCACGGCACAGTGTGCGAAGTGCGATGTAACCAATATTGGGTCATGTCGTCGAACACAAGGAATAAGGCTAATACCGCAATGGGATGCCAGGCGCTAAGCACACCTTGCCACTGCGGAACCAAGGTGGCGGCCACGGTTGCGCCTAAAAATAAGACAACTGGCTGGGTCACCAGCATGAGCATGCCAGAACCGATGATTTCAACAATGGCGTCGTCACGCGTTTGCCCTGGCTTTTTAAAAAAGCTAGTGAAGAGTATTTCGAGTAATACGAACGTGGCGAGTATGCCAAGAATGGCTAACATTTCGGGTTGCATGGGCGGGGTCTGTGTTCGGTTGCGCTCGTTGGTATTGTAAGTTGAAAAGGCGAACACGTCATCCCCGAGTGGTCGGACGGGTCATCCCCGTTATCTCCCCCGCCGTCTTCCCCGCAGAGGCGGGGAAGGGGATCCATGGCCTAGCACTGTGCCAGATAATGGATTCCCGCCTCGGCAACTGCTCCTCCGTTGCTCTACTCGCTACCTCCCTGTAGCGATGCGCGGGAATGACAAAAAGCGCGCGGGAATGACTCGGCACGTATTGCGCGCCTACTCCTTGACTCCAGCATACGGTAGCGGTTCGTCGCGCATTAGAAATGAGAACACTGATTCCCGCAAAGGCGCGTAGCTAACCGTGCCTGACCATTCGGGCGTAGCGGTTAACTTGCCCGAAATCATGTCATCAAACGCGCCTAGCACGATGGGTAAAACAGTCGGCTTCACGAGTGGCGTATTATGCGCAGGCAGTAGCCACTTAACGGGCTCGGTAGTCGTTAAGTCGATTAAGCGTTGTAGAGATTTACGGTAGTCGTCTAGATTTGTCTCGGGCGCAAAAAGCCAAATGGGGCCGGCGTAGAAAGTATCCCCTGTCCACAGTAATCCCGCTGCCGAGTCGAACAAAGCGATTGCATCGGGGGTATGGCCTGGAATATGAATCACCTCTAAGGTTCGATCTCCAAGATCAAGCTTATGCCCGTCGTCAATCCAAGCGTTGATACTGTACGGCTGCCCAACGTGGGTGTCTTCACTAACACCTTGCGGGGGCTTAGAGCACAGTGCCTCACTAGACACTTCGATTCGAATGTTGGCATTGCTCACGCCGGCTTGGCGGGCTCGAGTAAACGCGGTGTTCATGCCGAGTATTTGGTGCGGTGCAGTTGCGAATGCGTGATTTCCGCCCACATGGTCATAGTGACCGTGCGAATTGAGAACCGTGATGGGTTTATCGCTTAACGACGCCACAACCGTCGCAATGTTACCAATACCATTGCCGGTATCGAAAAGCAGTGCGCGGTCAGAACCCTCGATTAAATACGAAATAACTTCTTGCCATTGTTGCGGTTCGTAAATAGCAGTCACCCCCTCAGCGACCTCATACAACTCAAACCACGGATCAGGACTGGCACGGCGTGTAAGCTCGGCATATTCAGGCCGTGGGAGGCTAAGGCAGAACTCTGGAACAGATTCTGAGTGTGGCGTGTTGGCTGCGGTTGACGTGCCGTAGCTGCTTATAACGAGCATGCTGAAGCAGCTTAGGCTTAGTTTGGCAATGTGGCGCATAGTGCGGGCCGATTTAGGGTGGTTCAGATACGCGTAGAGATGATCTTAGCACGACGCGGTCATCCCCGCCGCCACCTCCTCTGCCCGCCGTCTCCCCCGCGAAGGCGGGGGCGGGGGCGGGGATGACGGTGGGGAGACGGCGGGGATGACCGGGGGATGACGGTCGGGGGACGGTGGGTGGCTAGCTATCGCGTAATGCTAAAAAGAACTGCGCGTATTCCCGCATCACGGTCGCCGCCGTGGCGCGCTCTTCTTCTGTCAAAGTGGTAAACAGATAATTAATTGCCTCTAGGCCGTTGTCAGCATTCTGCTTAAACTCAACGGGGTGTGCTGAATTGGGTCCTGCCTCAAGCGCCAACCACGCCGATTTGTATCGTTCGGCAAATGCTGCTAAGGATTCGCCCTTGCTTTGGGTGAGCGCGACAAACTGCTCGTTGACCAACTCATAATAGTCGTTAGTTTGCTGTGCTAGATCAATTCGCACTTCTAGGATGCGCCGAGCTTCGTCGAGTTGCGCTCGGGTGCGTGCTACATCCATACCTCGAAAGGCAATCTTCAGCGACCGGGCAATGCCGTCCTTTTGATCGTCTAGGTCACGTTCGTCGCGCTTTAACTTACGCTCCTCATAATTTGCGAGTAGCTGTTCTCGCACCTCTTCGTCTTGGGCGGGCGACATCTCGAAAAAGAACCGCGTGACTTCAGCGAGTAGATTCGGGTTGTCGGAGAGGGGCAGGGGACGATAGAAGAACGCCACAATTTCATCATAGGTCGCTTGCGACAAGGTGCCTTGGTCTTCAATATCCTGCGCACTTTGGTCAATCAAAGAGGCCACCATTGCTAGGGCGTCTTGCTTAATCCATTCTTGCGCAGCCACGCCAATCTCGCGCGCATGTTGTTGTTGAGCCGCACTCAGGGTGGCAAATTCGTTGAGCTGGTCGCTTACATCATTGGCAACGTCATTCACGGCGCGCTCGATAAAAAATTTATCCACGCCGCAGCCAGATAAGGCCAGCGCCAATAATATGCAGACAACTAGAGATGATCTTTTCATGTGCGCAGAGTAGCAACGTGCCTGTGAGGGAAACTGAAAAAGCGCTTACAAAAGCGAAATTTTAGTGATTATCTGCGGGGCTTTAACCGCAGTGCATACTTAGCGATTCTTGATTTTTATGTACACTTTACACGGTCAAGCCTATAATTGCGCCAACTCAGCACCACTATGCTGAGCTTCTCAGGGCGGGGTGAAAGTCCCCACCGGCGGTAATCCTAGAAATAGGTAGCCCGCGGGCGCTCTTGGTGATTCTTCATCGGGAGGACAAGCAGATTCTGGTGTGATTCCAGAGCCGACAGTTACAGTCTGGTTATGAGAAATAAGGTTAAGAGCTAGGCGCTAGAAATAGCCAGCTTTAGCGTAAGAAGATCGGTTGTAAAACCGTAGAAGAGCTGTTTAAAAGTGAGAGCCGGGCACTGTGTATTCGAGTGCTTGTTAGCTGCTGCTGAGCTTGTTGGTTGGCGCTGTTCGGTTGTTGCGAACAACGCAAACGTTTTTCTGACTTACCCTTGTTTGCCCTCAATTTTAATTCTTTGAATTGAGACTAAACAATGACTAACTATACTCAAATTGCGTCACGCGATCGTGTGGCATTTATTCAAGCCTGTTGGCATCGGGATATCGTTGATGTGTTGCGCGATTCCTTTAAAACCGAGTTCGCTAAACTTAGCGATAAACAAGTCGACTTCTTTGAAGTACCTGGTGCTTACGAAATCCCTCTACATTGCAAAGCCTTAGCGGCCACTGGCCGTTATGCGGGCGTGGTTGCCGGTGGCTTGGTGGTCGACGGAGGCATTTACCGTCATGACTTTGTGGGCCGCACAGTGATCGATGGCCTGATGCAAGCGCAAATGGAAACGGGCATGCCGGTATTCTCCGCCGTATTAACGCCGCATCATTTTCACGGTGGCAAGGAGCACGTAGACTTCTTTAAGGCGCATTTTGTTAAGAAGGGTAAGGAAGCGGCTGAAGCGTGTGCACAAACGCTTGCGAGCCTTGTTGCTCTGTAGTTTGGATTAAACCTACAGTTTCACTATGTAGTTTCCTCCCATAGCGCCGCTAAACACGCGGCGCTATTTACGTTATCCTTTGCTAAATGGATGTAGCTAAGGCTGTGCTCAAGCAGCAGCGTACGGCTCATAAATGGAGCTGCGGCTTATGTTAGAGGTAATTGTTTCTTCAATTAATGCGGCCATTAGCACGGTTAACGCGGTGTTGTGGAGCGAATGGCAAGTACTTATTTACTTGCTGATCATCGCCGGTGTTTGGTTCACCGTGCGCCTAGGCGCATTACAGTTGCGCCAATTCGGCCATATGTTTACCTTGATCCGCAACAGCGGGCGCAGCGATGCCTCGGGCATCAGTTCTTTTCAAGCTTTGTGTACCTCGCTTTCGGCCCGAGTAGGCACCGGTAATCTTGCCGGCGTTGCGATTGCTATTTCCTTAGGCGGTGCGGGTGCGGTTTTCTGGATGTGGGTGATCGCCATTTTAGGCATGGCCACTGGCTTTGCCGAAAGCTTGTTGGCACAAGTCTATAAAGTGCGTGATCACCACAAAGAGTTTCGCGGCGGCCCCGCGTATTACATTCAACAAGGTTTAGGCTCGCGAGGACTCGCTCTATTGTTTGCGATTTGTCTGTTCCTTGGCTATGGCTTGTTCTTCAGTGCCATGCAAGCAAACACCATTACCGATGCGCTCAATTATGCCTACGCCGTGCCTACGCACTATACGGGCATAGTGATTACCGTGTTAGCCGGTGCGATTGTCATTGGTGGTTTGCGTTCGATTGCGCGGTTTGCCGAAATCGTGGTACCAATTATGGGTGTGGCCTATGTTTTGACGGCCTTAGGCATCACGGCTTTAAACATTCAGTTGGTACCCGCCATGCTTGGCGACATTGTATTGTCGGCTTTTGGCCTACAAGAAGCGGGTGCGGGCGCTTTGGGTGCCGCCATTAAAAATGGTATTCAGCGCGGACTCTATTCGAACGAAGCCGGCGCTGGCAGTGCGCCGCATGCCGCGGCGGGCGCGTCGCCCCATCCCAATCATCCAGCCGTGCAAGGGTATATTCAAATGCTGGGCGTGTTTTTCGACACGATGATTCTATGTACGTGTACGGCGATTGTTATTCTGTTGGCAGGCGGCGGTGCAACGGGCGAGATGGAAGGCATTCGGCTAACGCAAATAGCGATGGAAACCCACATGGGGGTGTACGGTGGGCACTTTGTTGCGGCGGCGATTACCTTATTTGCATTTACCTCGGTGGTGGCTAATTACGCTTATGCTGAAAGTAATTTACGTATTTTTAACTGCGACAATACAGTAGGGCGCAGCCTGTATACCGCAATGTACCTAGGTATGGTTCTATGGGGTTCGAGCGCTAGTTTGAGTGCCGTATGGGCAGCGGCTGATGCCGCGCTGGGACTAATGACGGTGGTGAACGTAACGGCGCTGATTCTGCTCACACCCACGATCGTGGCCGTGAGCAAAGATTATTTCGCGAAGTCAGATCAGGGCGCGACTATAACGTTCAAGCTCGGCGACTGCCCTGTGCAAGGTCAACCCGAGAAAGACATATGGATTGGCAAAGAGTGAAACTGTCGACCTTTCGCTAACGCGTTGCTTTGCGCTACTCCGCTGAATCGGCCGCATGGCCACCCGCGAGAAATTCAATGTGCGCGTCGGGATATGCACCACCCTCGATCAGTTTACGCATCTCAGCCATCGTATCGAATGGCGCGCCCACCAGCAGTATGTTAGTCAGCCAAGCTGGGGTGGGGCCATTCGGATTAATGTGCGCGAAGTTCTCTACTAAGACCTGACCGTTTTCTTGCGGCGTAAAGTGCCATTGCGTAATCGCCTCGGTAAGCCTCACGGCTTTGGTGGTTGGCACACCCCCTTTAGCCGCGGTGCTGGTCATGGTTACTTTGCCCGAGTGGTCGTCCACGCTCCACTTTAAATGCGTATACACGTCGCGGTCTGCAACTGGAAACGGCACATCGTTGTAGATGTAGGCATAGCTCTCGACGGGCGACACGCGTTCCACAATCCGTGCTTCTTTACACATGGCCGCCCAATCAGGGCAGGCGGGTAGGTCTTCCACTAAGGCGACCAAGCTTTCGATGGTTCCAGTAATCTGCATTACCCCGCGCACGGCTTTGTAGGGCGAGCCGTTAACTGAACTCGTATAAATCGTGATACCTTTTTTATTTCGCTTTTCTTCCCAGTGATAGTCGGCATTGGCCACTTGTGCGGTGGCGAAGAGAGGCCAGATGGTGAGCAATAGAGCGCATGTGAAGCGGTGTCTCATAGGAAAAACCGTGCAGTGTGGATGATTACGTCTAACCGAGTATAGACCTGTGCCGCAACAAGATGTGTGCCGCTTTTGTTTAAGCTGATTGCAGAGTGGCGAGAATACAGCCAAAAAAAACCACCCGCACTGTTCGTACGGGTGGTGAAAGGTAGGGGGTTTTGGCAGTGTTTAGAAGCTATAGGTAACTTCTACACCATAACTGTCGCCCACGCCTTGGTGGTTAAAGCTTCCACCGAATTCGGGCGCGGGGATAATTTCCTCAAGGTAACGCTCGTCGGTAATATTGCGTCCCCAAGCGGTAATCGTCCAATTTTCCATTTCATAACCCAAACGCAGATTCAATGTGTCGTAAGCATCGCGCTGCGAATTGGTGAAATCTTGCGCTAAGCCTGGGCCAAAGAATGCTTGCCAAATGGTTGGAGTTTGTTCGCCTTGCAGTGTGTGGAACCAAGTTTTGCCCACGTATTGCCAATCGGCGCGAGCAAAGAACAGGTTATCACCATGGGGAATCTCTAAAGTAGCGCCTAAGTTAAAGCTTTTCTCGGGAGCTTGTGGCACATCGTTACCCACGGTTAGCGGACGGTTACGATTTTCCTTGATCTCAGAATCCAAGAAGCCCATGCCACCAAACACGCTGAGGTAGTCATTCGCTACGAAAGTGAAGTCGGCCTCAAAGCCACTGATTTGGATCTCTTCAATGGTGGTGACCACGCGTAACAAACCGAATGGGCCAGCAAAGAATTCGAAGAACTGATTGTCGTCAACATCGGTATTAAAAATAGCCGCGTTGAGTTGTAAACGACGATCTAAGAACTCTCCTTTTACGCCTAGTTCTAAGCTGGTGGACACTTCTTTTTCGTACTCGTCACTGATCAGCAGTTTTGCATCAACCGCTTGTCCTGGGCCACTGGTTGGGTCTGCATTGAACCAAAAGCTCAACAGGTCGCGACTGCCTAAGGAGTTGAAGCCACCACTGCGAAAGCCAACACCGTAACTGGTGTACACATTCAAATTATCTTGTGGCTGCCAATTAAGGGTAACTTTGGGTTGCAGTTGGTCGAAGTCTGCCGAGCGGCCGGGTATGCCACCAGGGTTGGTGGTTAAGCTTGGGTTGATCGGGCCGGGTTGAAAGTTGGCGTCCAAGGTATTCACGTTCAAGCCTGAGGCTCTTACGTTTGGCACTTGGTTATCTACTTCACGATCTTCACGGTCATAACGCAACGCCAAGGCCAACTCTAGTGTGTCGCTGATGTCGTATTCCAGTTGTCCAAATACCGCGAAGACATCCGTATTAAACTCGTCCCAGAACAGCAGGTCGGTTGGGTTGGGGCCATTAGGGCTAACGTACGGTTGGCGTAAGAAGCCTTGACCCGTATCGGCGCCGTAAGCAACTACAACTTCGCGTTCAATTGAGGTGGTATAAGCGCCGGCAGACCAACGTAATTCCGCGTCTTGTGGGCTCGTAAAACGCACTTCGGCGCTTACGTCTTTCTGGTTACGTTCTTGATACTGATAGCCGTCGCAACGCGTGGCTGTGTAAGGGCCGTAAACACCTTGAAAATCAGCGCCTGGTGGTAGTACGCCAAACGGTTGAAACGGTTGGCCGAATAAATCAGTACGCGTAAAGCTGTTTAACGTCGCGCGATCGGCTTGGCAACCCGCGGTTAACTCGTAGCCGTAGAACGTAGCGCTGGTACCGTCTGACAACAAATACTCGTCGAGATCGTTGTAGGTAAGGTTAGCGGTCCAATCACCGTAGTCGGTGGAATGGTCAAGCTTGGCGGAGAAATCAAACGTTTCTTGTTCGTTCTCGCCTGGCACGTTAAACCCATAGACAAATTCGTTGGTGTTTACATTCGAGTTAAACGCGGGGCTACCAAAAATACTCACAAACGCAGGAATTGCAAAGGCGGCGTTAAAGTTAATGGCGCCGCCCTCAACTTTAGACATGCCTGCTTTTAAATCAAGCGAGGTGGTGTCGCTAATGTCCCAAATTAAGCGCACGCGACCTGTGTCGTCTTGCAAGAAATCTACACTGTTGTCGCCCGTTAAGGCATTTTCGTAAAAGCCATCGGTCTCGCGATGCGCATAGGTAACACTCGCTTTAACGGTGTCGCTTAAGGGCGTTGAATAGCTTACCGATGCCTTAGTAGTACCCTGCGTGCCCACACCTAAAGATACTTTGCCTTCTGGCTCATCGCCAGGCAGTTTAGTGGTCACTAAAATAGCGCCGGCGACCGCGTTACGGCCATACAATGCGCCTTGTGGGCCTTTGAGCACCTCAATCTGCTCAATATCGACAAGTTCTTCGTTAAAGCTGTTGGGGTTGGTGTTGAGCACGCCGTCGACCACATAGGCAAACGTGGATTCGGCGTCACGCGTTGACACAATCCCGCGGATGCTCACTTGTGTGTCGCCCACGTTGGCGGTGTCGACAATGTTCACATTGGGCATAAGACCAATAAAATCGGCAGGGCGTTCGATACCGGCTTGTTCAATCGTTTGCGCGGTAAACGCTTTGATTGCAATGGGCACTTCTTGTAGGCTCTCCGAGCGTTTACGCGCGGTGACTACAATCTCCTCGAGCTCCGCCGCATGCGCCGCGGGCAAAGCCAAAGGTAGACCGTGCACGCCTATCGCTAGGCTCACGGCAAGGCTTAACTTTCTCATAGTTCTATCCTCTCTCACCTTCGTGAGTTCTTGTTGTTAAAGTTATTCTGCTTCACACAACTTCAGTTAATTGTAGGCTCGCGCCAAAGAAGTTGTCGGCGCTAAAGTCCACAACGCGCCAATTGTCCAACCCACTGCGCACTGCCGAGGTTGGTGGTATCCCAGCAGCAATACAACATTGCACTTGCTGCTCAAGATGATCTGTCTGTAACGACATTAAAAAGAAACCTTCGCCGTGCTCTGCAAGATGCTGGGCGGGAATGCCTGACTCATCCAGCGGTTGCACTAACACCAACCATGTATCGCCGAGTTTCACTTTGGCGGTTTTAACGCCTCGCTCCGTTAGTTCAGCGATGTCGAATTGCGCCCCGTCTAATAAAGCCTCGTAACGCGCAATTGCGGCATCCAGATCCCGAACCAAGAAATTAATATGATGTATTCCAGTGATCATGCCGCTGATAGGTTAAAGATTAATACGCCATTTGTTATATGTATATGTCTTTATACCTAATAATAAGCTAAAAAAGTAAAAAAGATGTCAACAAGGTAAGAATGAAGTGGCTCGTTTTGGGCCAGAACGAGTTCATTAATTGTGCGATTACAGTGTACGAGAGGGGGTGAACGGCGAGATCGTTTTTTATTCTTCGGCGCGGCCAGATCAGCTGGTGTCACACGGCCGCTTTTAAGCAGACGAGAATTGGCGGAATTGTTATTTCGAAATAGACGCCAACACTTCACGAAAAATCACGTTTAAACGTTCGCTGGCTAGGTCGCCGGTAGCGAGATCGGGGCGGCCTTGGCCGGTGAACGCCTCGCCATGGCGATCGAGTTCGTCTTTAATGAATTGGTTGATCGCCGGAATCGGCTCGCCCATCCCCGACTCTGGAAGGCTCTGCTTCAGCGTTGGGAGCTGTTCAATGGCTGGGATTAAGTGATCAGGTGCAACGGTTTGCACGAGACGATTGAATTCGATGGGTGGTGGAGTTTGGAATTGCTCCAGGTAGCGAATCGCGAGCAAGGGACGCAATACATAAAAATATTTCTTGAGCTTAACCTTATCTTTAAATAGATACTCGCGGGCATTGCGGCGCGCCATATGGCTGTAGTGAAAACATAAAGCGGTTTGGTTGATGGTCTGCGGTGCGAGTTCGGCAAGATAACGCCTTAATGGGCCGCGTTCAATGTAGCGAATGGGGCTCACTAGCCATTCTAATAAGGCGCCATTACTGCGGGTGAACAAGTACAGAGCTTTACGCAGATCCCAACCGCTGCAATCAATGTCTCCGACGATCGGATACTCGATTACATCGCGGCGAGTGTGTACATCAAACGACAAATACCAGTCGCGAGGGTGCGCGTAGATAAAGCGTACATCGTAGTCAGAATCGGGTGACGCAAAGCCCCAAGCACGACTGCCCGACTCACAAGCAAACAGAACGGTTACGTTGTGCTCGGCTTCGGCCGCATTGAGTTGGGCTAATATTTCCTGATGAACGCGCGAGTCTATCATCGCGCGATCATCGCAGATGTGGGTCTTTTAAACCAGTGAGGGCAAACCCGGAGCCGATGGCTTGGGATGCCCGATGCTCGGTTTAAGTGATCGGAACCAAGGTGATTTCCACGCGACGATTTATCTGACGACCTTCTTCTGTGGCGTTGCTGGCAATTGGATGAGACGATCCCAAACCGTGCTCAGCAACGCGGTTGTAGTTAACCCCTTGATCAATTAGATAGTTAGCGACACTGCGCGCTCGATCACGAGACAAAGGCAGATTAGTTGCATCGCTACCGGTGCTATCCGTGTGTCCGGCCACTTCAATAAGCGTTTGGTCGCGTTCGTTCAGAATTTCGCTCAAGCGATTCAATATCCGATTAAATTGCGGTCTGATATTGGCACGATTTACATCGAAGGTAACATTGCCAGGCATCGCCATAACGATGTTGTTGCCTTGGCGCTCAAACACAATGCCCGTATCGGCGAGCTCCTCTCTCAGTTGGGCTTCCTGCACGTCCATGTAATAGCCAACTCCGCCGCCAGCGATGGCTCCGATACCAGCGCCGCGCAGAGCACGCTTGCGCCGCTCCCGCGAATTATCACCTGAGATCACGCCAGCCAACGCCCCCACGCCTACGCCAATCATGACACCCTTGGCTGCCTTCGAGGTTTGTGTATCGCCCGTGTAGGGATTAATGGTCGTGCAGGCCGCCAACGGCAAAGCGAGGCTGGCGACGAACAGCATTTTGCTTAACATAAAGAACTCCAGATAGGGTTGTATGAGAATGAATAGTGCTTATACCGACGAGCTCGATCAAACAGCCAACCGTTACACTGCAACGTACTCCTCTTAACTATATCTACCTGTAAATTAACCAAAGCTTAACGCCATCAATCCCTTATTCGTTAACAATCATGGCAAAGCCGCCATAAATCGCTCGCTTGCCATCAAACGGCATGGCGAATTGCTCATCTGTGAAAAGCGGATCTTCCATCGCTTTTTGCATGCCATCGTCGCGGGCTTGTTTGCTCGCCCAGGTTATCCAAGAAAAGCACACAGTTTCGTCGGGTTGGCATTTAACCGCCATCGGAAACGAGGTGACTTCGCCGTCTGGCACATCATCGCCCCAACATTCGACTAAGCTCAGCGCGCCGCAGCGTTTAAACACCACCGCCGCTTCGCGCACGTGTTGGATGTAAAGTGCTTTATTTTTGGTTGGTACAGCAACCACAAATCCATCTACGTAATCCATCTTAAGCCTCCTAATTAGGTGAGTTGTTGGGAGTGGTGTCGCAAGCTAGTGTAGTGCAATCCACTGCGTTACTAAATAGGCTCTTTAGTGCGAACTTTGGAGGATGCAAAAGGGCGAGCCTTAAATCAGTGGCGCTGTTCGACCACACATTGGAGTGCGGCGCGCTCTTGTGTAATGCGCTCCCAATCGTCTGTATCGCGGACCACGGCTCTAAATAGAACTAGCCCCCGAGTCGTGGGGGTGTTAAGCGCGTAATCGTCAACGCTCGTCTCAATGCCCTCTGGTATCAACGCGGACGGACTGTATAGACGGATGGTGGCTTGTTGGGTGGTAAGCTGCGCGTCGTTTAGGTGGAAGAAGTTATTAGTGTGCGCATCGTACAGCGCTACAGAAAGATAATCTGCACTCTTGGGCAACGCAACGCGTAATACCGGCGACTCGCTAAGATCATAAACACAGACCGAGTAGGCTAAATCTGGGCTCGGACGCACCACTGTTCTTGCGTCGGCGGTAACGGGTGCCGAGTGACTAATCGTGTTGGTGGCAACTCCAAAGAGCGTGCTCATGCGCTCTAAGGCGGTCTGCATAATGACGGTGGGCGCCAGCGTTGCTGTAAGCCAGAGCGTGGCGAGTGCAATCACTCCCGTCAATGTAATCCACAGTGCTAGCTTTTTAGCCTTCATAGACATGCTCCGCGGGTGATTGAGGGCAGATTGATGCTTGCTAGGTTTTTATAAACCGCCGCGGCTGGTGAATACACGCGTAGGGTCATCGACACTTTGCCGCCGCCTGTGCTCGGCAACCAATCGCCGGTGGTGGGACGCTCAGGGCTTACCCAAAATGCGAATTCTGTATCAGGCTCGGGCAAGAATATTGAGTGCCTATTATCGGCATTGGCAATTAAAAAATGATCCTGAGCATACAAGGTGATCGACGACCATCTGCTCGCTGGACTCAAGCCGGCTACCTGATAGCTGCATTGGTCCGATAAAGGCGCACCGGCACTGTCCACATTGGCGGTGTAATAGATTGTCTCAGAGGCTTTCAGCGCAAATAAGCCACTCACCGCCACCGCACTCTTCAGCAGCGGTCCTGCATCTTTGTCGCCGTAGGCTGTGCTGGTTGTCCAAGGGCCATTCGTAATGCCGTGGGCGCTAGAGGCTATATTGCTTGCAAACTTAAACGCGAACAGCCCTAGGGCTATGCCAATGACGGAGGCGGATAGAAAATACCCTAAGCGGGCCATACGGGTATTACCGAATAATTGCACAGTCTAATTACCTATTTGAATGAGCCGTCTATTTAAGCAATTTTTGGGTTACGACGAAGGCGCCACGCAGATCGCCCTCGCGATAACCAGTCGCTAAATCATGCGGATACAGCTCAGCGAGTTTGGCGGTAACACTTGGTGCGAGCGATTGACCGTGGCAAGCCAAGCACACTGGTTTGGTGGCAATGGCGTGCATGTAACGAAACTCACTTTCCACGATTTGCGCGTACACCAAATCGTCTGCCAGTTCGCCCTGAGCCTTGCGTACTTCAAAGTCATTCAACACGGCCGTCTGCCAGGTGTTCGCCACACCCGTTTCGGCATTACGCGGCTTTAGACTTACGCGTTTAACGGCCATGCCTTGTGCTGCAGAGACGCTTTCGGCTAACTGCGGCGCTTTTATATTGCACACGTCCATGGCACGCAACGGCCCCCCTGCTGCCATGCCTGCTTGCAGTTCTGCCTGTAATTCGCTACCAAACGCTTGTACGGTAGACTTGGCTTGTACCGAAAGACGGGCTAGATCTTCAGAGCCATCATTAACTTGAGAGGCTTGCTCGCTGCAGCCAGCCAGCCCAAAAATGAGCGCTGTGATCAGTGTTGTAAATCGATAAGATTGTTTCATTGCTAGCCTATCATGCAGTTGCATAGTTAACGATTTTGGAAGCCAGCGCCAAGTTGTAACAACCAAGTTGTAACAATGTGGCGCAGACCTTAAAAGCCCTACTTGCGTTCTAACGCTTTGCCCATCATTTCGTGAATTAAGTTCACGGCTTGCAGCGGCCGCAACATCACTTTGAATTCGGTGATCAAACCTTGCTCGTTCCAGGTGAGCATATCAACCCCATTTACGTACTTGCCATCGATCTCGGTTTCAAATTCCAGCACCGCTGAATGATCGCCACGAAACTCACGCAAATATTTAAAGGTAGGATTAAAAAACACCTGCATGGCCGAGGCTAAGTATTTTTGCGTAATGGCTTTGCCTTTTTGCGGTGTAAAGACCACGGGCGAAATCATGGCGGCATCGTCAGCTAGGATTTCGTTTAATCGTTCTGGTTGGCGAGCGCGGGCTATTTCGTGCCATAAGGCGAGAGTGTCGATCATGTCTTCAGTGTGATGGTTTAGTATTAATGGGGGTCACAGTATAAACAATTTAAGATTAAGGGAGTATTTGCCTAGACTCTCCACAGTCTTAATGCGTACCTGAACGGTGACTATATAAGGTGAAACATGCCGAGTCTGCACCTCGGTGTGTTTAAATGTCTCGATGCACAGCAGTTTCATCGAAAATACTACTCAATAGGAAAGCCATGAAAACATCAGATCTATTAGTCAAGGCACTCGAAAGCGAAGGAGTGGAATACATTTATGGGATCCCGGGTGAAGAGAATCTCGACTTTTTAGATTCCTTGCGTAAATCATCCATTAAACTTGTGCTTACTCGGCACGAGCAGGCCGCGGGATTTATGGCCGCTACATACGGCCGTCTAACGGGTAAACCGGGAGTGTGCTTATCCACTTTAGGTCCTGGCGCGACTAATTTCGTAACCGCCGCCGCCTATGCTCAATTGGGCGCAATGCCAATGATCATGTTGGCTGGCCAAAAGCCCATTCGTAAAAGCAAACAAGGACGATTTCAGATTGTGGACGTAGTGGGTCTGATGAAACCCATTACTAAATATTCGCAGCAAATTGTGGATGGCAATAATGTGCCCGCGATGGTGCGTGAAGCGTTTCGTGTTGCTATGGAGGAGCGGCCTGGAGCAGCCTATCTAGAACTACCTGAAGATATCGCCGAAGAGGAAACCGATGCGACCTTATTTGATGTAGTAGAGCATCGTCGACCTAGTCCCGATCCCAAGTCAGTGGCGGCTGCGGTGCAGATGATTCAAAACGCGAAGATGCCGCTGTTGTTAATTGGCGCGGGCGCAAACCGTAAATTGGCGAGCAAGGCATTAACGCGGTTTGTGGATAACACGGGGATTTACTACTTTAACACCCAGTTAGGCAAAGGCGTGGTAGACGAGCGTCATGAGCAATATTTAGGCACTGCAGCGCTGTCGGCACAGGATTATTTGCACTGCGCGATTGAACGCGCTGATCTGATTATCAATGTGGGTCACGACGTGATCGAAAAGCCTCCATTTATTATGCAAAAGGGCGGCAAAAAAGTAATACACATTAATTTCTTTCCAGCGCAAATTGATGATGTGTATTTTCCACAGCTTAATGTGGTGGGCGATATTTCGACGGCCATTTGGGATATCACCGATCAGTTGCAGTTGTCGCCTGAACGCGATTACAGTTATTTTGGTCGTGCCCGTGATGAAGTTGAAAGCCACATTGTTAAATATTTTAAGGACGATCGCTTTCCGATTCTGCCACAACGCTTGGTGCGGATGTTGCGCGAGCAAATGGATGATGAAGACATTGTTACGTTGGACAACGGCATTTATAAGCTTTGGTTTGCGCGCAATTATGAGTGTTATTCGGCCAATACTTTATTGCTCGATAATGCGCTGGCTACCATGGGTGCTGGCTTGCCATCGGCAATGGCGGCCAAACAAGTCAAGCCCAACCGTAAAGTGGTGTCGGTGAATGGCGATGGCGGCTTTATGATGAACTCGCAAGAGATCGAAACGGCGGTGCGACTTGGTCTCGATCTAGTGGTGATAATTTTGAACGACAACGCCTATGGTATGATCAAATGGAAACAAGAGGGCGTTGGATTCGAAAATTTTGGCTTGGATTTTACCAACCCAGATTTTGTTAAATACGCTGAAAGTTTTGGGGCGATCGGTCACCGCCCCCAGTCGGTTGATGAGCTAACGCAAATGCTTTCAAGCGCGCTAAACAGCAAAGGCGTGCATATCATTGATGTCGCCATCGATTATTCCCTAAACCATAAAATCCTCAATGTGTTGATCAAAGAGAGCGAATGCATAGTCTAGAAGCGTTGGCCAATGACGAGTATCTACCACAAGAACCTAGAATTAGGAGTAGTAGGGCAATATGAACACCATTAAAGTAAACAACCCGTTTGATCAAAGTTTGATCAAGGAGCTCCCGGAAACGTCCGAACGTGAAGCGATGGCAGCCATGGCTACCGCCGCCGAGCTGTTCACGCACCGCGAGCGCTGGCTGCCAGCTTACGAACGCGTAGCCATTTTAGAGCGGGTAGTCGAGTTAATGAGTGCCCAGGTAGAGGAGCTCACAAAGCTTGCGGCGGCCGAGGGTGGCAAGCCCTACATGGATTCGAAAGTAGAAGTGTTGCGTGCGATCAATGGCGTGAAACTGGCTATAGAGCACATGCCCGCCATCAAGGGCGAACAGATTGCCATGGGACACACCGCCTCATCGGCCAATCGATTAGCGTTCACGCAGCGCGAGCCGATCGGCCCCGTAGTGTCGGTCAGTGCGTTTAATCACCCGCTTAATTTAATTGTGCATCAAACGATTCCAGCGTTGGCCGTCGGTTGCCCCGTGTTGATTAAACCGGCCGGTTTAACCCCACTGTCGTGTTATCGCTTAGTCGAAATTTTATACGAGGCTGGTTTACCACCCGAGTGGTGTCAAGTGGTGTTGCCGTCGCGCGATGTGGCACAAAAATTAGTGTGCGATGAGCGCACCAATTTCTTCTCGTTTATTGGTTCGGCAAAAGTGGGCTGGATGCTGCAGTCTAAATTGTCGCCAGGTACGCGTTCGGCATTAGAGCACGGTGGCGCGGCACCGGTGATTGTGGACGCATCAATGTTCGAGCAAGACAGCACAAACAAGCTCGATGACATGGTGGCGGGTTTAACCAAAGGCGGCTTTTATCACGCGGGTCAAGTGTGTGTATCGGTGCAAAGAGTGTATGCCCCTAATAGTCATTGCGAGGATCTTGCTGAACGCATTGCTAGCCAAGCCAAAGTCTTAAAGGTGGGCGATCAGCTCGACCCCGATACTGAAGTGGGACCATTGATTACCCCAGCTGAAGTTGATCGAGTTTCCGCATGGGTGGATGCTGCCGTGGCACAAGGGGCAACCTTGGTGTGTGGCGGACATAAAATTAGTGAAACCTGCTACGAGCCCACAGTGCTACTGAATCCGCCTGAAGACTGCGAAGTATCCCAACAGGAGATTTTTGGTCCCGTGGTGTGTGTGTACGGCTATAAAGACAAAAACGATGCGCTAAACCGCGCGAATGGTCTGCCATTTGCATTTCAAGCCGCGGTGTACACGCAACGCCTGGACGATGCGCTCGATATGGCGCAACGTTTAAATGCCACGGCCGTAATGGTAAACGACCACACCGCTTTTCGGGTAGATTGGATGCCGTTTGGTGGGCGCGATGCATCGGGTATTGGCATGGGCGGCATACCGTATTCAATGCATGAAATGACGCGTGACAAGATGATCGTTATCAAGAGCGCGGTGCTGTAATACGCTTCGCGCCAGACGCTCGTTACCAAACGCCTTCTTCGTGCTTGCCTTGAATGGCGCAATCGCCGGCTTTGTAGTGCAGGGCGCGCTGCGTGCGTCGACGCAGCGTATAGTCTTGGCTAATAGCGATAACCGTAGGGGTCAGCAGTACGATGGCAACGATATTAATAACGGCCATGAGGCCGAATGCCATATCGGCTGCGGCCCACACTTCGCTTAAATTGGCGCCCGTGCCCCAATAGATCATCACTAAAAATACGCTGATCAGCCCACCGCGCCCTATGCGCGTGTCCAGCTTGAACAAATGTAGATTGGCCTCTGCGTAAGCGTAGTTCGCAACGATACTGGTGAAGGCGAACAGCCCGATCGCCACGACCACAAAATGCACGCCGTAGCTGCCGATGTGCGCGCTCATAGCCATTTGCGTTAAACGAATACCTTCCATCTCGCCCGTACTTAAATTGCCCGCCAGTAGAATGACGATGGCGGTACAAGTACACACCACGATGGTATCCACAAACACACCAAGCATTTGAATGTAACCTTGGGTGGCTGGATGGTTCGGTTGAGGGGATGCGCTGGCCGCGGCTTGGGGAACCGATCCCGCACCCGCTTCGTTGGAATACAGGCCGCGCTGAATGCCATTCTTAATGGCGGCCGCAAAGGTCCCCGCAGCCGCTTCGTTCAAGCCAAAAGCCGACGTCACAATGTCGTAGAGCATCGCGGGTACGGCCGCGAAATTGAGCACCGTGATTGCGACGACTAAGGTTACATAGGCAATGGCCATAAACGGCACTACTAATTCTGCGAATCGCGCAATGCCGCGCAAGCCGCCAATAATCACGCAACCCGTGAGTACGGTGATGATTAAAGCGGAAGTATTAACGGGCACCCCGTACGCGTAGTTAACCGCGTCGGCAATTGTATTGGCTTGCGTAGCCCCAAAAATAAAACCGTAGCCAAATAATAGGCATAGCGAGAAGGCGATACCTAACCACGGTAAGTTTAAGCCCAGCGTGATGTAGTAAGCAGGCCCACCACGAAACTCCCTATTGCTGTCGCGCACTTTATACACTTGCGCTAAGAGGCTCTCGGCAAAGCCAGTGGCCATACCTATAAACGCGATCACCCACATCCAAAAAATCGCGCCTGGGCCCCCAAGCGAAATGGCAATGGCGACGCCCGCTAAATTGCCCGTACCGACCCGCGCAGACAATGACGTACACAGTGCTTGAAAGGAACTGATTCCCGACGCATCAGCGTGCCGGCTATTTTTAAGCAGGGCAAACATATGGCCAAAGTGCCGAATCTGCACCAAACCTAAACGCACAGAAAACCAAACGCCCGCAAACAACAGCAAATAGATCAGCACCTGACCTTCGCCCCACAACACCGCGTTCACGGCGGTAACCACTTCGTTTAGCATGAAATCTTGACTGTTTGGGTGTGACTAGTATCGGGTGAAGTGTATCACCAACGACGCTTAGTAAAAGCCGAGTGAGCGCGACAGCGAGGTTGTGAAAAACGACGTAGTATGGATTTGTGTAGCGCGCCGATCATTTTTAGACAAATTTACGATCATTTTTAGACAGATATTTAATGCGCTTTTTACAATCATTTTTAGACAGCTATTTAACAGGTGTTAAATGCCTGTTCAACTTCGCTTCCATCTGCGCTGAGGTCCAATCGATCATAGCTGCTCGAATCAGCTGAACGCACCGATTGGACTCTCTTCGCTCCGCATCTGTGAACCTACGCCCGATACGCGCAACACTGAGGAAGACAAAGATGTTTGCAGCCATGCGCACAAAGTAGATGATCGACTCGTTGACGCCCTCTGTCATGTAGTAGTCGCGTAATACGCATTCTGGCATGTCATCAGTGATTAAACGAACTGAACCATACTGGTGGCTCTGGAGTAGCGTGAAAACGTACTGTGAATCGACTGGTACCAATTTATAGCGCGCCTCCGGTCGCTCTGCCAGCTTATAGGCGGACGACGTCTCACTGTATATAGCGCTGATGTAATACGGGCGGGATGGGTCAGGTAGGCCGCCTCCGTTGTGGCCATTGAACATAATTGCTCTGTCACAGATATTAATGCCTGGCTGCGTCATTGACTTCATCACATCCAGGATGTAAGCAATCGCTCGCAGTCCTGCTATCTGTCGCTCTTCATTGAGCTGTTGAAGTCGCAG
>CAYOXK010000013.1:0-36987 GCA_964407915.1 uncultured Gammaproteobacteria bacterium
GGGTATCTACACGGATGGCGATCTGCGCCGATCGCTGGAGAAGAAACTAAGCTTAGACGTGCCAATCAAAGAGTCTATGACCCACAACCCCATCACCATCGAGCCGGGCGTGCTAGCGGCCGAGTTAGTGGCGCTGATGAAAACCAATCGCATTAGCGGAATTTTAATCACCGAACAGGGACGCTTGGTCGGTGCGCTCAACATGCAAGACTTATTGCGCGCCGGTGTGCTGTAGCACTGCCACACTGACGTTTAAGCGGTGCCTCTGTAGCCAAACCACATTGCAAGCAAACCATGAACTTTAACGAACTTCCCGAATTGCCGTTTGCCGTACCCGCTGCGGTGCTGCAAAAAGCCAGCCAAGTTAAACTGGCCATTTTTGATGTGGATGGAGTGCTTACCGATGGTCGGCTCTACTACGGCAAAAACGGCGAGAAACTGAAAGTATTTCATGCGCTTGATGGACACGGTTTAAAAATGCTTGAACTCGCTGGCGTCACAGTGGGGATAATCACCGCACGCAAGTCGGTGGCACTCGCAAAACGATTACAAGACCTCAAGATTAGTCATGTCTACATGGGGGTTGCCGATAAACTCGCGGTGTTTAATGAATTGATCAGCACTCTAGATGTGCCTACCCACCATTGTGCATTTGCGGGAGACGACGTGATTGATCTACCTGTAATGCAGCGGTGCGGTTTAAAGTGCTCGGTACACAATGGCCACTTTATTGTTAAACATTTTGCGGATTGGGTCTCGCCCCTACAAGGTGGACAGGGCGCAGTGCGTTCAATTTGTGATGTTATTTTATACAGTCAAAACAAATATCCACTTGGCAGCGGTGTCGTACAATAGACACTGGGAAGGCTTTTGATAGTAGCGCATACCTGTAGGAGCAAGCTGATGTTACATTGTTGCCCTGTGTCTGCGGCCCACAAATCAACACCTTGCTTGTCATGTACCTCACAAGACGAAAACGCACCGCTCGGTAGGCTAGTCTGGTTATGCTGAAGCAATTAGAAAACGTATTGTATATTTCCATCCTTGGATTGATTGGCTTGTTTGGCTTGTCCTTACAAGATGCACTCGTGGACGAACCGCAAGAAATACGCGACTTTAACAACCGTCACGACCCCGATTACTATATAGAAAACTTTACCGCTACTGGACTAGACAAAAATGGGGATCGAAAGTTTGTAATCGAAGCCCAACGCATGGCCCACTTTCCGGACGACGATACGGCGCTGCTGGATTTCCCTCATGTGATTGAGTTTCGTAAAGGCTATGCACCTCGCCACACCTATGCTGACTCAGGGTGGATGTCGTCTTCAGGCGACGAGATTTTGCTAACAGGCAATGTGCGCATCGTAATTGAAGCCGACGAACAAGGCGCAGGAGGTGAAATGCGGGCCAAAAAAATGCGCATTTTACTCGACAAAGATACCCAGTTGTTTTGATGAGGATCTAGAGAAAGTAGCCGTAGAGCCATACAGAATGGAATAGCCGACCGAGGGCTGTATGGTATATTGCGCGAACATGCAGTTCAGATCAGACTTTCTACAGCCCTGAGCCGATAAACAGCCTTGAGCCGATAAACAGCCCTGAGCCTATAAATAGCTTTGAGCCGATAAACAGCCCTGAGCCTATAAATAGCTTTGAGACGCCTTACGCAAAATTAACCAGATCGCCTCACCAAAAGTAACCGGGGCGCTCCCGATTCAGCTACCCGTTTGAACTAACAACATCACGAGACTCTATCATGGCACGACGCACTCTTTTTGGAATCCACAGTTCCAAGTCACAAGGACTCGCGAAGCATCTTCTGATGCTGTTGACCGCAATCGCTATCACCACCTCCCAAACTGTATGGGCGTTGAGCTCAGACCGTGACCAGCCAGCCGACATCGAAGCTGATAACATTGAGTTTGATCTACAAAAGGGGACACGGGTATTCACCAATAATGTCCTAGCGGTACAAGGCACATTGCGCATCAAAGCTGACAAATTAATTGCACAATACACCGATGGCGAGCTCGACAACGTAGAAGCTACTGGTTCTTTCGCAAGGTTCAAGCAACGCCCCGATGGCAAACCAAATGATGTAGAAGGTTGGGCTAAGAAGATCGTTGTTAATCAAAAAACCAATCTATTAACCCTCACAGGTGAGGCCGCGTTGCGCCAAGGCGGCGACACCGCACGAGGTGACGAAATCATTTACAACATGGCCACCGACCGACTTCAAGTTCGTGGCGGTGCTGCCGTTGGCGTATCAAACGACCCTACGTCAACCGACAAAGCAGATCCCAACAAAAAATTAGCAGACCCGTTTAAAAAGCCACCTCCGTCGGCTGACAAATTGCCTGAATCGGCTGTTTCAGCTACACGTAAAGCGCAACAAGAAGCCGAAGGCGAAGAGGCTCCCGAAACAACTAAATCTGGTCGCTCGCGCTTAATTATTCAGCCCAAGTAAAGAGCAACACGCGCGCAGGCACTTAGGTGTCTGCGAGCACTCACCCCAAGACCGAACTATGAGCATTTTAGAAACCAAAGATCTGTGTAAAAGTTATCGCGGCTTGCAGGTAGTAAAGAACATCAACATTTCGGTTGAAAGCGGTCAAGTCGTTGGCTTGTTGGGGCCTAATGGTGCAGGCAAAACCACCAGTTTCTACATGGTGGTGGGGTTAGTTCGTAGCAATAGTGGGCGCATTTTATTAAATGGCCAAGACATCAGTAGTCTACCCATGCACTCGCGCGCCAAACTCGGAATCGGCTATCTACCCCAAGAGCCGTCCATCTTCCGCAAGCTGACCGTGGAAGAAAACATTTTAGCCGTACTTGAAGCCGACAAGAGCATCAGCCCACAGGACCGCCGTCATCGAGTAGAGCAATTACTCGAAGAATTTAACATCGGCCATAAGCGTAAAACCTTAGGGATTTCGCTGTCGGGCGGGGAGCGACGACGCGCCGAAATTGCTCGGGCCATTGCATTAAAACCCTACTTTATTTTGTTAGATGAGCCGTTCGCCGGAATCGATCCCATTTCCGTTGGCGACATCCAGCAGATCATTGATTACCTGCGCAGTTCTGGTATTGGAATTATTATTACGGACCATAACGTGCGCGAAACACTGGATATCTGTGATCATTCCTACATATTAACTGAAGGCAGAGTACTCACGGAAGGCACCGCCCGCGACATACTCAATCATCAGGGCGTAAGAGACGTTTACTTAGGCTCCAAATTTAAAATTTAAGCTCCGCCCTACAACAGGTCATCTTGCCGCTCGTAATTGACCGCGGGTACTGCGTGCGACTCACACCATCGGTAATCACGACCACCCTAATAGAGTAAAATATGCTTAGTTGCGGTGCGGCCTCGCCCACCAAAGTGCTAGTATTAAAGCCTTATTCAGCCTTGTGCGTCTAATCACCGTTCGCAATCGCCCGCATGAAGCAAACTTTTCAATTAAAGACGGCGCTACAACAAAAGCTCACTCCGCAGATGCAGCAATCGCTACGGATACTGCAGCTTGGCTCACAAGAACTGTCCGACCTAGTTCAAGCGGAGCTCGACGAAAACCCGCTGCTTGAAGAATTAGACCGCAACGACAGCGACGACGACGCAACAGCAGCGTACAGCAACTCAGACCATTGCGCGCCGCAGTCGGACTACGCTGGCGATACACAATTAAATAACCACGCCGACGACTCAGGGAGCATTGAGTTTGAACCGCACTGGGAGGAAATGCTGGCATCGAAACAACTCCTGGGAATCAGTGAACGAGCAAACGAACAGGCGGACCAGAACGACGCTATGCAAAACCTCAGCGCGAACGAGTCACTCGTCTCGCATCTGCTCTGGCAAATAAGAATGACCTCCTTAAGCGAACGAGACGTGTCCATTGCCCGAGTGATCTTGCATAACCTTGATGAAGCCGGCTACTTAATGTCTGAGCTGTCCGAATTAGTAGCGAGTTTCCCGGCCGATCTAGACATCGAAGAAAACGAAGTTCAGGCGGTACTCAGTTTAATTAAAACGCTCGAGCCGCTTGGCGTAGGCACGCGCAATTTAGCCGAGCGCTTGAGCGTACTGCTTAAGCATCAGTTTAGTGACCACCCGCAATTACCCATAGCGTTGGAAATCTGCGCGAAGCATTTAGACCTTCTGGCAAAAAAGAACCTTGCCGAAATTCGCTCTCAACTCAACTGCAACGCCGCCACCCTAGAAAAGGCCATTCGATTAATAACGTCGGTGTCGCCGCGCATCACAAGTAATTTTGGCGACCTAAATCAACACCAAATCACTCCTGATTTAATTGTTAAGAAACACGCTTCGACAGGCGCTTGGATGGTTCGAGTAAACCCGGTTAATCAGCATCGCCTTTGCGTAAACCAAGAATACGCCGCCCTGCTCAAAACGCCCTTAGATGCAACGAGCAGTGACTTTATTCGCGATAAATTGCACCAAGCGAAAACATTCATCAAGAACCTTATGAGTCGCTACGACACCCTTTTACTCGTCGCGCAAACGATTGTTGAGCGACAAGTAGAGTTTTTTGAATCAGGCGAGCTAGGCTTAAAGGCGATGGTGCTAAGCGATGTCGCAGCTGATCTCGACTTGCATGAATCGACGATCTCGCGGGCCACCGCAGGCAAGTATTTGCAATGCCCTATGGGTGTATTTGAATTAAAATATTTTTTTTCGAACTCGGTTGGCAGTGAAGATGGTGAAGGCGCGAGCTCAACGGCCGTTCGATCTTTGATCAAGCGCATCATCGAAACCGAAGATAAAACTAAGCCCTTAAGCGACAGCAAAATAGCCAGCGCGCTAGCCGTTCAGGAGCACATCATTGCTCGTCGCACGGTGGCTAAATATCGCGAAAGCCTCAACATTCCTCCAGCCAGCCAGCGAAAAAGCATGGTTACATGACCAATTGTGAATGCAGATTGACGAAAGCGGTTTTTGAGTTAGTATAAAGTTGCTGACTTTGATTGGAGCTAGTAACGATATTTTAAGAGAATTTGGTGCTGGTTAACGGTGTCACATTGGTCGCAAAATACGTTCTAGTTCCGCTCACCAGCAAGTGATCACATAGAAGAGAAGTGGACCAGGCGCTTAGAACCTGGATTACTAAAAGAACCGACAGTGCAGCAGTAGAAGGTGTGGTATCCGTTTTGTTTTTGCGGTTTAAGTGTCTTGTTCGTTTGACTCAATAACGTGTTGTACGCGAGCTCAGCACGAGGAAGTTTGATTGCAGCAATTCAATCGGCACAAGCACCACAATGTTGATGCAGCGCAAGTTCTTTTAAAGTTGTTCATACAAGCGCGTAATAGCGTTGGCTGAACAGGCCAAGTTGTGTACGAAATTTTTAGAATTTTTAGAATTTTTCGCAGGCTTTTTAGAATTTCTCGCAGGCTTGGCACTAACGAAAACGAGCAGTCCGACGCAGTACGCGTAGGGTTGTGCGAATGACACATGGAGACTTTTTTATTATGCAACTTACGATCACAGGACATCAAATCGATCTTACCGACTCCATCAAAAACTATGTTGGAGAAAAAATGCAAAGGATTGAACGACATTTCGACCATCTAAACAGCATTGATGTGGTTTTACACGTCGACAATGTGCACCACAAAGCAGAGGCCACGATTAACGCGAAAGGCGTAACACTGCATGCACACGCTGATTCCAACAACATGTACGCCACAATCGACACATTAACTGATAAACTCGATTCGCAAGTACGCAAGCACAAAGAAAAAACCACTGATCATCACCAAAACGGGGGCGCCTTAAAAAAGCAACCGTTTGATCCTATTGAGTAACCCACATGCATTGGCGACCACGTTCGCCGTGGTCACCTAATTAGTATGCCTGACGAATCAAATCTATCGCAGGTGCTCTCGCCAGAGCACATAAATTTAAACGCCCCCATCAGTAGCAAGAAGAAGTTACTTGAAGAAATGGCGGGGCTACTTGCTTCGGATACAAGTCTTGGGCTTAGGCAAAAAGATATCTTCCATTTGTTACTGGAAAGGGAAAAAGTGGGCAACACGGGCATCGGGGAGGGCATCGCTCTCCCCCACAGTCGGTGCGCCAACATCCCAAAAGCAGTACTCGCCGTTATATCCGTACAAGAGGCTGTTGATTACGACAGTATCGATAAGCGGCCGGTGAAGCTCGCCTTTGGCTTGTTAGTACCTGAAAACGCGAATGAACAACATCTTGCATTGTTGAGCAAGATTGCCCGAATCATGCGCATCTCGGGTCGCTTGGACGAAATTTCGGCAATCCATGACCCATCCAAATTGATCAGTTCTATCGCACGCTGGGAAACCAGTTCCTAATGAACTAGCTCTTCGCGACTCAACCCATAGAGACATTGACACAGAGCATGAGCGACGCAGAGTTTTACATTGTGAGCGGAACGTCAGGTTCAGGCAAAACCATTGCTCTGCAGGTGCTGGAAGATATTGGCTACTACTGTATCGATAACTTACCAGCGAGCTTAGTTCCTGAGCTTGCCGCGCGCATGAAGGACGCTGGCGGCGTTGCTCAAAAATGCGCGATCAGCATTGATTCCCGCAATCACGATTTACTGAGCGACCTAGATTCGAGCGTACAGCAGCTCGCCAATCTCAACATAAAAGTACGCATCCTGTTTCTGGACGCAGATGATGCGAGTCTTCTCAAACGTTACAGTGAAACGCGGCGTAAGCATCCGTTGTCTGATGCGCAGACCTCATTGCCCGAAGCCATAGCTAAAGAACGTGCGCTGCTGGATAAACTGGCGTTGTTAGCGCATCGGCGTGTAGACACTTCGGCCATGACGCCACACGAACTGCGCACGCTAGTGCGTGAAGACGCGGGCAATATCGGGGGCCACGCTTGTACCCTGCTACTCCAATCTTTTGGTTTTAAGTACGGCAGTCCGTTGGATGCTGATTTTGTGTTTGATGTGCGCTGTCTGCCCAACCCACACTGGCAGGAAGACCTTAAACGCTTAAATGGTAAAGATCAGGCGGTGGTTGACTTCTTCAGTGCACAGCCCGACTGTGCGCTCATGGTAGGCGACATCACCGCTTTTCTCGACACATGGATACCTAAATTCATTGCCGATAACCGCAACTATATCACGGTGGGAATCGGTTGCACGGGCGGACAACATAGGTCTGTTTATGTGGTCGAACAGTTACTCAATCACTTTCAGCATGCGAGCAATTTACAAACGTTAGCGCGGCATCGAGAACTAAACCTCAGACCACAGCTAAAATCGAGCATGCCCCACCAATTTACCACAACATCTCCCTAAGGAAGCGCCGCGAATGCTGGAACAAGAGATTGAGATTATTAACAAACTCGGCCTGCATGCCCGTGCCGCCGCAAAGCTCGTTAACACGGCAGCACGTTACGCGAGTCATATCGAGATCGAGTATAAAACGCAGAGGGCGAACGCCAAAAGTATCATGTCGGTGTTAATTTTGGCAGCCGCGCAAGGCAGCCAACTCATCGTGCGCGTTGACGGTGCTGATGAGGCCGAAGCAATGGCCGCCATTACAGGCTTGATCAACAACCTCTTTGACGAAGACGAGTAGCGAACGCAATGCTGAGCTTATTTGGATCGGGTATCGGGCGAGGAATCGCAATTGGCCCTGCCTATGTACTTAAGACCAACGAAATCGAAGTTCCTGAGTTTAGAATTAGGCCTGAAGAGGTCAATATCGAGATATTACGTTTTCGAGCAGCGGTCGCAGCAACGGCCGAACAATATCAAAACATCCTAGATCATTTACCGACCGACGCACCCAAGGAGAGTGCCGCGTTTGTTGAAGCACATATGATGATGCTGCAAGACCCTTTACTCGTTGACGAATCGATTGCAATCATTAAACGCGATCTGATTAACGCCGAATCGGCTGTAAGTCAGCAGTCTGAAAACCTAACCAAGGTGTTCGAGCAGATGCAAGACGCGTATCTGCGCAACAAAAAAACCGACGTCCAACACATTACTAACCGCTTGCTACGTAACCTGTTGGCCATCGTTTCGCATTCCCTCGACGAGTTCAATGATGAGAACTTAAGCGGCAAAGTGATCGTCAGCAATGACTTGTCTCCCGCCGAGACCATGTTCGTTAAAGACCGCAAAATTGCAGCGTTTGTAACTGACTTAGGTAGTCAAATATCACACACAGCCATTGTTGCTCGTAGCCTAAAGCTACCAGCGGTGGTGGGCCTGCATGGCAGTACACAGTATATCGAAGACAACGACTTGCTCATTGTTGACGGTATGCGCGGCATTGTATTGATAAACCCCAGCGCGGTCGTTCTAAAAGAGTACCGTGGCGTATTGCGGCAGATAAAAAGTCGCGAAGAAAACCTGGGTCGCTTAATTCGAAAACCGAGCAAAACGATCGATGGTCAAAGGATAACCTTAACCGCCAACATCGAAACCATCAAGGAGCTAAAAGAAGTAGAACGCGTAAACGCAGCAGGTATTGGTTTGTACCGTACCGAATATCTGTTTATGAATCGTGAGACGGCGCCCAGCGAGGAAGAGCAGTTTAAGGCTTATTACCGTATCGTCACCCGCCTCAAAAAGCCGATTGTTATTCGCACCCTTGACGTAGGTGGCGATAAACAGATGTTGTTCAACTACAGCAATAAAAAATCCAGTGAGTCACCGTTGGGGATGCGAGCGGTGCGTTTGTGCTTAAACAATATGTCGCTGTTCAAACCACAGTTACGCGCTATTTTGCGTGCCTCCGCGTTCGGCAAAGTATCATTATTGATCCCTATGCTGAGCAATCTCGATGAGGTCACGCAAGTTCTAACCTTGATTAAGACCACAAAAGGCGAGCTGCGTGCGCAAGGGATTGAGTTTGATCGCCGCATAAAAATTGGTGGGATGATCGAGGTGCCGGCCGCGGCAATCGCCGCAGAGCAATTTGCCAAACATCTGGACTTCTTATCAATTGGCACCAACGACCTTATTCAATATACGCTCGCGATTGATCGAGTTGATGACGCGGTCAATTACTTGTACGACCCGATTCACCCTGCAGTATTGAGCTTGATCAAACATGTTATTAAAGCAGGCGAGAAGGCCAATATTCCGGTTTCATTATGTGGTGAAATGGCCGCTAATCCAAATTACACCAAATTGCTGCTAGGTTTGGGCCTCACGCATTTCAGTATGGATGCCACCTATTTACTTGGCATCAAAGAGCAAGTGATTGGGGCCAATACGCAACTTCTGCGCAAATTAGTAGCCAAAGTATTATCAGCTAGCTCGCCCGCCGAGGCGCGCACTCAGCTAAAAACACTCAACCACTATCCAATGCAAGCTGCCATTGAGGGCTCCCATACTCTCTCCGACAGCGCAGTTTCAACTTAGCGTTACGCATTAACGCGCGGCTCTGCGGTTAAAATTGTCATTCTGGAGTCACGCAACACTTGCTATAATCAAACGCGCAGTCACTCTTTACTAGGGATTCAGCGCGTAGAACTACTCGCTAGACGAATGCATGAGACGGAATACGCTCTCGTTTGCTAATCTATTTACGCGCCGTGTTGGTGGGCTATAAGCCCGTTACCTCGTACCTGTTAAGTCGCCCAGCGTTGCGGTCGAAACGCGAGAGCTTGTTAAACTCTAGCACTTAATTCCAGTCCCATTATCGCTCGTCTTGAACCTAGTGCGAATGGGTTAACCTTGACCGAGCCACACATTTGCAACCATCACGCCATCCCATCGATAATATAGTGAGCGTACTTGAAGGCAATGACTCTAAAACGCTTAGAGGCCTGTTCGAGGATGCGCATCCAGCTGATATTGCCGACGCGCTAGAGAGTCTCACCCCTGGGAACGTCACCTAGCCTGGACGCACATCCCAGTACCTGCGCGCGGCGAAGTGCTTGCCGAGCTCAACGAAGGGGTATTTATAACCCTCACCCAAGATTTACCGGCCGATGAGCTGATCGAAGCGATCAAATTACTCGATGTAGATGACATCGCCGATCTGATCCCGGACCTGCCCGATGCGATTTTGGCCGATGTCTTATTTGCGGTGGATAACGAAACTCGCACCCATTTAGGCGAGGTGTTGGCCTTTCCGGAAGACAGCGCCGGCGGATTGATGAACTTCGATGCCACAGTTGTTAGAGACAATGTAACAATCGAAGTGATTTTGCGCTTTTTACGGCTAAAAGCGGAGCTGCCAAAGCAAACGACCAGCATCTATCTCGTCAATCGCAGAAATCATTTGACCGGCGTATTGCCCGTTGATCGATTGCTCACCTCGGATCTCCATGAGTTAGCAATTAACTTAATTGACGATTCCCCCGTTATTTTTTCGGCCATGGATTCAGAGGATGCCGTGGCCAAATCGTTTGCCGACTACGATCTGACTTCAGCGCCCGTAATCAACGCCGACGGCGAGCTGTTAGGTCGAATCACCATCGATGATGTGGTAGACGTAATTAAAGAGCAAGCTGAACACGACATCATGGCGGCGGCCGGACTGCAAAACGAAGCGGATATCTTCGCGCCCGTCGCAACCACAGCAAGAAATCGTGCGGTTTGGCTTGGCGTTAACCTGATAACAGCGTTGCTCGGCTCGTGGGTTATAGGTCAGTTTGAAGGTTCGATCCAACAACTCGTCGCACTTGCCGTACTCATGCCGATCGTGGCTAGTATGGGAGGTAATGCCGGCACGCAAACGCTGACCGTGGTAATTAGAGGGATGAGCCTTGGCACCATTTCGAGCGAGAACGCGTTTAATGTGCTTAAAAAGGAAAGCCTAGTTGGTATCTTAAACGGCTTGCTGTGGGCCTTCGTGATCGCTGTCATTGCGGGCTTTTGGTATAACAGCCCGCAGTTGGGCAGTGTCATCGCGGCCGCCATGGTAGCCAATCTAGTAATGGGTGCCATTGCCGGAGTCTGCATTCCTATCTTTCTAGAAAAAGTCGGTGTTGACCCCGCGCTCGCAGGCGGTGTAGCGCTTACCACCGTCACCGACGTAGTCGGGTATTTTTCGGTGCTGGGGCTCGCGACCTTGCTCTTGCTCTGAGCGAGTCAAGGCTAGCCTAGCGCCAAGCAGAGATCTCTACCACTACAAAGTCACTCGCAACATTGGCAGGCTCGCCCACCATTACGCCCCCGAGCTCAACCCAAGCGTGTGAGGCTATTTGCCCTCCCCGCTTACTAACCCCAAGGCGGAGCTGCGGCTGCCATCCGCGCGCTTGTAATAACAGAGTTAACGCGCACGAGCGCACTAAACAGGTGGGGACTCGTGTATTCCGCCACAGAGGAAGTCGTGACGCTAAGCGCAGATACTCATGCCAACGCAATGCGTAATCCATCTCAAGTTTATGATTCGCCACAGGGGTGACGGCCTCATGAGGGTGCATATCGCCCTCGTGCGCAGGCGCGGCAACGAGCTCGTTAAGCCAGATTAAACCATTGTGATGAATCTGCCGATGCGCCTTACGCAGGAGACAATAAGCACTCAGCGTGTTCAATATTTGTTTGAAGGAGTAGAACCGCATTCCTAGCTGGTGTGATGGCTATAGGTGGTTTAGCAGCGACATTGCTTCCTGTCGCTGCGTTAATGTTAATCAATGTGGCTTTAAATCAATCTGAGTTACACTATACCAATGAAGTTAAGTCGATACAGTATTAATGAACTAAGCGATCTAGCACAGCGCCATGTGACCCTGCTCGCGTTGGGGGGGAGCATTGTTTTAGCTTTGCTCGTGGTAGTTCTGATCACGTTCCATACTTTAGACCTACGTAAAGCTAAAGCTCAGGATTACGCACCACAGAATGCGCCTGCGCTACTAGAAAGGGCGGCTCAGCAAGGCATTCGCAGCGATGTAGTAACGCGCGCTAATCTGTTTGGCAACAAAGCACCCGCCTTAGTTGCAGCGCCAAAAACAACGCTCAATTTAACGTTACAAGGTGTGCTATCGGCCAATGTCCCCGGTTATGCCCGCGCAATCATCCAAGCGGGCTCACAAGCCAGTCAGTTATATTCCGTGGGAGATGAAATTAAGGGCTCTGGGGCCAAGCTCGAAGAAATTCGCATGAACGAAGTCTTGTTGAATCGTGCAGGTGCTATTGAAAGCCTGCCGCTGAATAAGGCGGGGAACATGCAAGGCGCGAACATTAGTTTCAGCAAAGCCACGGACTCAGTGGAAAGCGCCTTTTTATCTCAGCCGTCTCCGCTAACAAGTGTCGAGCCCAGTAACGCACAACCGACGCGTAGCGAACGCGCCACAATGCGCGCTGAACGCGAACGTGCACGGGCGGATTCGCCTAACGGGCCGCGCCGCGAAATTAAGCGACCCGCCTTTTCTGGAATAGACCGCGCGATTAAGAAGGCTGACGAAATCTGAATTCCAAGGGCACTAATTGCAAACAGGTGCTCGCCTCCCCTTACATCACCTAACCTAAACGCACGGCCAAGCCCGAGCGTTGGGCAATAACTTATGTACGCCGTCGACGAACAATCTGAGCGATCAGCAGCAGCGCAAAACTCATATAGATGATCCATTCGCCATACAGCCTGAACCACGTGACACCAGTACGTGGTTGCACTTGTCCACTTAAGGTCGTGGCCACAAACTGTTCAGTCTCGGCCATTATTTTGCCATTGTGATCAATCAACACCGATGGACCCGAATTAGCGCTACGCACTAACGGCAAGGCTAACTCGCGCGCACGCATCTGCGCCATTTGCAGACGTTGGTGTGGCGCAAAAGAATCGCCAAACCACGCATCTTCGCTAATATTAACAAGTAGAGTTGCGCCTCGTGTGTGAACGCGATGCTCATTTGAAAATGCATCTTCATAACAAATCGACAAGCCAAGTTGCAGTGCCTCACCACATGCAAGCTGCTGCTCCGCTTGCCATGCAGAAAAATCACTCATGGGCAATTGCAGATAGTCGATGACCCATTGAAACAAAAATTTTAATGGCAAGTATTCGCCAAAAGGTACAAGGTGCCGCTTGCGATAAGTACTCAGAGAATCGCCGCAATGCAAAACGGCCGCGTTATAGTCCGCAATCTCCCCTTCCACACTAACCGTGCGTTCGACCAGGCCTGTCAACAACGCGGTTTGCGCAGGTCGCACGGCCGACCAAAATTCCGCATTCGTCTGCGATAGCAATACGGGGAGCGCAGTCTCGGGCCATACAATCAGATCGAGATTTTGCTCGGCGAGCAGTTCGTTATTACGCTGTACTAAACCGGCAATCACGTTGTCGCGGTAAGCTAACCCCCATTTCTTTTCGATCGGCGTGTTGGGTTGCACAATGCCAATGCGCACTGCTCGTCCGGCATCCGCACCCCACTCAAACGACTGCGAGGCAAAGCTCGCCCCGCCCACCATGACAACCACACCCACCAGCAGCGCTAGACGCTTGAACAGCGGCATGCTCAGATGAGCTATTAACAAGACGATGGCACTGGCCAGCAAAGCCAGTGCGAAAGACACTAAATAAACACCACCGATGGGTGCAAGTGCCGATAGCATTGTGTCGGTCTGACTATATCCAAGATCCATCCAAGGAAAGCCAGTTAGCACCCAACTCTTACACCACTCAAAGATAACCCAGGCTGGAGCAAACAACGCTAGGCGAATCCAGCTCCGTGGCGGCGCTTGTAAAGCGACGATTGCACCGCACAGCGCAATGAAAGCGGCCATCAACAAACTAAAGCCCAATACCGCGATGCTACCCATCCATAGTGGCATCCCGCCATAGACTGCGAGCGAGTTATAAACCCACGAGGTTCCCAACAGGTATAGGCCCATCCCGAAAGCAAGCCCGCTCCAAAACGCATCGCGCGGTGAGGAGTTATACCAACATAGCAATAGCAATGAGAGTGTTGGAAACACCAGCCAAGCGTAACCGAACGGCGCAAAGGCGAACACCGTGGTCGCTCCGGCCGCAAAGCTCAACAATAGTTTTGTGCTTAAACGGAAGTTGAATTGCATACAAGTACCGCGCAAAGATTAAAGGTGGCCGTGAATGAGGTGGGAACTCGCGTTGCCGCCAAGCTTACTGTTAGCCTAACAGTGTTTACCGCTTAGCATTCGCATAGCCGCGCGCGCTTGTTATTCGTGAGGGCTATTCACGAGCCTGCAATTCACGATACAGTTCGAGCTCTTTTGCAAAGCGTTCCTGCACGGCGATTTTTTGTTGCACAAGATCGGCAAGTTGTACTTCGGCTAAGTCAATTTTACTGCGCACCTCGGCATTCTCAGTCCTAATCTGCTCTTGAAATGCCGTATTGGTAATCGTTGCAATTTTGGTTTCATTACGATTGATTCGCTCTTGTAGTGAATCAATGTAAGCCTTGGTTACATCCATATTGCTCTGTACAGAATATATTTGATTGGTGCGCTGCCGTTCAATGTCTGCTTCAGTTTCGTAAATACTTAAAATGCGCGCCCGCTCTTCCCTACTCGCTTCCTCTGCGGCTAGGCGTTCTTCTTCCAACCGTAATTGCTCTGCTTGTGCGGCTTTCTCTTCAGCGGTAAGCGGGGCAGCACGTTCGTCCTGAACAACTCCGCGGTCATTAAGAGTGGTAACCTTTGACTGGCTACAAGCTTGACCTGCAAAGTCCCCGTAGTGCCAGTTACCATCGCTGTCCTGACATTTTTTGATTGCCCAAGCACCGCTAGCCATCGAGAGACAGGCAATGGCGATTAAGCCGCGCCAACCGTAATTTATTTGCATTAGGTACCCTCCGTCCGATGCCGTGCTGAATAAACTAAGTACAAACCCAATACTAACATTGGCAAACTCAGAATATGACCCATCGTGACCCAGTTAAACAATAAGTAATCCAGGTGTTCGTCGGGCACACGAAAAAACTCAACAAACATACGCGCGAGCGCATAGCCAATCAAAAATAGGCCAGATAAGACCCCTGGTGCTCGCGGCTTTCGCGCGACCCACCAGAGCAGCAAGAACAGCAATAAGCCCTCAAGCAACGCCTCGTACAGCATCGAAGGATGCCGAGGTTGCCCATCCACCACTGGAAAAACCATTCCCCAAGGTAAATCAGTAGGAATTCCCCACAACTCTTGATTGATGAAATTACCAAGCCGTCCAAAAAACAAACCAATAGCCGCCACGGGCGCGACAAATTCGGCGATCTGCATAAATGTGAAATGAGTCTTGCGGGAAAACAGCGCCAGCGCCACTATCACTCCGAGCAACCCACCATGAAAGGACATTCCACCTTGATTAATAAACAATATCTCGACCGGATTGGCGAGGTACTCAAGCGGTTTATAAAACAACACATAGCCTAAGCGGCCACCAATGACCGCCCCGAGGGCGCCATAAAACAACAAGTCAGACGCATAGTCATCAGTCCAACCGAGCTCAGCGACATGAGCATATTTGCGAATTCGAAACATCCACAATAGGTACACGCTCAGAAATCCACACACATACATGAGCCCATACCAATGTATAGAGAGCGGGCCAATAGAAACGGCTACGGGATCAAACTGAGGGTGAACTAGCATAAGTATTCTCTACCTTAAGTAAGCACTATTTAGAAACCGAACAGACCATTAAATGGGCAATGCCTCGCCATAGCTTTGCTGAAAACGCTGAGCAAAAGACGCAGGCGTAAAAGAATGCGACTGCGTGCCTTCGCTCTCGACCTTGATTGCACCGCATAGACTGCCAATTTTGGCACATTGAATCCAGTCAAAACCCTTACTTAGACCAAATAACACCCCGGCGCGATAAGCGTCTCCGCAGCCGGTCGGATCCGATGCATGCGAAATCTTAGCCGCAGGCACCTCGATCACGTCATTTTTGGAGTACAACACCGACCCCTTGGCGCCTTTAGTGACGATTAATGCGTCGACCATTTGCGCGACGGATGCAATACTCAATCCCGTTTTATTGGTCAGCATCTGGCTTTCGTAATCATTCATAATGACCCAGTTGGCTTGCTGAATAAAGGTACGCAGAGTTTCGCCATCAAAGAGCGGCATGGCTTGGC
This sequence comes from uncultured Gammaproteobacteria bacterium, assembly GCA_964407915.1. GTDB lineage: Bacteria > Pseudomonadota > Gammaproteobacteria > Arenicellales > Arenicellaceae > Arenicella. Next base: position 16,035 of record CAYOXK010000013.1, read on the forward strand.
CGGGATCAAAGATAAACGGTATGTTAGCATCAGCCAGTTGTTGGGCGTGCGCAATCATCGCTTCAGGGCCGTTGGGTGCGACAATACCTAACTTGATGCCCGCCGCATCACCCACACGATTTTGATGGGCAAACGACATCGCACCGGGGTGAAACGCATTTATTTGATTATTGTCGAGATCGGTCGTGATAAAAGCTTGGGCCGTAAATGTGTCGACCACTGTGGTGATGTGTTGCGTGCTAATTGCGTGCTGCTCAAGCCATGCGGCGTAAGGCGCAAAGTCTTCGCCGACCGTGGCCATAATGGCTGGGTCACCACCAAGCATTTTCAGGGTAAAAGCGATGTTACCGGCACAACCACCCTTATGCCGTTTCATATTCGGTACAAAAAACGACACGTTTAGAATATGAATTTGGTCAGGCAAAATGTGATTTTTAAAATGGTCTTCGAATACCATAATGGTGTCGAAGGCCATGGAACCGCTGATCAGGGTTTTCATAAGACGTTGGCATTGAGCGCGCTATAGGCGCGTCGTAATGGGGAGCTGCAATAGGAGCTGCTGTGCAGAAAAACACCTTCCCGCAAGTTCCGCCTTGTTTGATTAAGCTCGGCTCAAGTGAGAAGTGACATGACTAACGCTGCATTTCGCCCTCGTTTAGTCGTCTAATTGCGCAAGATAACTTTGGGCCGACATAAGGTTGGCCAGTTCTTGCGTATCGCTAGCTTTAATGCGGAACATCCAGCCGTCTGCAAACGGTGATTCGTTTAATAATTCCGGCTCATCAGCTAGGGCAGAATTCACTTCAATGACCGTGCCACTTACCGGCGCGTAAATGTCCGACGCAGCTTTAACCGACTCAACGGCACAACATTCTTGTCCCGCCGTCACTTCCTGACCGACTTCTGGCAGTTCAACATACACCACGTCACCGAGTGACTGCTGGGCGTAATCACTGATTCCCACTTCGATAACATCATCGCCTAGTTGTTTAGCCCATTCGTGGGAGGCTGCGTAGATAAGGTTGTCAGGTGCTTCGCTCATAGTAGTCCTCAGAAGAAGGTGTAAAGAATAGTTAGATTTGCTTGCACCGATCAATGCTCTTGCAAAACAAATAGGATCGGCTTTGCGGTACGCGGCTAGTATAAACAATATCGCTGGCCAATAAGTAATTGTATCGATATCGGATTTTGTTGCATTGGTGAAATGATTATAAGAGAATGCGAATTATTCTCATTTAAGGTGTTAAACTGGCCTTACGGTGTTCAACTTTAATCACCAAACCACACCCTCTATTATTTATCGGAAACCACCATGCGCGTCTTTTTTTTAGTTCTTGCAAGCATCACATTTTTGCTGATCGGCATCGCCGCCGTAACAGCCACGGACGATACCAAACAGCCTTCCAACGTTGTAGCGGTTGCTACCAACGCGGCCCCTTCAACGGCGAGCAACGACGCAGGTGAGGTGAACGTGTATTCCGCTCGACAAGAAGAGCTTATTCGTCCCCTGCTTAACGCGTTCACCGAACAAACGCGCATTCGCGTTAACATCATTTCGGGCGAAGCCGATGCGCTGCTCAACCGCATTGCAAGCGAAGCGCAGAATTCACCAGTGGATGTGCTACTCACCACCGATGCTGGCCGTTTATGGCGAGCCAAACAAGCGGGAGTGCTTCGAACCGTAGAGTCAAGCACGCTAACTGAACTCATTCCCGCACACCTGCGCGATCCCGAAAATCAATGGTTTGGTTTATCCGTGCGAGCGCGACCGCTGATGTTAAGCAATACTTACCTCGCAAATACGCCGGCAAACGATCAGCCTAACAGCTACGCAGACCTTGCCGATCCGCGCTTTGCGCAACAAATTTGCATTCGGTCATCGAGCAATATTTATAATCAATCAATGGTCGCGAGCATCATAGCCAATAGCGAGAAGGACTCAAGCTCCAATAATCTCGGCTCGCAAACCATACGTAATCCGCTCGAATGGGCTACCGGCTTAGTCACCAATTTCGCACGTAAACCGCAAGGTGGCGATCGGGATCAAATAAAGGCTGCCGCTCTAGGTCAGTGCGGCATCGCCGTCGCCAACACTTATTACTTGGCGGGGATGCTCAGCGACACCAGCCCCACAGAGGACCAAGCCGCAGCGCAAGCCGTCACCGTCATCTGGCCAGACCAAGAGGGCCATGGCACACATATCAATGTAAGCGGAGCGGGCATAGCCCAGCACAGCCCCAATCCAGACAATGCGCTAGCTCTGTTGGAATTTTTAGCGTCGGATACCGCTCAGGCTATTTACGCCAATGTGAACTTTGAATATCCGATTCGCGAAGGCATTGAGCTGCATCCCATTCTACAGGGGTTTGGTTCATTTAAAGCCGACTCGCTCGATCTATCCGAACTAGGCGAGCGCAACCCGCAAGCGGTGATGCTGATGGATAAAGCTGGTTGGCGCTAGTTAAGCTGACAAAGAGATAGTCTGGTTTATACTAGTAGCTCTGTTTAAATCACCTATCCGCTTTATTTGATTAACATGCAGCGCTTATTTATGCGAGTTGCGGTGTTGACGATCGCCGCCATCGTGATCTTTCCGCTGCTGTCCTTGGTTGGTTTGAGTTTTTCGGGTCAAGCAACCTCGCAAGTTTGGTCACATTTGGCCAACACTGTCTTACCCAATTACATCAACACTTCCATCTGGCTAATGCTCGGCGTGGCCACCGGTACCTTATTGCTCGGCGTGTCCACCGCCTACATCGTCAGTCAATACGAATTCGTGGGCAAACAAACCTGGAGCTGGCTGCTGCTATTACCTCTTGCCGTGCCCACCTACATTATTGCTTATGCGTACACGGGCATACTCGATATCGCTGGGCCTGTCCAGTCGTTGATTCGCCAGCAATTTGGGTTAGCGTTTGGGGAGTATTGGTTTCCAGAGATTCGCAGTTTAGGCGGTGCGATAGTCGTTTTTTCTCTGGTGCTGTATCCCTACGTTTATCTATTGGTGCGGGCGGCTCTAATTAGCCAATCGCCCAATCTCAGCGCTACCGCTCAACTGTTAGGCTATAGTGCTTGGCAGCGACTCACTCGCGTGACCTTGCCTTTGGCGCGACCGGCTATTGTGGCCGGGGTTTCGCTCGCGCTGATGGAAACATTGGCAGACTTCGGCGCGGTGAGCTACTTTGGCGTGGACACATTCACCACTGGTATCTATCGTACCTGGAACGGTTTAAACAGCTCGGCAGGCGCAGCACAATTATCACTGGCTTTGCTAAGCTTTATCGCCCTACTGGTGTTATTAGAGAAATACTCTCGGCGCAAAGCGCGCTATGAGTTAAAGAATCAGCAGATCAAGCCCGCAGGCAAGCCTCTGCGCGGCGCACAATGGCTCGTCGCAATGCTAATTCTGAGCCTCCCCCTCACTTTAGGCTTTATGGTGCCCGTACTACAGTTGTTGCTCTGGGCGATCGATAATTTAGACCCATTGGGGTGGGTGTCGTACTTAGACTTGGTGCGCAATACTCTAACCGTGGCGGCCATAACGGCGGCAATTGCCACGTTACTGGCGCTTGTGTTGCTCTACGCACAGCGTATCGAAAATAGTAAATTAATCGCCGCCTTTAAAACCTTAGTTGGACTCGGGTATGCGGTGCCTGGCATTGTGATCGCGGTGGGCACATTAATCCCATTGGCGCTGTTCGACAACGCGCTCGACACACTAATGCGCGACTGGTTTGGTGTCTCAACTGGTTTGTTGCTGAGCGGTACTTTGGCGGCGCTGATCCTAGCGTACTTGGTACGGTTTCTGACGGTATCCATCAACTCACTAGAGCCTGGATTGAACCGCATACCGCAGAGTCTTGATATGGTGAGTCGCACACTAGGTGACCGCCCCTTGGCCGTACTACGCCGAGTACATTTTCCATTGCTCCGGCCTAGTTTAGTGAGCGCCTTTTTAATCGTGTTTGTCGAAACAATGAAGGAACTACCCGCTACGCTTATTCTGCGGCCCTTTAATTTCAATACCCTTGCGGTACGAGCTTATGAATTGGCGTCTGATGAACGGTTACCCGAAGCCGCGATGTCATCCTTAACCATCGTAGTCGTAGGATTAATCCCCGTTATTTTCTTAACCCGAATGTTACACAGTCGCCCGTCGCTTTAAAGCGCGATGGTGCCACCCTTGCTAACGGGCTCAACAACGGTGCTTCAACTCCGACAGTTACCACACAAGCCATAGAGGTACAGCGAGTGGTCCTGCAAGTCGAAATTATGCTTGGCCGCCGCTTTACGTTGGCGTTCTTCAATCTCAGCATCGTAAAACTCGGTGACTTTATTGCACTTAACGCACACCATGTGATCGTGGTGCTTGCCATCATCAAGTTCAAAAACTGAGCGTCCACCTTCAAAGTTATGACGCAACACCAGCCCCGCATTCTCGAACTGGGTTAACACGCGGTACACGGTGGCAAACGCGATATCTTCGCCCGCATCGAGCAGACTCTTATACACGTCTTCGGCGGTAAAATGGCGTTGTTTACCGTCTTCGAGCACCGACAGAATGCGTAATCGAGGCACAGTGGTTTTTAAACCAGCGTCTTTAAGATCTTGGCTATTAGGCATATAAACCAGGCCGTAAAAGGCCAAACTATTTGAGTTAGGCGCGCACTAGATACCGTACATTAATTACCTTGCACTTAGGTCGACTAAACTCGTTTCATTGAAATCAGAGTCTAACAGTTTTAGAGCCGCTTAGGGCTGACTATCCTGCGCTTTGAGATAGGCTTTAAGCTCGTCAACAAATTGATTAGAGGCATAGGCGTCTTGATCTTGCGTCAAGCGATAAGCGCGATTCACAAGCCCGAGCAAATCCGCATTGTGTGGCAAGCTGTAGGCTAACACATCAATACCCATCACCGCTTGTTCAGCCGCTATGTAGTCTCGATATTCCCCTTTAACCCCATAATGCATCAAGCTCGTTACCATGGCGCGTTTAAGTTGATCATCTGGCTCTACACGGTCTAGGCTTGCGTAGGCCTGTTTCGATAACTTGTGCAGCACCGTTGCAGCAGCGCGCAAATCCTCCAGCGATTGGGTCGACGCACTGTGCAACTGCCGAATCGCATCAGAAATTTGCTGATGCAACGGAGCGTCAAGCGGGGCGACTAAGGCCGAAAGTAAAATGAACACCCCGTCGTTGAGCCTAATTGCACCTGGCTTAAGCCCCATGGTGCTGGGCCGTTGTTGCCAACGCAGATCGTCGATCGGATGATGACAGGAGTGACAATCGTAAAGCACAAGTTCAGGGTAGCCTTGCGGGTGCTTTAGCAGCGTGCTGTTAAGATTGGCAGCCACCGCTTGCGCTTGCAACGCCACCCCTAACAACAAACGGCGCAAGGGTGACTCGGCCTGCTTGCGAACAAGATAATCCGCGTCAACTAAAAAGTGCTCGGGCTGACGCAGGGTGAACGTGTCCAACTCGAAACTCAATCTAGGGTGGCCTGCGCCCATAATGTCGTGCGAAACAAGTTTATTCGCATTACCCAAATGGCAACTTAGGCAAAGCGTGACGCGCTCTGGCAGAGGACCAGTGGGATACATGCCGTCCTGTAAGTTTCGGTCGGCGTCGTAGGGCATAAGAGTATGACTGCTCAACCAGCGTTCTGCGCCACCGTGACAGGCTTCACACCCTACCCCATCCGACAATAGAAATTCTTCGCCACGTCGCTCTGGTGCTACATTATCAGCATGACAATCCAAGCAAATCGGCGCCGTTGCGGCATTCTTTAGCCCTAATTTATAAGCAATCTGCTCGGACTCGTCGCTCAATAGTGTCGTGTAGGCTTTCGCGTGTGGATCATAAAGTAGCCAAGTGGGGTACTCATTCTGCTGCACATTTGAGCCATTGGGGTCGCCGGTTTGCGCATGCGGAGCAACCGCATGACAGGTTGAATTGGCACAGGTTGCTACCCCCATATGCTTGTCCTTGCCGTACTGAGGTAACTCGGCCGCTTGGGTCCCGCCGATCATCAACACAGCCAGCACTAACCCTACAAACAAACTCGTTGGCGCCCTGTTTAAGAGCGCTGACTTAGTTGTTTTAGAGAGCGCGCCCATGCTAACCCTATTGCGCGTCGACGCGCAGGGACGCATCCACAGTGTTGTCCACCGTCCAAGGTTTACCGTTGCCATCTATATACAGGCGCAACATTTCCTCTAGATTCAAGGGGCGTGAGCCCAGTCGGCCAAAAACGGCTATTTGCCCGCCCGTTTCATCCACAGCACGATCTCTATCCATGCCCTTCGCTAAAGCAATTGCGGGTTGCTTAGTAGGCCTATGTGCGATGAGCTCTGGCTTAGGTTCGGGACTAAAACCATAGAATTTGGGTTGCGAGTCGGGCGATGTGAGCTGCACCACCTTAAGACCGTTTTTACCATCCGCGACATAGGCAAACAGACTGGCATTGGTGCTACCCACCACCACGTCGCGCGCATCATTAAGTTGCCCGTTCGCATCATAAGTTTGTAGCAAGCGCATGCGGTCGGGCTGCTTAACGTCAATGATTGCCAAGCCTTGCTCCCCAGCGGCCACATAGGCGTAAGTGCGCGCTACGTAGATTCTTTGAGCATTACTGAGCTCGATCGTATTGTTGGGCAATAACTTAGGTGCGCTACCCTGCGTAACATCAATCACTTTTACGCCATCCGCGTCGCTCACGAACAAGTAACGAAATTGCAAAGCCGACGCGCGACCATCGTTGAGCGGCACGATGGCTTCCACACGAGGCTCTAGCGGTGAGTCCAAATTTAGAATAACGAGGCCAGCATCGGCGATGATGTACGCATAATATCCTCCGATCACGATGTGCCGTGCACCGTCGAGTACGCCGTTGTCGTTCCACACGAGTTGCGCTTGCAGAAAATTATTTCGAAACTCGCCATCGGTTAGCGTGTTCACATCCACCAGCAACAAGCCTTGCGTTGCATCCGTGACCAAAGCGTAGTTATAAATTGGATGGAATGGTTGCTCTTGGTTGACTACGCGCATCAACTCGCCTTGATTGCGAAGCGGTGCAATGTTTTGGTTAGTGGGCAACGCCATACACGTAGCGTTGTCGGTTTTTACCCGCGTGTTGTGGCCCAACGGGCTGAATGGCCCACTCACAAAGCGCAAACTGTAGCCCTTGTTGGCAATATTGGCGACGTCATACGCCCGAAAACCTTTCTTGCCTTCCGCCACAAATAAATATTCTCCGCGTAACTGCAAGCACGCCGAGCGTGCTGATTGTCGGTCATAACTCGTCTGCAGCTCTTGCCCTCGCTCTTGGTGCTCGGCAAACCAATCTGGATACGCATATTTATGCAGGTAACTCCCAATAACGGCTTGCGGCTCTTCCCACTCAGTAACTTGTACCGCCGACACACCGCGCTCAGTACCCACCCAGGCGTTGTAGCCTACAAAATTTACAAAATTGGTGCCTTGCAGTAAAAGCTGCGCCATGATCGCATTATTGTCATTCTGCTTACTCAGATGGCAGTCGTCACAGGTTTTGGTTTCGGTTAAACGCACAGTGTGCGGAAAGTGTGGTGCAAACGCTTGTGAGCTAAAGCCGCTGGCCGCAATTGGGGGTTGTTGAATATAGATTTTCTCGCGGTTGGCATTGGTGGACGACAGCACTAATGCCGAGGACGATCTTACGGGGGCAATGCGTCCCCCATTAATGCCTCCACGACGGCCCAATTGAAACATCTGGTCGCGGGCCACTTGTGGGTTATAAGTAGCATAATTACGCGACTCGCCGCCTTCATAATGATTGCGTTCGGTTTTCCAATTAGCCTCAATGGGTAAATGACAGCCTGCGCAAGAGGTTGTCCAAGAGGTGTGACAGGTATAACACTCCATCTCTTCGTCTTGATGCGCGCGGTCTTGCGCGGGTATGCCCAAACCCCATTGTTGCTCTTGGGTATTGTTACTCACCGTCTTAGCACGAGCCGCCTTAGCGTTGTACCCGGTGTGCTGCGGGTTTACTGAGTCTTTAACGAGCGACATTTCCCACTCAAGGCCCGGATTAACGAGCGAACGCTGAATGAGTTTACCCTTGACCCATTCAAAGCGCAGCTTACCATCGGGGTTACGTAGCGTCGCTAATTGGGTACCCCCAGCCGGAGCAGCAGGGCCTGAGGTCGCCAGTGTTGGATACTGATCGGCCGTACCATGGCAGTCCACGCAATCGATCTCAACCGCGTTCGCCACTTCACCGTAAATATGGCCGTTGCCATGCGAGTCTTGCGAGAAATGACAATCCGAGCAGTGCATACCCTTGTCGGCATGAATCGAGGACATGTGCACACCCTTTTTGAATTTATCCGGGTCATCGTCACTGATTTCGGCGCCTTGCGCATCGAGTAAAGTGCCCTCGCGATCACGCTTATAAACCGCTCTAAAATTCCACCCGTGGCCATGATAATCCGCAAACTGCGTGTCGCGCATTTGGTCATTCATTTCTGAAACTTGCGCCAAAAATTCTGGATCAGACCATTTACCGCGAATAGCGGCTTCTTCGGGATTACGTAAATTGATTTGGCGTATTTCCGCATCGCTCGGATACGCTTGTTCTTCGGGCCACATACGCGGTGCATCCGACTCATAGTCCCACATCGTGTAACCCAAATAGGTATTCACAAACATATTGGGCTGATGCATATGACAGATCATGCACTGCGAAGTAGGAATAGCCCGTGTAAATTCGTGCTTTAACGGATGACCTGCTTCACCCGTTGGTATGGTTGGATCACTGGTTTGCGTATAGCCTCGATTACCAAACTCTGCATAAGGGCCTGAGTGCTTCGGATCACGGTCGTTGGCATACACCACATGGCAGCCACTGCACCCAGAAGAACGATAATCGCCAGGGTTGTCGTTGGTGCCCAAAAACCAAGAGATGGGATCATTTAAACGCGTTTTAGTGAGATTAATAACGGGTACGGAGATTCGCGCACCCGTACCTGGGCCACGATTAGACTGCCGAATATCAGGCCGACCGGGCTCTTCTAAACGCTGCAACTGCCCAAGCGCGTTGGGTAAGCCGGTTTCCGGAAAAAGATTGGTTAGATTGCGTCCGCCCCGCTCGAATACTCTAAAGATATCGCCTGGTTTGACCGTTTCCCAGGCGGGTAGTGGAGCAAGACTCGGCAATATGCCGTGTTCTCTCGCGAGCTTAGCTGGATCCTCTGCGCGTGGTCCTTCGATACCAGCCGGTAGCCCTTCGCGCGTATACGCCTCGCCCAAGATGTAGTTTTTATACGGTAAAATGCCATTATTGTAGGCCGCTCCGCCCCATAGCATGGCGCTGGTAGACATCAAACTACGCTTAGCCGCTTTAATAATTGGTAGGTGACAGGCGCCGCATGCTTCTTCGGCGATACGGTAGTCACCAGGATTCACAAACCGTACATACTCGGGACTCTCTTGATTGAGGATGGTGTAAGCGTGCGGTGGATTGGCGCTAGACGGGTAGTGCCAGGTTTTAGGCAGCGTGGGCGTTACATGCGCCTGATCCATTGCCGCTCGATAAGCAGGCGAGTAATCCGATGCGCTGTGCGCTTCAGACTCAGCGCTGTGTGCGATTTCGCTCTGGCCATAAGTCTCTTGAGCCGCTGGGTCTGATTGAGCCACAGCGGCCTGCGCCACCTTTCTCAATGCATCACTAATACTCACCAATTTCTCATGCCCTTGCGGCACGCTCACGGTGGCATTGCCCCCATGACAATCGGTACAGCCTAACACCACTGCCGGATTGCTGTGCATGGTGTGCCGGTCGGATGCGGTATGGCAGCTTACGCAACCCTCGGATTTAAGTTCCGCCTGTGCGGCCGTCTGCGCTTTAGGCGCGGGCGGATAAAATGGATAGTCGACCGCTTGGGGCGTTTCGCCACTGGCCGCATAGGCAGACGATATCCCCGCCAATGCTATGCCGGAGAACCACATTAGCAACGCCACACTTCGCATAGACTTGGTGAGTGCGGATTTGTGCATAGTTGATCTACTCTTCATGTGCGGTTTCTTAGTACGTTAGAATCAAGTTCGCCAACACTGAATAGGGTTTACTAGACGAACCGTAGAGGTCTTTAAAACCCCGGCCAGGGTTCAACACCGCGCCCGACAGGCGAAACACAATATTCTGAGTAGCCAAGGGACGCCAAATAAGCGCTGCCGAAATATCTTGCCCCACTGTTTTGTCGATGCGAGTCTGATTACGCGCCAGCTCCAAAGTTTGGGTTGCATCAAACTCCATATGATTAACATTAACCGAGATACGGGTTTGCGGCGACACATCGAAGTCTGCCCCTAAGCCGATTAGCGTGAGCCCTGGATTGGTGAAATTGGATTGGCCATGCTCCTTGGATGAACGCAGTGAGGGAATAATGGAATTACGGCCATTTAACGCCACGCGACCACCGCCGATTAAGGGTACGTTTTGCCGAATAAAAAACGCTGTGTCTGCGCCAGCAAACTGCGGATTTTCGAAGATTGCATCAAAACCCTGCTCCTTTCGATCAAAAGGATCATCGTCGCCACTTGTGTGTAGCAGTGACAACTTCGCCCTAATCCAGTCGTAGTCTCGCGAGAACTCCGCCGCGACAAAATAGGCACTGATGTCTGTGGTTTCGTTGGTGAACACACCATTGCTGGCATCGCCCACGGCATAATAGGCCGAGTAAGTGAGATTATTGCGTCCAAAGTGGCCATCACCGCTTAAACCAAGATAGGTTACATCGTAATCGCGTCCGCGTTCGAAGCCCAACGAACTCGGTCGCGCAATAAACTGATTATCATCAAAGAAAAAATCATCGGCTTCGCGATTGCGGTTATGCGTAAGAGAAGCTTGAGAGATAAACCCCTTGGTTGGGAAATCTTGCCAATAGAGGTTAGCAATAAAAATATCATCCTCGCGCAAGCTATCGGTTATGTCATTCAAGCCACTGTTCGACTCTTTTTCAAGGCGTCGAAACCAGGCTAAATTGTATTGAAATATATTGTTGTCGCGCGTACCAAACAAACGCACACCCAACTGATTATCTTGAAAGAGAAAACCCCTGAAATCGCTACTGAACGGCTGAATACCAATGCGAAAACTATCAAAGTCGTACCGATCGGAGACGTTGCGAATGTGGTAGTCCCAAAAGGCACCCTGCAATCCCACAAAGCCTTCGGTGCGAGTATCGCCCTCCGCTGGGTCGGCTTTCAAAACGCCAATCTCATCTACCACCGTATGATTAACATTGAGCACGGTAATTAAGCGAAATTCATGATCGGGCGGTCGAAACACGGTATCGCCGCGGTACACCACCGCCTCAACGATTACGTTTTCGTTAATAAGGTATTGGTCGCCCTGCGCGATTAAATCCAGTTGTCCAGCATTGGCTGTGGTCGCGGCCCCTACCGGCAGAGGAAATTTGCGCGGCTCATACACCGTATCCGAAATAGCCGTGAGATTGAAAAACCAATCTTTTCCCCATACCGGTTTGTCGCCCTTGATAGGATTATTATTGTTATACGGATCCCAGAGATTTTCAGGATAACCCAGCGACTCAACGATGCGCCAACGGTCTGGCACCGACACAAGCTCGGGCAGCGAATGCGTTAATGGGGGTGCTAGTCGGTCGCTGTCGCACTCCTCTGGCGCGTAGACTAACACTGGATAGCCTGGTCGACGCCGAGGTCTAGTGGCGGTGTCCACGGTTACACCGCACTCAGCGCTACGCCCACGTGGTGCGGTCTCCGACACCGTTGCAGGCGAATCAATCACAACCGTAGGCGAATCACTTGCGGTGTCCTCGACCGCCCACAAAAGCGGTGGTAGCGCCGCCAAAGTCATGGCCCCACCGATTGCGGTAATAACGTGCCGCAGACGGCGATGCGCGCTGTGATGCTGAGCTTGCCAACACTGTTTGCCAATGCCCCGCAGGGGTGCTACCGCCATCCTTTTAGGCGTCACACGCGTCCGACACTTCATCAATTTACTACTTTCCAGCACAGGGTGATGCCTCGGTTGAATCAAGAAACGGCGCTTGTGGGCAGTTAATGTAGCGCAGGCGCACGCCCTGCACGGTTAGAGTGTCGGCTCGAATAGAAGGGTCAGCGTTTTTAATAGCACCTCCGAGCTCTAGACCCGCGTTATGTAAACCTAAAAACGCAATCATGTCATCCTGATCCACTCCGTCGCCTGACACCCCGATTCCGCCAATCAATTGCGCGCCTCGATAGATGGGCACACTCCCTGGAAAAATTTGCATGCCATTCGCTATATTCGGTATGCCCGTACAACCGACACCAGGCAAAGTTAATCGATTCGCCACGAGATTAAGCTGTAAGCCAACATTAAACGGACTCCATACACTGATCGGCAAACTCAAAGGACCGTGTGGATTAGCATCGATACCATCAGGATAAAAAGGACGCGATAAGTTGCCGCCGGCTCGATCTGAAAAAGCAATGCCGTCAGCCAAGGCGGTAGGCAAACCAAAGGCCCGCAACGCATCCACAAAAAAGCCGTGGCCAGCATTAGTTAATATTTGCCCCGCATCGGGTCGAGATAAAAAGGCCGCGGTACGCGCTTTTTGTAACGATACATCGGTGCCGAATATGGGCGCATCTACGGAACGAGCAATACCCAATACCACGCCATTACTATCCACAACAGAAACCGAGACGCGCGCGGCAGAATCAGCAGGATTGCGAATTTGCGCACGTGAACGTGCCGCAACGCGCAGCGCATTGCTCAGCAACACAGTGACTTCTGTGGCACTGAGCCCGCCAGCATCGGTACCCGCTCGCGGCGCAAATCGCTCGCCCAATACAAATGCCGGCGCACCAAACGCTGCGGTTTCTACAAACCCTGAAGCACCGCTACCAAACGGCACACCCGCTTTAAATTGTCCGGTAAAAAACCCAGGCACTGCGGGCAAATGCGCAGAACTGAGCCCTGCGGGACCAGAAGTAAGCAGATCCGCCAACGTGGCATCCGAGTAACGTACCAATTTGCCATCCAAGGTTACTTGTCTTAAGGCCTCAGGTGCCGAAAAGTCGCGGGTACCGGCGAGCGCTACAATTTCATCAATGGATTGATCGATATCAGAGATCGAATTATCAATGGAATAAAGACCATCGGCGATGACGCCAATGCCCCCTACCACTTCTTGACCTTTATATAGGGGAAATCCACCAGGGTCAGCCGATAGACCAAGTGGCGACGGTTTTGGCCCTGCGGTCGGACCGTCCGCCGTTACATCAGAGCACTGCAATTGGCTGAATTGGACACCAAAGAGAGGTCCTGCCGGTTGATTAAACTCGCCAGGATTAAAGTGCTCTTGCACAATTTGGCTCGCCACGCGGGTGCTAAAAGAATTACCACCCGAGGATAAGTAGTTACCCGTAATGGCTTTGGCGATAGCCGCGAACGTAGCAGGCACCACTGCGCCCTCAAGTCCGTTGCCAGCGGGAATACCGCGCTCAGACGACACGGTAACGTTAACAGCGGCACCCGGCATCTGGTAAACCGCAAGGACATTGCCGGGACGATCGACCACCGCAATGGTTGCCGCGACACCGCGGGCATTGGCCTCGCTAACCGCTTGGCCGACCACACGCATTACCTCGGATTCGCTAAGAATCGCCTGCGCCGAAGCCCCCGACGCCCCTATCCCAAACAGGATCGAGACAGCCATGAGCCGATAGACAGCCGTGAGCCGATAGACAGCCATCAGCCGATAAACAGCCATGAGCCTATAAACAGCCTTGAGCCTATAAAGAAACATGAACCGCACACCCGCCTTACCGCCGTCTAGACTTTTCCGTCGCTGTTTTTGCATATCATTCACTCTTTTCAAAATATTCGTGTTTGTCAGGATTACCGTTGCACGCGGTAAGCGATGCTCATCGACTAACGCGCCAACACCGCTCGCTTAGTAACGGCCAAAGTTTTATAGGCAGCGCTAAAGTTAAGTTTTGTTTGCCAATCGTTCTGGTTCGGCAGATGAAATTCATGGCAGCTAATGCAATTACTCGGCACTTTATCGGCACGCGCTTTGGCACCCGTATGGCAACTTTCGCAAACCGCTAAATCAGGCATCAGCACATCAGTGCTTAGTTCTGAATCTGCGGCGGCATGGCATTCACCACAATCACTGGTGCGATGACTAAAATGGCTAAAGTCAGACTTTGGCATCCAATGTTCGGTAAGTCGAATCGGTTCTACGTGCCATTTCGATGAGCCCGACGCAGTGGTTTGCACCGTCACTTCATGGCAGGTCTTGCACGTGGTTTTTTCAAAAATTTCTTGGGCCACACTGTTCGCTTTGCCCCATGGACTATCAAGATTAAGCGACTGTTGCGTGCGCGCTGCCACCGTATTTCCAGGACGGCGGAGCTTAAACTCGCGTACTTCTGCCGCGGTTGGGTTGCGTCCTAGACGCTCGCGCAAAAATCGTCGTGAGTAATACTCTTCCAGCACCAGCAAGACCGTGTCTGGATCGCCATGTGGTACTTCGCGCTCTGGATCGTCGGGTTCGAATACTAAGGCATGGCAACTACGGCAATTATTCTCCATGGTGATCGGCTGCATGAGTTTGCCCGCCGCATCACTTACATGGCAATCATCACAGCTAAGCACTTGTTGACCACCGGGCGCATCGAGTCCAGCAGCGTCCATATGTACGGCATGGGGGAAAATAAGATTCGACTGCTCAAGAGGGCCATCCTGCAGTGCCACACGTTGAGTTGACCACTGCGTTTCCTGCGAACGGCCACTCGGTACGAGCATGCTCACTTTAAAATTCGGATGGGGTGCCGCACTTGCTTTGGCCAGTTCCTGACCGAAGCTCGCGACGTCGTGCAGCACTGTTTCAACAGCACCACTCGCTGACATATCCGCGTGACAATCAACGCATAAGGCATCATTACGACTCACAATATTGCTCGGCTCGTCGTGCTCTATATGACAACTCGCACAACGCGCTCCGTCTAACAGAGCAACGTTATGCACGGACGTATCAAAATGATGATTAGTATCCGCATGGCAGGTCAGACAGGCGCTGTCTTGCACCACCTCAAAGGCGTTGACATGGCAAGCTTCGCAATTTTGATTAAGTTCGGGAATTTGGTGCGCTGTGGACAAATGACCAGATATCCAGGCATTGTCTGACGGCAAAGGCGAGTCGCGCAACAAACTAGCCGTATCACTGCTGAGCAAACTGAGCATCGGAATCACCAAAAACAGTAGCAATATGCTCACAAACAAGACCCACGACCAGCGGCGTTTGCTGAGACCCGTAGCATCTAACGAAAGCGAGCGCTGTGGTTCCTTATTCTTCACGGTATTTGGACCTGGTTACCAATAGAAAAAAACGACAACGATATGACTCAACAGTGCGGCCAATAGAGCAAACGACAGCGGCACATGCACGTATAACCAAATCTTAAGTAATGCTCGAATTTGCACATCGCGGCGGACACGGCGCAGCAGCGTTTGTTTGGTTGAAAAATTGAACAATAAGTTTTGCGCCCGCCCCGCTGCTGCGCCCCCGCTGAGCTGCGAGAGCCTGTTGGCGAGCACATTAATCACTATGGCTTGATCACGGTTAGCGAGCTTAAGCCCGTCTTGGGGATGGCTAAAGCCTTTAGCCTCGCTAGTTGCAGAGGACGCCTGCATACTGTGCGGAACGATCACCGTCGAGGCATCCGTTGCCAACAATTGTTGTAAGGCCGTGCCACCGAGATGGCAGCCTGCTATGGCGCTAGCAACGAGTTGTTGCATTTCGGGGGTGTCAGCTTCGTTTAAACTGCGCGCATCAATTTTTGCAATCTTGTCGAGCAAATCATCAAGACTGTCACCTGCGCGGTTTTCCGCCATTAGCTGCGGGTAATACAAATAAGCGACCAGCCCAAAAAATCCACTCGCGATCACCAACACCATAAGCGCATACGTCAAGGTGTGCAGATTAATGCCAAACTGGAAGCCACCATGCAATGTGGCAATTACCAATAAAGCCGTGCCCAAGTAAACATGCGCCGAAGTCCAACCCTGCACCGTTCCGAGCTTTGACGAGTACTGACGTTTGCGTACACCAAGCCACATCAACCACACAATCAACAATGCCCCGATGGTGCCCAAGGTATATCCCAGCCAAGTACCCCCGTTAGCAACGCCGACCGGCTCATGCCACCAGTAAGCAAAAAGGGCGAAAAGGGTGAGCCCGAGCGCCACCCAAAAGTAACGAGCGCGCTTAAAATTTACAATGGATTGATACATAGCGAATACCCTTAACCACTGAAGCGAGTGCCAACCAACTCAACAAAATCACGCGGGTTCAGCCGCATCGCCGCTCCGGTTGGGCACGATCGCACACATGCGGGTCCACCCGAGTTATCTTTACACGCGTCGCATTTGACCGCCTTTTTAATACTGGCATCTGCAGCGTACTGTTTCCCCCCAGGGCCTGGCCCTTGACCCGTCAATAACCAATGCAATAAGCCAGGTTTTTCAGAGGGTGCCTTTTCGAGCGAAATCACTTTGTACGGACAATTATTTACGCAGTTCCCGCAGCCGATACAGGTGTCTTGATTGATAAACACTTCGCCATGCGGGGCTCGATGAATGGCATCGGGAGGGCAGTCTTTCATGCAGTGGGGGTGCTCGCAATGGCGGCAGGAAATTGGCACATGAATACTTGCAAATGAAGCACCGGCCTGTCGATTAAGTCGCGAATTACCATCGTGGGTTTCGGCACAGGCTTTCTCGCAGTTGTCGCATCCTACACATAATAACTGGTCGATTAACAAAACGTCGGTGCCTTCCCCTAAGCCTTCGCTCATCAAAAACGACATGAGTTCGCCGCCTTTTGGTTGGGCTTCCATGCGCGCTTCCACCATCAATCGAGCACGCACATAAGCTTGCACTTCTTCGCGCATTTGCGGGTCTTTTTGCAGCAAACTTAAGAAACTTTCGCGACTCAAACAAATTGTTTCGGTACGCACATTGGCGCGCACTGTATCGGTGCGCACACCGTCGCCGAGTGCACCTGTTTCTCCGAAATATTGACCAACGGGTAAATAGGAGGTTATAACCTCTTTGTCGTTTGAGCGCTTTACAGAAGTGACCGAACCAATTCGGATCAGATGCACTTCGTCCCCCGCATCGCCCTCGCAATAAATGTCTTGCTTAGCATCAAATAAACGTAACTGCGTATTTCGCACCACCTCAGCCAGTTCAGAGTGAGGAATGTTGGGGGTGAATTTTGAATGCAGAGCGCGAAGAATAAATGCTTCATCTAGCACGCGTTTCACTGATTCCACGGAGTTTTGCAGCTTTACCATGCTGCGTCGGGGTGTTTCAACCACAATGCAGTTGTCGCCTGCATACACGGTGGCGGTTCGTCGGCGACCCGAAATCAGACTTTGTTCGCCAAAAAAATTACCTTCGCGAAAATGAAACTCGCCCACACCGGGCAACTTGACATATGCATTGCCAGAAACAACCACAAAGAACGAATCGGTAAATTCTCCTTTTACGCAAAGCTGATCACCAGGCTGGCAGTGTCGAACTTTACTTTCCAGAATAAATTCTCGGAAATTGAGAGGATTGATGCCAGCGTATATGGGCGATGCTTTTTGCAAACGCGTTAGAATTTCGTCTACGGACTGGTCAAAAGGCAAATCTTTAAAGGCCTCCACAAAAAGAGGGTGGTCGGCTGGCTCGATGAGATTTCCTTGTGAGTATTCGATCACCTCATAGCCTTGATTCATGGCTTGCTTGATTAAAGGATACCCAGCTAGGGCGCCAATGACGTACAGGCCCGGCACGCTAGACTCGTATTGACTGCTCAACTTCGGCAAAGCCGTAGGGCTGTCATTGGCAAACTCAATACCAAATGATTCAACTAAAGCACGCGGGGGAATCGCGCCCAACCGCGCGATAATTCGATCGACCGGCACTGGCAGCTCCCCCGTCGGGGTGCTCAACACCATTAAGTAGCGGCTCTCGCCGCTCGGGTTCGGTTCGATTCTTAGGGGGTTGGCCTCGTAATAGCAGTCAATCTGGCCAGCCGCGATCGCCGCCAGCATCAGATCCAAATTACCCTGCTTGGCGCGCGCGAATTCGTCACGTCTGTTGACCACACACACCTTATTCAGCGGCGCGAGCCCAAGTGCGTTTTCGATGGCGGCGTCACCCGCTCCGACAACGGCTATGCGCTCGTTCTGATATTCCTCAGGGTCGTCAAGCTGATATTGCACGTACTCAAATTCAGCACCTGGACACGGCAACTTGCGCGGATTACCCTGTAAACCAATGCCCAAAACCACGATCTTCGCGCCAATCGGCTCACCCTTGACCAAGCTTATGGTGAAATCACCTTTGGCACCCGCGATACCAGAAACCTCGCTATTAAATCGAATATGGGTTTTAAGCTTTTGCAAACCCGCGGCCCAACTTTCCAAGACATGTTCTCGGGCGCCCGCTGCAAACTCTAAGGGGCTGCGCAAGGGAAGCTTATTAGGCGTGTCCATCACATGCTTACCCTTTTGGTACTTTTGAATGGTGTTGGACAACTGTGGCGACGCTTCGAGTAAAACATGGGACAGCCCGAGTTCGGCTGCGTGTGCCGCACCACTCATGCCACCGGGGCCAGATCCAATCACAACTACGTCAAATGTTTCCACAGTTTTAGCTTGATGTTTATGTTAAGCGCGTATGATTAGTGTATACAATAGCGCCACGCAGTTGAACTATTAGTTCGACATTCGTCTTTTAGTGCGACCCCTAAAGCGCGCAAACCATGAGCTAAACAGCATACCCGTTTGACAACACGATGCCAACTGGCGCAAGATGCAATAGCAAGAATAGGCAAAAACACACGATGCAAAACGTGCTCACAAGGCTACCTCCTCGTAATTCAAGGCCCTATGCAATCCACACTGAACAGTCTGGTATTGGGTTAACAGCATGAGACGACACACGCTCATTTATTTCATCTTAGTCGCACTGTTTTGGCCATTTGCCGCGAACGCGGCTAGCAACAGTGAAACGACTAAGAGCGAAGCTGTCATCGCCACATCCGTATCCACACCTCAACATCTTGGTGTAGAGAGTTGCGCCAGCAGCACCTGTCATGGCAGTTCGATAGCGTCTACACAATCAAATGTGCTGCAAAACGAGTTCCGCACGTGGAACGAATACGATCCTCATGCGCGGGCGTACCTTACCTTAGAAAGCACTCGATCGGCTGCCATAGCTACTAAGTTAGGGCTTGAATCGGCGGCAACGGCAGAGGTTTGTTTAGGGTGCCACAGCAGCAATATCGTGGCAACTAATGCCCGAGGACCTAGCTTTGATTTACGTGATGGCGTTGACTGCGAAACCTGTCATGGTAGTGCCCAAAATTATTTAGAGTCGCACACCAGCGCGAGCCATCAAGAGAATTTAAGCGCGGGGCTGACGGCACTTGAAGATCCTATGGTGCGCGCCCAACTGTGCGTCTCGTGCCATATTGGCAATAGTGCCGAGCGCAAAATCACCCACGAAATTATGGGTGCTGGTCATCCGAGACTCAGCTTTGAGGTCAACACATTTAGCAGCATTCAGCCTGCCCACTTTGTAGTGGACGCCGATTACATTAAACGCAAAGGCGAGCCGAATGCCCTACAAATCTGGGCCGTGGGCCAACTGGTTGCTGCCGAACAACAATTAGCAAATATCGCCGACTTCCCACGCTCTGGGCTGTTTCCAGAACTTGCTCACATGGACTGTTTGGGTTGCCATCAGGGGCTGACTCGAATTGATTGGACACCGAATCCGTTGACCCAACTCGCGCCCGGTGCCTTACGATTTAATGATGCACACTTACTCACGAGCTACCAATTGAGCCAAGCTGTTGCGCCGCAATTTTCGGCCGACCTATTGGCGCAGATTCGAGAGTTCTCCCAGAGCGGGACGCTGGCCCACGCCAACGTGGTGAACGCATCACCCAATAACATGTCCGCGTCAAACAATCTTGACTCCATCACTGCGTTGTCGACGCAGCTGAGCCTAATTCGCCAGCATTTACAAGCTCAGCCTATTACGGCGGAACAGGGCCGCCAGTTGCTGTTGCAATTACTCGAGCTCGGTTTACTCGCAAGCCACCAAGGCTATGGGGCGGCTGAGCAATCAGCAATGGCGATCAATTCGGTAGTGCTCGCACTAACACCAACCACCTCGCAAAACGCGCAGCTGTCAGCAGCGCTAGACGATATGTTTGCCGCGCTTGCCAACCCTCATGACTATCATGCTCGGTCCTTTATTCGTAGCCTGAAAACCCTGCAAAAGGCTATTCAGACGCGGTGACTAAGTGCGCAACAACTCGGTCATCAATAGGACCTAACGGCGCTATTCTTGTAGTGTCATTCGAGTCTCTAACGCTCCGGCTTGTATGCGAATGTGATCGGGCTCGATCGCACGTACCGCCCAAGCATCTATAAAATCACCGACTTTCACGCGATAGCTCTCGCCCGAAGAGTTATCGATTACAACCGCCATGCGATTTTGCTCAGTGACGGTAATGGCCGCCACACGGTAATGCGTGACCTGTGGCGATAGGAATTTTGTGCGGGTTGCCGTATCAAACAACGCTGTTAAACGATTGGGGCCAAAGGCTGTGACTGGTGACGGTAAGTGCCAAGACGTATAATCAAGCGATGCGCTCGCAGATAAATCAGCACTCAGGGTACTCAGCAGCATACGTCCTTCCAACCAATGCGATGCTGTCGCCGCCCGCATGACCGCCTTCGGCTGCGTAGACGATGCGCTGCTGTCTTCGGCACTCACGCGGCTGCGCCGCGCAGTCCCCGCTGATGGCCGCCTCGCGCTCTGCCAGGGCCGGCAGGGCGATCGGCACCGCCAGCTCCGCGATGTCGGCG
>CAYOXK010000013.1:36997-42755 GCA_964407915.1 uncultured Gammaproteobacteria bacterium
GCACTTGCTGTGCGCAAACTGAGCAGTTCAACCCGCGCCTTGCCCGGCACATTGGTTAAACCCGCGAGCACGGTCTGCAGAGCCCGAACCTCGGTTAAAAAGCTCAGTTCTAACCGCAACACGGCGGCATTTGGTTCTAATTGCTCTTGGCTAGGTGTGAAGGCAGTTAAGTTCACCCCTGCGTCGCGCAACAGGGACTTAATGCTGGCTTGCCATTCGTACGCTGCTCGATTGGCGTCGAGCGCCAAGAGTTCGCCCTCCTCAAACAGATTTTTAAGTGCTTGCTGGAGGCTTGCTTGGCGCTTGCTCGCCTCGATGTGCGCCTGGCGGTGCGCTTCAATGGTCTGGCGTAATTGAGCATTGTGTTGCAGAGTTGCTTGCCAAACAGTGTACCAAGGCATCACCACACTATTAAGAAGACCAGCAATAATGCCGAATAATAGTAAATACGCCAGTACACCGTGCCGCCATGGGGTGCTCATAGTTGAGGCTCCTCGACGCGGCCCGAAGCCGCAGTCGGCAGCACCACTTTTAGCCTAAATCGTTCTTGCGGATTGGCAATTTGCGTGTTGCTCGTTGCTTGAGCGGTAATGCCCGCAACAAACTCAACTTTGTCAAAAATGGGCACTTCCCGTAGCGCCAGTTGCAATCCCGAGGCGTCGCTAGAACTGGCATCAAGTAGCAAATGATCGTTGGTCAGTATCAGCTGGCTCAGCACATCGTCGGCGCGTAGCGGCGTAACTAAGGAGTTGAGTATGTGCAGTGTATCGTGAACCGAACGGGGGCGCGCATGGGTAACGACCGCCGCAAACGGATGCGCCTCGGGTACAGGTGATTGCGTGGTAAGCCGGCTAAGCTGATCTCGCAATAGCTGCTGTTCATGCAAGGCTACTTGTTGCATCGCAAACGCAGCGATCCACACCACTATTAAACCAAGCACACAATAGGTAACGGTACTACTGGCTACCCGCACGAAAAGCGAGCGCTTTGGCATCGTCTGTTGAACAATATTATGCTCGGCGTGGAGCGTGAGCTGTGCAGTATCAGTCGTTAGCCACTCAGTGTCCGTGGCAAACGCCACCCCACTAAACGACCAGTTCATATAAGCACTACTATGCTGCGCCATTATGATTTGTGCTTCGCTCAAAGTACGTTGAATGTCTGCACACAAGGCACTGTACAACTGTTCTCGCGTCGCAGTGATACCCACCACCAGCTCGTGCGCCTCAAATGGCAGCATCTCCGCAGCAATATCGGCGGCAAGGAGCGACCGTTGTTCAACACTAACTGGCGTCGCCATTACCTGCTCTGGCGGAACGAGCAAATAGAAACGGCCCCTCGGCAGGCGACGCTTTCGGGCAAGCCACTGCAATAGTTCAAGCGGCTGATGCGGCACTCGCCCTTCGGCATCTAAGCGCACAACGGTCAACACCCCTTGATGCACCCTGACCACGTACCGCGGCGTTAGATGCCATCTCTGCCAGGGTTCGAGCAAGCCGCGATGCCACCAGCGCATAAACCGCATAAGTTTTTTGACAGCTGCATGCATAATTTTGGTGATGGGCATTACGTAATTAAGTTCGATAAAAAGTAACGTGGGGAACAGTAATTAATACTTGAGTCGTGGACATCAGGTGAGCCCACTGCACACAACACGCGATGATAGGCGGTAAATGCAAGCGCGCACAAAGCATAACAGAAAGCGCTCACTGGCCGAGTCGCCAGCAGGCGCATAAGACCCAAGCGCTCAGGTTTAAAAGCGTTTCACTCCTGCCAGTGCGCATAAATGCTGAATAAACGTTGTGGCTCATTGTGCATTTGAATAATCCAAGTTTGGTTGAAATATTGTTCCCCCAAACTGAGCTCGGCGTGTACGCGATAAAAGCTCGACACCTTGGCGCGCAAATGAGGGTTGCTAACGTCTGCAATCAATTCACCCACTGAACTTGACACCGCTGTGCCGGTTTGTTGCGCCAACTTGCGTGCGAGTAGATGGGTTTGCTCAGCCGAACTCAAGCCCGGCACGATGGCCAACATTGCAGCCGATGCCAACTCTGGATTCACCCCCGCTTCCCCAGTGACCAGGGTGCTGAGATTCCATAATTGTTTCGCGTTTAGAGGCAGTTGCTGCAGCACAGACCACGCCTGCCGCGCAGATCCGAAGTAGGGAATCTCAGCGTCGGGTTCAGGCGACAGTTCAGTGTGCAGCGTTTGTCGCACCTGCGCCAAATCGGTCGATTCAACACCCACCGCCTTGAGCGCGGCATCGAGCAAATCAGGGTGCGCCGCAGTTAAATCAAGTCGACCCGCTTCGTTATCGATATACAGGCTAACATTAGCCAGCTCAGTGGGATAGCTTAAGCGCTCGAACGGCACCGCGTTTAGCGCGACTTGGCTGCGCGGCGATGCAATGCTGATGGCCGCATAATGTAGGGCGCTATCCAGCAGAAGACGGGCCTGAATACTGCGATACTGTGCAGCGGCCGCTTGCGCGTTACTCAGCTGTATTTGCATCAACGCTAGAGCAAGGGCCATCACGATAGCCATCATTGCGGTAACGGTAATCAGCGCAAAACCGCGCTCACGTTCGAGTTGGTTCATCGCGCTAAAAACAACCATTGTCGGCTGGAATCAGGTAGTGCTTCGCTCTCCGAGCTTGCCGAGCCTGCATACTCTTCATGGTAGGTTAAGCCAGATAATATGACGGCTCGCGGATTATTAGCTTGTTGCCATTGACTTAGTCGTTCGCCCTTTGCCGTCAAGTAACTGAATTGGCCTGCGCGCACACGCTCAAGCACAAGTTTGCTCGGGAGGCGACCATCCTGCTGCTGCCATAGCTCGCCAGACGCACTAAGCTTAAATCGCACCTCCTGAGCGCCTTCGTCGAGCAGCCAACGCGACGAAGCATGGCTAAGCTCAACGGAAAGCTGACGCGCATCGCCAGTAATCAGGCCGCCCGATTCAATCGCGCTACGCAACGCGCTATAGGCCGCCCGTAATTGTGTTTGCTCAACAATCGCCCCTGACACCTTTTCTTGCACGGCCACAGAAGTGCTAAAAGCCTGATAGCAAAACAGCAGCACCAAACTAAACAGGGCTAGCACAACGACTAATTCGACCAAAGTGAATCCATTAAAGAGGGGTATTCGACGTTGCTGTCTCACGGTTGAAGCCTCGTTCGGCGGGTCGTGGAGCGAGTCTGGTTTAACTCTCCTCCGATTGACTTAACTTGGTGGTCGATGGGTTCTTCGCTAGGCATTACTACTAGTGAGTGAAACTCAAGGGGACGCGAACCTTCGGCAACCCTAACAACCAAATACAACTCAAGTGGAACGACTGATTGGGGGAAGCTAAGTAACTGTGGTTGTAAAGGAGCGCTATCAAGCCTGCGCACGCGTAACTGCCAGGGATACAGCACAGACGGACTTAAACCTTGAAAAGTACCAGCATAATCGCCGACCACTATTTCGCTGTTTAACTGCAAAGCATTGAGGTGGCGCTCAGCTAAATAACTCGCCTCTTGCATTCGAGCTGCGTTGGCGGTGGCCAACAAAGCGTTGTTATTAAGAGTCACTACGCCTGTCAAACCCAAAGCAAAAACGCTTAAAGCCACCACCAGCTCCAGTAGCGTAAACCCCCGAGCACGTGATGCAACCATGCCCATGCCTGCTGTGTAGCAGGCACGCTGTTGCCCACGTTTAACTACGCCTACAGCACGACGTGAACTAATGATTAAATTGTGCGTCATGTACTCAAGCCTGCAGGCCCCCCAATGCTTGGAGTGTGGAGAACACGGTGAGCACGATAAAGCCAATTACCAGGCCCAATACGATAACCAGCGCGGGCTCTACCATCGCCACCATGCGTTGCGCACGATTATTGAAGTCGCGTTGCAAGCGCTGCGCCACCACACTAAGCGATTGTGCCAGTTGCCCGCTTTTCTCACCGCTCTCGATGCTGTGTGCAAAGTACCATTTGAATTCCGGAAAAGCGCGCATGGCATGACTAAACGAATGGCCTTCGCGCATAAGACTAATCGCTGCTTGTACGGCTTGACGTTGCGACTCAACTTGTAATACTTCACCGGCTATTTGCAGCGCGTCAACTTGCCGCAAACCCGCATGCAGCAAGCTCGCCAAGCTACTTCCAAAACGGGCTAATTCAAGTTGACGATGCAAGCCCCGCAACGGGGGTAAATTGAGCAAACAGCGCTTCACACGAGCGCCGAGGCGCAATGACTCAGTGAAAAAGAACAAGACCATCGCCATCGCGAGCACCAACAGCAAAAGTATGTGCCCCCAATCATTAACCAGCTCCCCCAGGAACAACAACGCGCGCGCGCTTAGTGACAGATCGTTGGCGAAAGCCGCAAACAACTGAGTTAACTGCGGCAGCACATAGAGCAATACCATAAGCAAACTAACACCCATGGCCAAGCTCAAAATGATGGGATACACCAACGTCGAGCGAATACTTTGATTTAACGCCTCATCGCGCTCTAGCTGATCGCAGAGCTCGTTCAAAACGGCCACCATGGTCCCCGATGCTTCGCCACTTTTTACCATCCCAATAAAAAAGGGGCCAAAATAATCAGGATGGGCGGCCAAAGCCACACTCAGTGGTTTGCCTTGGCGAATTTGTCCGCGCACTGCAGTCAGAGACTCAACGAAGCGACTATTTGCCCCTAATGCGCGACGAGCTCCGGGAGTGCCTCCGGTGCGCGCGGCTATCATTACTTGCAAAGCTGAATCAAGATCGGAGCCAGACTTAAGCAGCATTACTAAATCTTGGCAAAAGGATATTTGTTGCTCATGCATGGTGTCTAAAACCGCCGCTAATGAGGCTCGATAGTATGCCCAGCGGCTATCGACGCCGTACCGAGTACTCGCACCACTTCAGCGATATCGGTCACGCCTAAGGTAATCAAGCGCTGTGCGTCTTGCAACAATGAACGCCCCTGCAGCAAATGTTCGCGCCAAGGTATGTCGCCCCAGGCTGGCGAGCTGGCGACCGCTCCGGCAGTTCCAATTGTGTGCAATACGCTAAATGGAATGAGCTCAGCAATGAGTCGGCGACCCGCATAACCTGTGCCATAGCATTGCGCGCACGTACGCTCGAGTTGTTGTTCGCGCGGCGAGCATTGCTCACAGAGCGAGCGCACCAAGCGTTGCGCCAACACTGTGCGCACTGTTGCCGCTTGCAGGTAGTCGGGGATACCTAGGTTAGTCAAGCGCGCAAACGTTGTGCTCGCACTGGATGTATGCAAAGTTGCGAGCACTAAATGACCAGTCAATGCGGCTTGAGCCGCCAGCTGCGCCGTAGCCTCGTCGCGAATTTCGCCCACCAAAATCACATCAGGATCTTGCCGCAGTACCGAGCGCAAAGCATCAGCAAAACTCAATCCATGCTCATCATCAACCTGAATTTGGTTTACGCCGTCTACTTGAATTTCCACTGGGTCTTCGATGCTCACCAGCTTCAGCTGCGCATGATTCAGATGGTTTAGCAAAGCATACAGAGTGGTTGACTTGCCACTACCGGTGGGTCCCGTCACCAACACCATACCTTGTTGTGCGAGCAATGCTTCGGTGAGTTGTTCAACAACGGCTAAGTCAAAACCGAGTGTTGTGAGCTGCTTGTGCGCTAGGTCCACCTCGAGCAACCTCAGCACCACACTTTCGCCGGTGTGCAGAGGCAGAGTAGATACACGCAGATCAACGAGTCGGCCGTCGGCAGGAAAGCGTAATCGTCCATTTTG
>CAYOXK010000014.1:0-42612 GCA_964407915.1 uncultured Gammaproteobacteria bacterium
GAACTGAGCATGCTCGATTCTGCAGGCGCTACGGCCATGCTATGCGCGTGCCCCGATCTATTTTCACCTTATGCGGAAATTTCCTTGTATGCGTTCGACCTACAAACGAGCGCGCAGGTTAAGTTGCTAGAAAAGTTAGAACACGGTGGTGTAACGGTAGTGCACCGGAACACCGTGCGGGATGTCCAGATTCAGCCAACGGGCGATACGGATGCGCCACCCCCCAATTTGGATGAGTTTGAGCAGCGCGGCATTACGTGCTACTCAAGTGATGACGACGAGCTCAAAGCGGTACTGAGTGCGGCCCGCGAACTACTACACTCACAGCCCCAGGCCAAATTGGCGATAGTGGTACCCGACTTACAGCATCGTTTAGCGCAGGTAACCGAAGCAGCGCGTGCTGCTTTTTATCCCAGCTTGACGCCCCTGCAAGCTCGGCAACAACATGGTGCTTATCGTATTTCGCTTGGCAAACCTTTAAGCGATTGGTCCGCGATTGGCACGGCTCTGCGCTGCATCGAGCTATTGAAATCCTCGATGTTATCGCGTGAATTCGCTTTGCTACTCAACAGTCAGCATAGCTCTTTCGCGCAACACCACTCAACGGCTACGACGATGTTGCTCGCATGGATGGCGGACCGACGCATCCACACCGTTCGAATGGCTGAATTGGGTGATCTGCTTGTACAGTTTCTTGCGCAAATAGAGAAGTCATCGCCAGCGGCCTTGGCCGATTGCAAGCGCTGCTGCCAAGCTCTGAACACGCTGTTGGCAAAGCGCGCAGAGATCGTGCAGGTGCTAAACGACAAGCCGACCTTGCTGCTGGCGCCCTCCGTTTGGGCAACGCAATTTCGCGACTGGTTAGACGCTTGGCAATGGAGCAGTGGCTATGCGGGTGAAGAGCTTGACTCGCAACAGTATCAATTAGCAAAGCGCTTTGAGCGCTGCTTACAGGAGCTTGGATCCTTAGATGTGGTGTTGCGGCAATGTGGCTTGTCGCGCGCAGTCGACTGGTTAAATAAGCTCTGCAACGATGGAGTGTTTTTGCCGCAAGCAGAGCCCGCGCCAATCCTCATATCGGGTATTTATGAAGCGATTGGTCGACAAGTCGATGTTGTATTTTTAACTGGCATGACCGAGGACTTTCCCGCTCCTTTTCCTAAAACCGCGTTTATTCCTGCCAACGCCTTGCTTCATACCAAGCATCCCTCGGCCAACCACGCGCGACATTATCAACAAATGGTCAAAGTGCTGCGCAGCTTATTGGCCGGCGCGACGGAGCAGCGTGTGAGTTATGCGCATAGCCAGAGTCTTGACCCAGAGAACAAACGGGGTGTGTCGCCGTTGTTTCGCAAAGCTGCAGTGCAGACGCCACCACCTTCAGACGAGCTTAGCCTTGCTGTGCCGTTGGAGCGCTATGAAGACGAGGCGGGTATGCCATGGCCGCCGAGCGACGTTGTTAAGCACGGTATGTCCGTGTTTAAAGAGCAGTCGAGTTGCGCGTTCAAAGCGTTTGCGACGCACCGCTTGCAGTGTCAGCATGTTGATGAACCGGAGTTTGGTTTAGAAGCAAGCGCGCAGGGCACGGTTATTCACCATGTGTTGGATCACGTGTGGAAGCAACTTGGCGGCAGTGAGGGCTTATCTGAGTGGTTGGCGTTACCCGATTCCGCAAGCCGCTCACAATTGCAACAGATCGTCGTGGCAGCGATTGACGAGCTCACCAGTCAGTTTAACGCTGAGCAAATTAAGCTGGTGCGACGCGAAAGCGACCGCTACGTGTCACTGGTACAGGAATGGCTGCAGTTTGAAGCCAGTCGTCCCGCAAGCTTTGCCGTGCTGGAGAGTGAATGGGTATTTACGGCTACATTAGGCGGTATAGAGTACCGTGGAAAAATCGATCGAATTGATGCGGCCGATGGCGAGCACATAGTCATTATCGATTATAAAACCGGCAAGGTGTCGCGCAGCGATTGGACGGGCGAGCGCCTAACAAACCCACAAATGCCGCTCTATTTCCTTGCCCATCAGCAACTCAAAAGTAACTCGGCGGCGGGCATCGCCTATGCGCAAGTGCGCCGCGCTGAGATGAAGTTAGAGGAGCTTGCTGAAGATGGGCTGCTAGCCAAGCCGAGTGCGCATACGGCTAAGCGCGCTGCGCTATGGGTCGAGCAAAAGACTCGTTGGCAGCCCATGCTAGAGCAGCTTGCAGCCGATTTTATGCAGGGCGTGGCGAGCGTTGATCCGGTCGATGAGCAGGCCTGCAGCTATTGCCCCTATGGGGGAATGTGCCGCATTCAACAGCTACAAGGACGACTCGGCGACGATGAAGATAGTCGCGACGATAGCGAGGCTGAGTATGTCTGACCACCTATCAGCGCAATACAGTGATGCGGCTGCGCGTGAGCAGGCACTGGATCCGAGCGGCTCCTTCATTGTGCAAGCGCCAGCGGGTTCGGGTAAAACCGGTTTACTGGTGTACCGAATTTTGCGCTTACTGGCCGTGAGCGAACAGCCTGAAAGTATTTTAGCGATTACCTTCACGCGCAAAGCCACTCGCGAAATGCGTGAACGGTTACTTGGTTTGTTGCAACGCGCAGATCAAAACGAGGTGGGTACGGACGACTTTGACCAGCAGGGATTAGACCTGGCAAAGGCGGCGCTCGTGCAAGACAAGCGTTTTGGCTGGCAGCTCTTAGACACGCCGCAACGCATTCAGATTCAAACGATCGATGCGTTATCGCTGCGCTTAGTGGCCGCTATGCCGTGGCTGAGTCGTTTAGGCGCACAGCCAGCGGCCAGCGATAACGCAGAGCAGTTGTATGCGGCGGCAATTGAGCAATTCTTAGTGGACGAACTGCTCGGTGATGAACCCGACCCGCGCATTCAAGCCCTGCTAACCGAACTCGATTTTAACTATCGCCGTATTAGCAAACTGTTTAGCGCCATTCTTGGCAAGCGCGATCAGTGGTTGCGTCACTTACTGTCGGGCTCGTTGGCAGACAAGCGTGCGGACATCGAACAGGCATGGCAGTCGCTAGCGCAAACACATATTCAAGGCTTGTGTCAAAGCTTGGGTGAGGACGTTATCAGTCGTTTAAAGCCGCTGGTGAGTTATGCCCACGCGAATTTACTCGCCGAAGGCAAACTCCCCGAAGCGCTCGTGGATAAGCCTGAGCCGCGTTTCTCTGAACAGCCATCGGGTGTGGCTATGGATGAAGCGAGTCTGGTGTTTTGGCGGATGCTCAATTTAATCTTGCTGACGGGTACTGACACGTTCCGCAAACGCGTGGATGTGAGGTGTGGGTTCCCGCCCGAAGGTAAGGCCGAAAAAGACGCGCTTATGCAGATCATCGGCGAGCTCAACGACGATGAGATTTTACTCGAGCAACTGGTCGAGCTTACGATGTTACCGCTCGAGCCGTTTAGCGATCAAGATTGGGCGCAACTCTTGGATCTTGAGTTTGTGCTGAAGAAATTAGCGGCCTATTTGCAGTTGCAGTTTCGGGCGCAGGGCAAAAGTGATCATAGCGAGGTAACGCAGCGAGCGAACTTGGCCTTGCAAGAGCTCGACGACCCCACTGACTTGAGTTTGAAGTTAGATTATCAAATCAACCATATTCTGGTGGATGAGTTTCAAGATACTTCTTTCTCGCAAATAGGCTTGCTCAATCGTCTTATGCTAGGTTGGTCAAGCGCGACCGATCAAGGCGCTAAGACCTTGTTCTTGGTGGGCGACCCTATGCAGTCAATCTACCGCTTTCGCGAAGCCGACGTGGGTTTGTTTATTGATGTGTGGAATAACGCAAGCACTCGTGTGTTTGCCCATCAAACCATTACCCCCTTAAGTTTGAGTCGTAACTTCAGATCCAGCGGTAGTCTGGTACGTTGGTTCAACGACACGTTTAGTCAATCCTTCCCGCAACTGGACAATAGCCTGACCGGCGCAGTGCGCTATGCATCGGCCACGACCCATCGCGACGATCTCGAACCTAGTTGTGTACAGTTCTCGCTGGCGGCTGATAAATCACAAGAAGCCACGATAGCGGTGCAGGCGGTGCAAGCGGCTTTAGCTAAGGATGAGCACAGTAGCGTGGCCATTTTGGTGCGTTCACGCGGCAACCTCATCGATATTCTTCCGCTGCTAAAGCGGCACAACATTGCTTATCAAGGGCTCGACTTGGCGCCATTGTCAGTAGAACCTGCGGTGATCGATGTGTTGCATTTAACCCGCGCAATTGCGCGGCGCGACGATCGTATTGCTTGGCTTGCCTTGCTGCGCGGACCGTGGGTGGGTATTTCTTTAAGTGATATCCAGACGCTCTGCGGTCGTGCTTCCGAGTCGGTAATGGCGCAATTGCAAAGTGCCGATCTGACGGATTTAGATATCGAAACGCGGCAAAGAGTAGAGCGGTTCAAAAGCGTGATGCAGGCCGCGCTTGCACAGTTTCAGCAAATTGATCTGGACGTATTAGTGCGCTGGACCTGGCAGCAACTTGGCGGTGCGCACACGCTATTTGGTTTGAGCATAGCCAGTATGGAGTCGGTGTTTGCCTGCATTGCTGAGGGGCAACGCGGCGGCGGATTATTGTCGTTGCGGGCTTTAGAACAAGCACTCGAGACCATGTACGCGGTGCCCGACTTAGCACAGGCGAAGCCACCACGGCTAACGATTAGCACCATTCACAAATCCAAAGGTTTAGAGTTCGACACCGTTATTTTACCGGGGCTCGGAAACGTTGGACGCAGTGACGAAAAGGACCTATTGATGTGGGCGGAATGGCAGGCGCGCGCACAGGACGAGCGGCTTGAATCACAGTTGTTACTTGCGCCCTTTTCACTAGCGCAAAAAAAGCTGCATTTTGAATATTTGCGCCATCTTGAAAGAAAACGTGCCGCTAATGAGCGTGGGAGGTTGTTGTATGTGGCAACGACCCGCGCGGCTAAGAAATTGGTGCTGATTGCATACCTGAAGTCTGATGAGGAGTCGGGGGAGCTGAAAGCGCCGCCTAAAACGTCCTTGTTACATGAGTTGTGGCCCGTTCACGCAGTGCAGTTCGAGCGCAATGGGAGCTCTTCCGTTGCGTTAGACACAATGCCCGAAACCGACGTATCGGAGTCTGCGGGAAACCTGACTCGGCTGCCGTCAGGCTTTAAGGTGGTGACCCAAGACGATACGCTGTGGCGTAGCTCTCTGCCGTCGCTAGTGCGTACCGTAACGCAAGATTCGCAAGCACCTTCTGAGCAAGACGCTGAGCTTGAGTTTGCGTGGGCAGGCGAAGTTGCGGTTATTGTGGGCAATCTAATTCATCACTGGTTTGAACATATGAGCTATGCAGAATTGTGTGCACTGCCCAGCGAACCTGATTATCAACATCCACTGCTAGTGAACTGGCGACGCGAGTTGCGGCTGCTCACTTTGAACGAACAACAGTACTCGTATGCGATGCAGCGTTTACTGAAGGCTTTGTTGCAAGTACGCGATGACCCCCATGCGCAGTTTATTTTTAGCGACCGCGCTTCAACGCAAACGGAGTTGACTGTAACGGCTTATTTGGATGGTGCTTTACGCAAGTTCAGTATCGATCGATTGTTCGAGCATGATGGCGAGCTGTGGATAGTGGATCATAAAACCACCGATACGCGCGAAAGCGATGTTGCGCACTTTGTGCAAAGCCAAGTACGCGAGCGGCATGTACAACAACTTGAGCTTTACGGCCGACTCATTCAACAGATTGACGACCGGCCAATACGTCTCGCGGTATACTTCCCGCTGCTCAAGCAGCTATACAGTTGGTCGTATTCTGGTGGTGAGCTAGAGCAATAAATGTAGTCTGCTAATCGCATGGGTTGAACGACAGATAGTCCGCAGCTTTGCACGGATAGTGGAAAATATAATCCACCGATTTACGCAGATTAACGCAGATTTTTAAAGGCGGGGTTTTGGGCGTGGATGAATCTCGTGGATCCTCAGGCATCGCGAGTAGCCATTGGCTCTGCAGCTCTAAAAATAATCTGCGCAAATCTGCGAAATTTGCGGATACATATGTAGGCAAATTGAGGTGCTAAAAATTCAATCCGCGGAGAACGTCGATTAGAATGCCTACAATTTCGCGTGACGTGAATAGATAAAGTAAACAATCAAAACCAAGGTGACGTAAGGTCTTAGTATGAAATATGTAAAGTTAGGCAGCAGTAATCTACAAGTATCCGAAGTGTGTTTGGGGTCGATGACGTGGGGGCAACAAAATACTCAAGCGGATGCCAACGCGCAGATCGATTACGCGCTTGCCCAAGGCATCAACTTTATGGATACCGCCGAGATGTATTCAGTGCCCCCCAAGGCTGAAACACAAGGCTCTACTGAGCGCATCATTGGCACCTGGTTTGCGGCTAATCCCACCAAGCGACAAGACATTGTGTTGGCCAGCAAGATCGCAGGGCCAGGCGTGCCGTGGGTTCGAGAGGGCGGACCCATCACTCGCTCCGCGATTAACTCTGCGGTTGATGATTCCTTGCAGCGATTACAAACCGACTATATCGATTTGTATCAATTGCATTGGCCTAACCGCACATCACCGCACTTTTCCAAACATTGGCCGGGCACGGTAAACCCCTGTTTGACCAATGCCGATCAAGAGCGAGAAGGGTTGCTCGACATTTTACGCGGGCTTGAGGACGTGGTTAAGGCTGGTAAGGTGCGCTATTGCGGGTTATCGGACGACACGCCCTGGGGCATCATGCAGTACCTAGCATTGGCCAAAGAACACAATCTGCCGCGCATGGTTTCGATTCAGAATGAATTTAGCTTGCTCCACTTTAAAGATCATCCCTACTTGATCGAGGCCTGCGTGTTTGAAGACGTGGCGTATTTACCGTGGTCGCCCTTGGCCGGCGGTGCACTGTCGGGCAAGTACGCCAATGGCGCCAAGCCTGCCGGCGCGCGTTGGACTATGCAACAGCGAAACGGCATTTTTCGCGATACCGCGTATTCACACGATGCAATCGCCGCGTATCAAGCGGTGGCCGAAAAGCATGGGCTCAGCGTTACGCAAATGTCGCTTGCGTGGGTATTTCAGTTTGCTGGGGTTACCTCCACCATTATTGGTGCAACGTCGATGGAGCAATTGATCGAGAATATTGGTGCGTATGAGCTTACCTTGTCGGAGGATGTGTTAAGCGACATAAACGAAGTGATTCGTCGCTATCCTGCCCCGTTCTAATTGTTGTTTGTATAGAAAGCTAATTGAGCCGCTGCGCGGTATTGTAATTTTACGAGGGCCGTATCGTGGGTGAGTTGTACATTCAATATGAGTATTGGTTTGCTGCGTTTCAATTAGTAACAGCCATGTTGGGCATGGGGGCCACGCTCACGGGCAATGATTTTAAAGATGTGTTGCGTGAACCTAAGAGTGTTAGCTACGGGATCAGCATCCAACTGTTGTTAGTGCCTATCGTTGCATGGCTGTTTATACACTATGCTGGTGTGGCTGGCGGCGTAGCTGTGGGCATTGCCCTGATCGCGGCGGTGCCGGGTGGCACTGTGTCGAATATTTTCACTTATTTAGCCCGTGGTAACGTGCCGTTGTCGATCTCAATCACTGGCTTAACCACGTTAGCGTGCTTGTTCACGGCTCCCTTAATTCTCGGCTTGTTGATCACAGACTATCTGCCGAGTGACTTTACGATGCCCACTGCGCGTATTGTTACCGAAATCGCCCTGACCTTGTTGCTGCCCCTTGTAGTAGGTATGGCGATCTTGCGCTTTTGGCAAAGTGCCGCGCATGCAATCTCTAAGTGGAGCATTCGCGCCTCGCTATTTGGCATACTACTTATTGTAGTGGGTTCAAGTAGCGCGGGGCGTATCGATCCGGCCGCCTATGGCTATTACAATGTGTTGGTGGTGGCGGGACTGATTCTTGCTTTAGGCGTGCTGGGTTGGGCGGCGAGTTATGTTTTGAATTTATCGGCACGGGATCGCACCGCAATCGAAATGGAAGTGATTGTGCGTAATGTGAATCTGGGCGTATTAATCAAAGCATCACTCTTTCCTATCAGTGCCGTCGGCTCGAATACACTCGGCGATGCGGTCTTACTCACTGTACTCTTATACGGTGCTCTGCAATTATTGATTGCCGCAGTGATTATTCCGCTGCAGCGGCGCGCTCGATAGATTAACGCAGAGTGATTATCCGCAGATTAACGCCGATTTTCACAGATTTCTATGGAAGGGATATTTGATCGCGATAACTGCAACGCCCCCGATCTCCACAGAGTCTCAAGCCATTGCCCTTTTAATCTGCGTGAATCTGCGAAATCTGCGGATGCTCTTCTGTTTGGATGCATCGCGGCAGCACCACTATATCCATCTGCAGACTATTACTTAGCCTTTTGCTTTTTGATCCACATGAATTGTGCCGTGTATCCCACTAAGAACAAGCCAACAAAAACCATATAGAACTGACCTAACAGCGGATCGTCAGGCGTTTCTAAAAATGGGTCGCCCACAGGTAAGCGCAATAGGGTATCGGTGATGGCAGGGATCATGTGGAACAAGAGGGTTCCGGCATAGCAAAACGCCTGGAAATAGTCTGCGATCTTGGCGAACATAGGAATCTTAGTAACCAACCAGCCGCCGAGCATAGCCAATAGTGTCAACACCGCGAGCGCATGTGCGGGCCCAAACTTGCCATGCTGATAAATCATGAGCGCCGTTGCGGCGGCAATAAACGTGCAGATCAAATAGACCTTGCCCGTAGCATTTTCGGGCTTAATAACTTTGTGCACGGCCAAGGTGTAATAACCAGCGATGAGCGCAACGATGGCGATAATGGTGTGGAACCATCCGAGTAAAGAAATTTCTGGCATAAGGTTGCTCTAAGCTTTTTTCACAAACTCTGACTTTAGCATCATCGCGCCAATGCCATCTACTTTGCAGTCGATATTATGGTCGCCCTCTACCAGACGGTTTATCTTAACTTTAGTGCCGATTTTGATGGTCGAGGAAGAGCCTTTTACCTTGAGGTCTTTAATAAGCGTCACTTGATCACCATCGGCCAATGCATTGCCGTTGGCATCGCGCACTTGAATCTGCTTTGCCTCTTCCGTCTCGTCGTTCCACTCGTAAGCACATTCAGGGCATATCCACAGCGTGCGATCAGCATAGACATACTCGCAGTGACAAATAGGGCAGGCTGGGATGATCGTGCTCATACGGTTTGGCGCGCTTGGTGCATGGAATGCAACTATACCTTATGCGCGGGTTTTAGATTAAGCGCTAACGATCAACAAACTTAATCCGCAGAGCGAGCGATTTGTAGTGTCTGATCCTTTCGTGATACAACCACTGTAATAGGATTTACACTGCGCGAACTAAACGAGGAGAATTATGAAATCTAATCGCTCATCAAGCCCTTTAATGAATAGTATTCAAAGAGCGGCAATTTTCTTAATTGTCATCCTTGTTGTTGGAACCACCACGCAGGCTCGAGCTGCACAGTCCGCTGCTACGGAACCCGCGGTTGTTGAGTATATAAACGGGATTATCTGGACCGGCAATTCGGCCATGAACTCAGATGCCTCGGTGATGGTAACTACGGACGGGCAGATTAGCTATATCGGCAACAAACGTCCAACGCGGTCAGATGATGCACCTCCAGCGCAGGTGGTAGACTTAAACGGTCAGTTTGTGATTCCAGGTTTAATCGATAACCACGTGCATTTTATTGATGGTGGTGCCGGATTAGCCGCCGTGCAATTGCGCGATGCCAAAACTCAAGAGGAGTTCAAACGGCGCATCATCGAATATGCGAACGAGCTAGACGCGGGCCAATGGGTGCTGTTCGGCAATTGGGACCATGAGCAGTGGGGCGGCGAGTTGCCGCGCAAAGAATGGATTGACGCTGCCACCCCTAATACGCCGGTGTTCGTGATGCGCACCGACGGCCATATGGGCTTTGCGAATTCTGCCGCTTTAAAGCTCGCTGGGATTGACCGAAATTCGCAGCAACCAGATGGTGGCGAGATTGTATTTGCAGAGAATGGCGAACCCACGGGCGTACTCAAAGACACCGCACTCGACCCCATGTTTGCTGCGATACCGGCACCGAGCGAAACTGAACTTTTAAGATCGATTGAAGCCGCGCAGCAGCACGCATTAAGCTTGGGACTTACACAAGTGCATGTGATGACCGCGAGTCCCTCCGAAGCCGACATTTACTCGGCATTCGTACTTGCCGACCAACGAGGACTACTGCGCATTCGTACTATCGTCTACACGCCTATCCAGTATTGGCGCGAAGTGCTGCAAGATTTGGGAGACCGACGTTATTCAAGCAAATTGCTCTCTTGGGGCGGCTTTAAAGGGTTAACCGATGGCGCCTTAGGTTCAACCACCGCATGGTTTTACGAACCCTACCTAGATGCGCCCGACAAGTCTGGTTTCCCGCTCATCGAGGCCGAGCAACTAAAAGCTATGTTGGCTGATGCACATGCGGCGGATGTTGATGTGGCTATTCACGCCATAGGTGATCGCGCAATCGATGTTGTGATCGAAACGATGCATGATGTGGCTGGTGAAAACATTCGCGACAAACGTTATCGCATAGAGCATTTTCAGCATCCGAGTAGGGCGGCGATAAAAACGGCTGCTGATTACGGTATCGTGGCCTCGGTGCAACCGTTTCATGCCATAGACGATGGGCGATGGGCCGAAAAGCGTATAGGTGCTGAACGAATTCTAACGACTTATGCTTTCAAGTCGATTATTGAAGCGGGCGGAATATTGAGCTTTGGGTCGGACTGGCCAGTGGCTCCGTTGTCCCCGCTTATGGGTATTCATGCAGCGGTGACTCGCGCAACGCTCGACGGAGCCAATCCAGAGGGCTGGGTTCCGCAAGAAAAAATAAGCGTCGAGCAGGCCCTAACAGCTTATACCGCCAATAACGCGTTCACGGTGTTTGAAGAGCAAGAGGGGGGCACTTTAGAGGTAGGCAAACGCGCCGATTTTGTGGTGCTGGAAAAGGATCTACGTACTGTTGACCCAGATGAGATAGCCAACGTGGCGATCCAAATGACGGTTATTGATGGTCGTGTTGAGTATGAAAATTCACAGGCCAAGCTGTGAAAATATAATCCGCAGATTCGCACAGATTAACGCAGATTAAAGGGCTATTGATTCGATGATGCCACTGTCTAGCACAGTGCAGAACAAGCCTTAAAAATAATCTGTGTAAATCGGCGTTAATCGGCGGATTCTACGTTCTGCACTAATCTCTGGAGATCGGCTAATCTGCGGATAATCCTCTAGGCATCACAAGAATGTACCGTAAAGAATAACTCCGCAGATTAAGCGCATTCGCTCAGAATAAAAACTGAGTCTTAGCCAAGCTCAGCCAAGATTTTATCGGCTCCACTTACTTCAAAACCGCCGCCTTGCTCCACATTCAAACTCTTGATTTCGCCATTATCCACAATCATTGAATAACGTTGCGAGCGAATGCCGCCAAACCCGGCCGTGTCTAACACTAAATCAAGTGCTTTAGTTAGACCCGCGCCGCCATCGGCGATCATCGCGATGTGTTCAGCGTTTTGGCTGGCTTGCCATGCTTTCATTACAAATGCGTCGTTTACCGACAAACACGCTACCGCGTCCACACCTTTGGCGATGATGTCGTCATAATGCACTACATAGCCAGGCAGATGAGCTTCAGAGCAGGTTGGGGTAAATGCGCCAGGCAACGCGAATAGAACTACTTTTTTGCCAGAGAAATAATCACTGGCGCTCACTTTATGTTGCCCTTCTTTATCAATAACGGTGATTTCTACATTGGGTATTTTGTCGCCCACTTGAGCCATGTTGAACTCCTTAATTTAATTTGAGGTTTATCTACGAGCCAAGTATAAGTGATTCGTATTCAATGTGAGTGAAACCAAACGAATTTGTTAATGGGCAAACCCTGAAATGAGCAGTCTAAATGCGCAATTTGTACTTACTGTACCGGCAAGCTGGCAACGTGTTTTGAGCGATGAATTTGATCAGCCGTACTATGGCCAACTGCTGCAAGAATTACGTCAGCGAACTGTGAGCGGTGCGATCATTTACCCGCCCCAAGAGCAGATATTTGGTGCGCTTGGGTGCACCCCTTTCGATGCAGTGCAAGTGGTATTGTTGGGGCAGGATCCGTATCACGGGGCTAACCAAGCCCACGGATTAGCGTTCAGCGTTAATCGTGGCGTGCCGGTGCCGCCGTCGCTGCGAAACATCTATCAGGAGCTAAGCGCTGATGTTGGTTTTGTAGCGCCGACGCATGGTTGCTTGCAGGAGTGGGCAGCGCAAGGTGTACTGTTGCTCAATAGCGTGCTCACGGTAGAACACGGCGCTGCTGGTAGCCATCAAAAGCTTGGTTGGGAGCAGTTAACAGACGCCATAATTTACGCCATTAGTCAGCATCGAAATAATGTGGTGTTTCTATTATGGGGTGCGCACGCACGTAGCAAAAAGGGGTTAATCGATGCCCGCAAGCATCTAATTCTAACCGCGCCACACCCTTCGCCGCTTTCGGTGTATCGCGGGTTTTATGGGTGTCGGCATTTTTCTAAAGCTAACGATTATTTGAGTGCTCATGGCGGAATTCCGATTAATTGGCAATTATCGTAAGCGCGCTCGGATGGTTACGTTCTAGGGCGGCGAAAACGTATGCAGCGTAAAATTGTGCACGTTGATATGGATGCGTTCTTTGCCTCGGTTGAGCAACGCGATAATCCAGAACTGCGCGGCAAGCCCGTGATCGTTGGAGGGGATCCGCAAAGTCGCGGAGTGGTCGCGGCGTGCAGCTACGAAGCACGTGCTTTTGGTATTCACTCTGCCATGCCGAGTGCTCGGGCGGTTAAGCTGTGTCCCCATGCACAGTTTTTAAAACCACGCTTTGAGGCCTACCGCGAAGCGTCTCAGCAAATCCACGAGGTCTTTAAACGCTATGCGCAGGCGGTGGAACCGCTATCGTTAGATGAAGCGTATTTGGATGTAACCGATGCTGCACTGCACTATGGCAGCGCCACTGAGGTGGCGAAACGTATAAAACAAGAGATATTCTCGGCCACCCAGTTAACCGCGTCAGCGGGCGTTTCATATAATAAATTTCTGGCCAAAATCGCGTCTGACCTTGATAAACCTAATGGCCTTGCGGTTATAACTCCTGCTGCCGCACTAGCCTTTATTGAAACGTTAGCCATTCGTAAATTTCATGGAATCGGGAGTGTTACCGAAAGCCGCATGCATGAGCTCGGTATTTTTACGGGCCGCGATCTTAAGCAGGCAAGCTTAGTGCAGTTGCAAACGCACTTTGGGCGTGCAGGGGAGTATTACTATAATATTGCGCGGGGTGTTGATAATCGACCAGTGAGCCGCGCGCGTAAATCCAAATCAATCGGTAGCGAGACCACTTTTGTTGATAACGTAGTTGATAAAAAATTGATTTGGCAAACCTTGCTAGAGCTCGCGACGTCGGTAGTAGCGAGTTTGGATAAGCGCAATTACGCCGCACGAACTATTACGATTAAAGCGCGGTATAGCGATTTTGTTTTAATTACGCGCAGCAAAACGCCGCCAGAGCCCGCAACGAGTCTTACAGACTTTAAGTTGTGGATGCCAGAGCTGCTTAAGCGCACCGAAGTTGGTCGGCGCCCGATTCGTTTGATTGGCGTTACGGCGCACAACATTGTTGATCGACCGAGCCTTGTGCGCGACAGTGCCGAGACGGCTTGGGAGAGCGAGCCTAGCGAACTCCAACTTGGATTGTTTTAGTGCGCGCGTCCTTTGCCTGTTAACTTTGCCTGCTCATTACGGTATTGGTTGGGTCTCATTCGACACTGGTATCGGCGAGCTATCTGGAATAATATTCGGTGCTTGGCATAACAAAATAATAACAATATGAGCCGACGACAAAGATTCTATCGCTATCTGTTATACGACTTGTTGGGTTGGAGTTTGGATGGCGATATTCCTCATGATGAACGGCGCTTGCTCGTGGTTTTTTTACCTCACACCAGTAACTGGGATTTTGTGATTGGTTGGTTATTTATCTGTGCCGAAAACATTAAGATAACGATATTTGGTAAGGATCAGTTCTACTTCTTTCCGTTTAAATACGCGTATCATTATTTTCGCGTGGTGCCGATCTCGCGCAAAAAATCGCAAAACTTTGTGCAACAGGCAGCAGCGTCTTATGACGATAATGCGGCACTATGGACCGCGATGGCACCTGAAGGTACACGGGCATACCAGGCCCATTTGCGCAGTGGTTATTATTACTTCGCTCGAGCTGCCGACATTCCCATATTAACGGTAGGTCCAGACTTTAAGAATAAGCGTTTTATCGTCTTACCCTTGCGCAAGGCTTTGCCATCGTTTGAGGAAGATTCGGCGGCGCTTGTCGAGTTTGCTAAACGCTGCTCTGGCAAACGTCCCGATTTGAGTATTTAACTGCATGGATTTCACGCTTCAGCAATAGGATACCTATTTTGCTAAACAGACCGCGGATATCGTATGCTGCAAAAATTCTGCTATTTCGTCATTTTTAAAGTGTTTGGATGGCGCATGATTGGTTCGCCGCCGACCATTAAAAAGTATCTGTTTGTGGCGCTTCCACATACTAGTAACTGGGACTTTATTATCGGTTGGATGGTGAGCCAGGCGCTTGGCTTAAACCTGCGAATTTTTGTTAAGGATGTATTCTTTTTTTGGCCGGCTAATCACATTTGCGAGTGGTTTGGCGTGCTTCCTATAAATCGCCGTGAAAGCACTAACTTTACCGATGCCATGGCGGCAAGATTTGCGCGCGAAGACGAGCTACATGCACTGATTACGCCCGAAGGTACGCGCGGTTATCAGCCCGAGTTAAAGAGTGGCTATTATCATTTAGCCAAAAAGGCCGGCATTAAGATTGTGGTGGCTGGCCCTCATTTTGGTAATAAAACCTTTACGCTAAGCGAGCCGCGAGATCCCTTGCCCACGTTTGAGGAGGATGCGGCCGCGGTAATTGCGTTCTGCAAAACGCAGCAGGGTTTGCGGCCTGAGCTTACCTATCGGTAATGAACTGTCGTTAAGGGTTTGGTTTGGCGTAATTAAATTGTTTGTTAGCTTTCGCGTGCAGTTACCCGACGTTGGTAGACTGCGTGCACTTACAGCCGCTAGCTAGTTAGTTTTGGGTGAATCCCAGCGGCCTCTTTTCACTTAATGCGTAATGCGCACGGCAAGCGAACTTCAATTGACGATGCAAAGCACGATCACCACCGAATCGGAAGAAAAACTCGTTGTTGCGATTTCGTCGCGCGCGCTGTTTGACCTGCAAGCGAGCCACCAAGTGTTTGTAGAGCAGGGTGTGGATGCCTATTGTCAGTATCAAATTGAACACGAAAGCGAGTTGCTTGAACCTGGCACGGCGTTTCCTTTGGTCGAAAAGCTCTTGCGCTTAAACCAGTTAGGCAGTCCGAGAGAACGCGTGGAAGTGGTGCTGTTATCGCGCAATTCGGCCGATACGGGCTTGCGCGTGTTTAACTCCATCCAAGCGCATAATCTACCAATAACGCGTGCGGCCTTTACCAGTGGGCGCAGCCCGTTTCGTTATGTTCAGCCATTTGGTGCGGATGTGTTTCTGTCGAGTGACCCATCCGATGTGGCCAGCACCCTCAGCGCAGGCTATGCCGCCGCAACGATGTTGCCGTCGCGCAAAAGTAGCACTAGCGAAAACGCCGACCAGCTCTGCATTGCTTTTGATGGCGATGCCGTGGTTTTTTCTGATCAAGCCGAACAAGTGTATAAGAGTAAAGGGTTGGTGGAGTTTTCAAAACACGAAGTGGCTTCGGCCAGAACGCCTCTGCCCGGTGGCCCATTTCGAAACATGTTGGCCGCGTTGCATCGCTTACAGTCGGAGTTTCCGGTGGAAGATTCGCCGATTAGAACGGCGATTGTAACGGCTCGTGCGGCACCAGCGCACGAACGCGTTATTCGAACGCTGCGAGCTTGGAACATTCGTATTGACGAAGCTGTGTTCTTGGGCGGCCTACCTAAAGGCGAGTTTTTACGTACCTTTGGGGCCGATATTTTTTTCGATGATCAACAGGGGCATTGCGATTCGGCCCGCGAACACGTACCCACAGGGCATGTACCGCACGGCGTCGCCAATGCTT
This sequence comes from uncultured Gammaproteobacteria bacterium, assembly GCA_964407915.1. GTDB lineage: Bacteria > Pseudomonadota > Gammaproteobacteria > Arenicellales > Arenicellaceae > Arenicella. The sequence continues at coordinate 16,189 of CAYOXK010000014.1, forward strand.
AAATGACTATTATTTAGGCCACGTTTAAACCTTAAATTTTATTTGGTGGTTTTTCGACACCTTATTAAACCCATGAGCTTACTAATTTTGCGCAAACAATTATCAATACTAAGTCTGCTTTTGCTGTGCGTTTTGGGCTCGGCGACTAGTGTGGTGGCGGCTGCATTACCAATGGCGGTGGATGGACAAGCGTTACCTTCGTTGGCGCCAATGTTGGAACGCATTGAAGGCGCTGTGGTGAATATATCCACTGAGTCGGAAGTGCGCATTCGCCGCCGCGTAGACCCATTCTTTGACGATCCTTTTTTCAACCGCTTTTTTGGGCAACGCCCTTATGAGCAAAAGCACAAACGCCAAGGATTGGGCTCAGGCGTGGTGTTTGATGCAGAGAATGGTTTGATCCTAACCAATGCCCACGTAATCCAGGGCGCGGACAAAATCACTGTCACGTTGCAAAACGGTGTGGAAGCGCAGGCGAGCGTCATTGGCGCTGATAAGGACTCTGATGTCGCGGTGATTAAAGTGGCGCTGCAAGGGTTGAAAGCGATACCGTTGGGTAATTCCGATGAGTTACGTGTGGGCGACTTCGTGGTTGCTATCGGTAATCCGTTCGGCCTACGTCAGACGGTTACCTCTGGCATTGTGAGTGCACTCGGTCGCAGTGGATTGGGTATCGAGAACTTTGAAGACTTTATTCAAACCGATGCATCAATCAATCCAGGTAATTCAGGCGGAGCACTGGTTAATCTGCGCGGGGAGCTCATTGGCATCAATACGGCTATTGTGGCGCCGAGTGGCGGCAATGTGGGCATCGGCTTTTCGATTCCGATCAATATGGCCATTCAAATTAAACGCCAGCTATTAGAGTACGGGGCAGTGCAGCGCGGACGCTTAGGCGTACGAGTGCAAGACCTCACCCCCGACTTAGCCGATGCGTTTGGTATACAAACTCGGCGTGGGGCCGTGATTACCCGTGTTAATGAGGACTCGATGGCCGCCGAGGCAGGGCTGCGTTCAGGCGATGTGGTGGTTAAGGCCAATGGTCGAGAGATCACTAAAGGCGCTGAGTTAAATAATGTTATTGGCTTGCTGCCCATTGGTGATGAGTTGCGCTTAGATATTGTGCGCGACGGCCAGGTGCAGACGGTAACCACCACAGTTAAAAATGTAACGGAAGACGCGTCGGTGGGCGCATCGATGAATGCGCGCTTAGCCGGTGCCTCGTTTAGTGAATTGGGCGACCGCCAGGTTGAAGCGCCCAACGAAGGTGGCATCTTAGTCGCTAATGTTGAACCAGATAGCCCCGCGTGGGCAGCGGGTTTAAGGCCCAACGATATCATTGTCTCGGCTAATCGACGCGCCATAGCCGACCTTGACACCTTCCGCCGTGCTGTGTCGCAGCAAACTGTGCTGCGCTTGTACATTATTCGCGGGAGCGGAGCGTTGTTTTTGCTCTTGCAGTAGCGATACAGGGAATAGAAAGCGAATAGCTCGGAGTAAATGCCTGCATCGACTCGGAGTTTAGAACGAGTCTGTATATAATCACGCTTTCTGAAGCTATTGAGACTGCCTACCGTGTCTGACTTTATTATTGCCCCCTCTATTTTATCCGCCGACTTCGCACAATTAGGCAAAGAGGTCGAAGACGTGCTGGCAGCGGGTGCTGACTGGGTGCATTTTGATGTGATGGACAATCATTATGTTCCCAACTTAACCATCGGTCCGATGGTGTGTGAAGCCTTGCGTGCACATGGGATTTCCGCTCCAATCGACGTGCATCTGATGGTGGAGCCAGTTGATCAAATCATTCCAGAGTTCGCCAAAGCGGGCGCCACGTCCATCACGTTTCATCCTGAAGCGAGCAAACATGTGGATCGATCTTTGCAACTGATTCGTGACTTGGGTTGTAAAGCGGGCCTCGTGTTTAACCCCGCCACGCCTTTGCACGTGCTCGACTGGGCGATGGATAAACTGGATATTATTTTGTTGATGTCCGTTAATCCTGGCTTTGGTGGTCAGTCGTTCATTCCACACGTAAAGCAAAAAATTGCCGCGGTACGCGAGCGCATTGATGCCAGTGGTTACCCCATCAGACTTGAAGTCGATGGTGGGGTTAAGGCGGATAATATTGGTGAACTGGCTGCGCTGGGTGCGGACACGTTTGTCGCGGGTTCAGCCATTTTTAATGCGGATGATTACGCGCAAGTTATACAAACAATGCGCGCTAATATGGCGGCTGCGGTGGCTAAACCTTAAGCGAGTGTGAGCTGCAACAGAATACTTGACCTGTCGCTTATCATTGTAGATGATTGCCCCAACTAGCCTAACTCATTCTAGAAAACGTGCTCCTTTACGCATGCGAAATTACTTAACTGAATCAATTTGGGAACGTTGGCGACGCTGGCAACACTCGTGAGCTAGCGAGCGTTTAACGGCGTTCGCTGAGTAGCGCTTGCTAATTCCCAAAATAGCGATGTTGGCACGGGACTCGGCAAGCAACATTGATTTAGTGCTGCAGCCATTGCAGTTTGAAGTGGAGTAAAAATGCCATGCCCCCCAGTAGTTTAGATAACACGCCTGAGTTCAGCGCCGTGTCGCCGCCCAATAGTCTGGCTGAGTACTTTACGCTGGCCGAGCAATTACTAAAGTACGGGTATACCCATTGTCCCGTGATCCAAGAGACGCTGGCTGATCTCGACACGCCGGTGAGTACGTATCTCAAGCTGGCTGACCAGCCCTATAGTTATTTGTTTGAGTCGGTCCAGGGCGGCGAGACGTGGGGGCGCTACTCCATAATTGGGTTACCGTGCGACACAGTGCACAGTTATCTAGGCAATGAGCACCGAGTGCTGCATAGGGGTGAGCTGCACTCCTCGGAAATGGTGGACGACCCACTTGAACACATTCGCTTGGTGCAAGCTAAGTATCGTGTGCCGGCATTGGCTGATATACCCGAGATGACGGGTGGTTTAGTTGGCTATTTCGGCTACGAAACCGTTGGCCATATTGAACCAAGGCTCAAATTCCCGCAAAAGCCAGATGCCATTGGGGCCCCCGACATTTTGTTGATGGTGTCCATGGATGTGATTGTATTCGACAATCTGTCGGGCCGTATTTTTATGGTTACGCTAGCAGATCTTGACGACCCTCAGGCTTATACAAAAGCCCGCCAACGCTTAACGCAACTGGTGAGCGAACTTGGGGCAAGTTTTAGTGCCCCACGTGTGCCCAAACAGGCGCAACGGATTACCGAAGGCGACTATGATTTACATTTCGCGCAGGACGATTTTATGCGAGCGGTGGAAATCTGTCGTGACTACATTCATGCCGGCGACATTATGCAGGTAGTGTTGTCGCAGCGTTTAACTGCGCCCTTTACAGGACGGGCGATTGATTTGTATAGAGCCTTACGCACGATCAACCCATCACCGTACATGTATTACCTTAACCTTGGCGACTTTGATATTGTTGGCTCATCGCCCGAAATTCTGGTGCGCTTACAGGATGGTAAAGTAACCGTGCGACCCATCGCAGGAACGCGTAAACGCGGAGCTACCGAGCAACAGGATCAAGCGATGGAAGCTGAACTAATGAGCGACGCTAAGGAGTTGGCTGAACATGTGATGTTAATTGATCTGGGTCGCAACGATGTGGGGCGAATCGCTGCGACGGGATCGGTTGCATTAACTGAAAAAATGCAGGTAGAGCGCTACTCTCATGTGATGCATATCGTGTCGAATGTCGATGCGCAAATTAAGCCAGGCTTGGATGCGATTGATGTTTTGCGCGCGACTTTTCCAGCGGGTACTGTGAGCGGTGCGCCTAAAATTCGCGCAATGGAAATTATTGACGAACTCGAACCGATTAAGCGTGGGATCTACTCAGGCGCGGTTGGTTATATTGGATGGAATGGCAATATGGATACGGCGATTGCGATTCGCACGGCGGTTGTAAAAGACGGCATAATCAATGTGCAGGCGGGTGCTGGAATTGTGGGTGATTCGATCGCTAAAAATGAGTGGAAAGAAACGCTTAATAAAGCACGCGCCATGATTAAAGCCGTGGAAATGGCTAATGCGGGCTTAGGCCTCACCACCCATGATGCGGGAGCAGCCTAATGCTAATCATGATCGACAACTATGACTCGTTCACCTACAACCTAGTGCAATATTTAGGGGAGTTAGGCGAAGAGGTAAAAACATTTCGTAACGACGAAATCACTTTGACGCAGATCGAGGCGTTGCAGCCGGACCGCATTATGTTGTCCCCAGGCCCCTGCACGCCCAACGAGGCGGGGATTACGCTTGCGGTTATTAAGCACTTCGCCGGGCAAGTGCCGTTGATGGGAGTGTGTTTGGGTCATCAAAGTATTGGGCAAGCATTTGGCGGCAATGTGGTGCGTGCCAAAACCATTATGCACGGCAAAACATCGAGCATCGAGCACACCAATGTCGGTGTCTTCGCCAATCTGGAGAATCCGTTCACGGTAACGCGCTATCACTCTCTGGTCGTTGAACGCGAATCGCTGCCGAGTTGTTTGGAAATTACCGCTTGGACTGACGACGGCGAGATTATGGGCTTGCGGCATAGAGAGCTTTGCGTTGAGGGTGTGCAATTTCATCCTGAGTCAATCCTCACGGAACACGGCCATGCGCTATTGAAAAATTTTTTGGAATTGAGCTGATATGACTATTCAACAAGCGATTGCAGCGCTGTTAGACAAGCAGGATCTGAGCCGCGCTGAAATGCAAGACGTCATGCAACAAATTATGACGGGGCAATGCACCGATGCGCAGATTGGCGGTTGGTTGATTGCAATGAGGATGAAGGGTGAAACCGTTGATGAGTTAACGGCGGCAGCACAAGTAATGAGTGCGCTGGCCGAAGGCGTTACGGTTGACTCTGTCCATCTGATCGATATTGTGGGCACCGGTGGCGATGCGACGGGCACATTTAATGTGTCAACTGCTGCGTCGTTTGTGGCGGCTGGAGCGGGGGCTACGGTGGCCAAACATGGCAATCGGGCGGTCTCGAGTAGTTCAGGTAGTGCGGATGTGCTGGAACTCGCGGGCGCTAATCTTTCGCTTAAAGCGGATCAAGTGAGCGCGGTGATTAAACGAGCAGGTGTGGGTTTTATGTTTGCGCCAATGCACCACAGCGCCATGCGCCACGCGATTGGCCCACGCAAAGAAATGGCGGTACGCACTCTGTTTAATGTACTGGGGCCACTCACTAATCCAGCCAAAGTGAAACGGCAAGTGATTGGCGTGTACGCTCCCGATCTAACGGCAACGTTGGCATCTGTGTTCGCGCAGTTAGGAAGCGAACATACGCTTGTGGTGCACGCGCACGATGGCATGGATGAACTGAGTGTGTGCGCGCCCACTCAGGTGAGTGAGTTGCGGGACGGCCACATTCGGCATTATGAGGTCGCGCCAGAGGACTTTGGTATAGCGCGCGCCAATTTGACGGAGTTGGTGGTTAGTGGAGCAGCAGAATCGCTCGCTATTATCGACCGAGTATTTGCAGGACAAGCGGGGGCTCCGCGCGACATGGTGGCGCTCAATGCAGGAGCTGGAATCTATGTTGCGGGCTTAGCTGCAAACTTAGCTGAGGGTGTACAGGCAGCGTATCAAGCGATTGATGACGGTCGCGCCGCCGCCGCTAAGCGCGCCTACATCGCTGCCACGCAGGAGTTCAGTTGAGCACCCAAGCGGGGCAAGCGCATGCGGTAATGCGCACGGGTTCGGATGTGCTCGACCGCATTATGCAGCACAAGCTTACCGAAGTAGCGCGCAGTAAGGCCACGCGAAGCGAAGCACAATTACTGAGCGATATACAGAGCTTAGATTATGGCACGCGTGGGTTCGCCGAAGCGATTGTGAGCACAGTAGCGAGTGGCCAAGCCGCGGTGATTGCTGAAGTTAAAAAGGCATCTCCGAGTAAGGGCATCATTAGGGCCGATTTTGATCCCGCGCGGATTGCTCGGCAATATACGGCCGCAGGCGCATGTTGCTTGTCAGTGCTGACCGACACAGAATTCTTTCAAGGCTGCGAACAGTATTTGCGAGATGCGAGGGAAGTGACGGAATTGCCAATACTGCGAAAGGATTTTATGCTGGATCCCTATCAAGTATTGGAAGCACGGGCGATGGGCGCCGATGCGATATTGTTGATCGCTGCTGCGCTCGATGATGGGTTAATGCACGAACTTGCCAGTGCTGCTGCAGAGCAGCAGCTGGATGTTTTAATCGAGGTGCATAACCTTACGGAGCTGCAACGCAGTTTGCCGCTTGCGCCCAAACTGCTCGGAATTAACAATCGTAATCTACGCGATTTCACGACCTCTTTAAACACCACGCTTGAGCTACTCGCCCATATTCCCAAGGGCACAACAGTGATTACAGAAAGTGGCATTCACACATCAGAAGATGTTGCGCTTATGCGCGCCAATCAAGTGAGTGCTTTTCTGGTGGGTGAGGCGTTTATGCGAGCCGTCGATCCCGGTGTAAAACTGCGTGAGCTGTTCGCGGTTTAATGGAATGCGCAGAGTAGAGCTAGTTGCTCTTTGTTGGCGGTACAACCACTTGTGATTACGAATACCGTAACTACATTGCAAGTAACAAACGAACGCGAGGCGTAGTATGCAAGCACGAATTGAATATCAACATGGGGTGCATTTTATCGGCACGTCCGAAACGGGACATGCTATTCCCATGGATGGCCCACCGGATAGTGGTGGTGAGAATTTAGGCGCACGACCCATGGAAACGCTTCTTATTGGTATGGGTGGCTGTGCTTCTTACGACGTGGTGTATATCTTGCGTAAGCGGCGCTTAGAAGTAAGCTTCTGTGTGGCGGACATTACGGCCGAGCGGGCTGACACTGACCCCAAAGTATTTACCAAGATTCATCTGCATTTTAAAGTGAGTGTCGTGGGCCTGACGGATAAGGCTGTGGCGAAAGCGGTGGAACTGTCGGCAGAGAAATATTGTTCCGCCTCGATCATGCTCGGCAAAACGGCGCAAATCTCTCATTCGCACGAGATCGTTGTTTAAATACTCTAAGTTAGCGTATTAAAGTCCACGTAGTTGCTCAAGAATCCAATTTAGCGCAAATATATCATCAGCTAGCCCAGCCTCTCGGCTGGGTGATGCTAATTAATCCCTCCTTGTAACCTAATCTTGAAATAGTTCTCAGCTTCACTTATGCTAGTTGAACCGCGCGACACGGATGCTATATGCTTGCGCCGCATTTGGCTCTTTGCGAGACAAATACGAACTACCAATCTTTTTCTAACACGTTTGCCGACGTTAAGGGTATTGGGCCGTATTGCTCGGTTCCTTTGTTTTTATATCGCTAGCGAACGGTCTGTTGGAAAAGCGGCAATACTACCTACCTAATAAAAAGAAAAAGAAAATCAAAATGAAAACTATAAAACTACAAAAATCGATAAACAGTTTATCTTTGGCAATGCCTCGTCTGGGGCGGATGTTGCAAGTGCTTTTGATAGCAGGGGCTACTATGGTCACCGCGACTAATGCGGTTGCGCAAGACGTTGATCTGGGCAAAATACTTGAGCGCCTTGAGCGACTTGAGGCCGAAAATACCGCTTTAAAAAGCCAAGTGGAGGCCCTCGTAAAATCTCAGGCAGAGTCGACTGATCAAACTTCTGATGTGGCCGTTGAACGCACAGTTACACAGGGTGGTGCAACAGAAATCGAAATTGAAAAAGAAGTGTCGGATCGTTTAATCACATTCAATCCTAAGTTTGGTTACGATTTTCTTGATCCAAACCGTCATATTAATCGTAAGCAACAAATGATCTTGCGCGCGCGGCAGAGTGGCGATTTAGCCAAAAACGCGGTTAACGTTCAAGGTTCTGTGACGGCCATCGCTAATTTACAAAGTAGCAACGAGCCGAATTTGTTCGGCTATTTGATGCGTCATCCTACTGGCAACAATCAGCGTGGTACAACTGTGTCAGAGGCGACTATTCATTCGGCTCAGCTGGGCTTTACCGGTACGATGGGTGATTGGGTTGCAGCCAGTGCTGAGCTGTTGTTTGATCCTGAGCAAAGCTTTGGCGCAGGCACCAATACCGCGCTTACGCGCAACCAAGTCCAAGTACGTAAAGCTTATGTGCTCTTCGGTAACTTAGACAAGTCGCCGTGGTACGCCAGCTTAGGCAAGCAAGCAATCCCATTTGGTCTTACCGATACCGTCAATCCCTTTACCAATTCTACCGTTTGGCACGCATTTGGTGGACTCGCCAATGGCGGCATTGTTGGTTACCAAGGCGATAATTTGAATGTATCGTTTATGGCCGTACAAGGTGGCGCGCAGTTTCGCTCAGCCAATGTTCCGGTTGAAGGAACCGCGGTACCGAGTAAGCTAAACAACTATGCGGTTGATGCGAATTACACGGTCAAAATGGACAGCTCTGCGGAATTTTTGTTTGGTGCTTCTTACCAACGCGGTACAGCCTACTGTCAAGGATTTCCGATCACGCACTTCAGTCCTTGCGAAGAAGAAGTGCCGGCATGGGACGTGTATGCTCAATATGAGAATGACAACTGGACGTTCAAATCTGAAATTGCCAAAACTACGGATGTATGGCCAGGCACGTTCAATCCATCATTACCAGAGTTTGCTGCAGCAAAAGTGACCAGTTTTGACTTAGGTGTTCAGTACCGTAATGAACTGTTTAATCTCCCTGTTGCATACTCGGCTGAATTTAGTCGCTTTGAAGCGGGTCCGAGTGGCTCTGAATGGGAAAAACAAGATCAGTTCGTTTTGGGTCTTGCCTTGCGTTTGGCGCCAAGCGTAGAACTGTTTGCTGAGTTCATCGATGTTGGCGGTTACGCACCACTTAATTTCCTATCGGGCGGGCATATTCCTGGCATGCCACAAATTCCTGTGAGCGACGCATCCGCGAGCTCAGAGGTGTACATGTTGGGTGTCACTGCATCGTTCTAATTATGTAGCATTGGTTTAGCGAGTTTATGAGCTAAACCCAGCAGCCGCCTTGCGTTAGTAAGGCGGCTGTTTTTTTACACACCTAGTGACGGCTTACGCCCGCGGCCAAACCCACTTACATTTGCGAGCCCCACTAAAATGATCGCGCCGCCTAACAGCATATAGCCCGTAACGTGTTCATCAATAAAGAACGCACCCCAAATACTGGCAAATATGGGAATCATGAACGCGACGGTTAAGGCTTTGGCCGACCCCACATTTTCCAATAAATCGAAATATAGAATATTGGCCACAGCCGTGCTGATGGTGCCTAAGGCGATCACGGCTAGCCACGCATGGGGAGAAATGGTGTGGGCGGGTAAGGCGTAAAATGAGAATGGCAATAGCCAAAACGTGGCCGCTACTAGACTAAAAGTGGCGATGGTTAAACTCGACACTTTTTGTAAGTAAAGGCCCGTGTAGTTGGCTGCAATACCATACAGCAGTGCTGCGCAAAGCCCTGCGCCAATCGCCAGGATGCCGCCCACTAGGTCGCTGGCAGGGTTTGCGACAGAACCAGACACCAACACGATTACCCCAAATAGCCCGAGCACTAAGCCCAAGACTACTCGTTTAGACACCCGTGTGCCCAACCACACGAAGCCGACGACCGCACCCCAAATGGGCGCCGTTGAATTAAGGATGGCCGAGAAGCCCCCGGTGATATGCAGGGTGCTAAAAGCAAATAACACAAACGGAAGGGCTGAGTTGAGTAGCCCTACGAGGGCTAAAGCCCGCCAGTTGTGGCGCACCGTTGCATGGCTTCGTCGACCTTCACGAAGCCACCACAAGGGCAACAGTACTGCGCTGGCTAAGGCAACGCGAACTTGGATCAGCGCAATGGCACCAAATTCGGGTGTGGCGATGCGCATAAACAAAAATGACGCGCCCCACAAGGAAGCGAGCAACACGAGTTGTAAACTGTATCGAAGTGACATCGCGAGTTTTTAAGTGCTAGAGGAAGGCGAGGTTTGTTGGTCTTACGCTAACGACATAGCGATTTAAAAACACACGAGATGTTCAGCGCTTACTCTAACCCCAACTTCGTCGCCGATCTCGTGATCATCATGGCTTGATGCGAGGGCCAATAGGCGCTCACCGCAGCGCAAATCCAAGGTATAGAGGGTTTGCGCGCCTTTAAAGGTTTTGCGTGCGATGCGACCTCTTATAGGGCTGTCGAGCTCTAAGGCCACATCGTCTGGGCGTATCAACAATTCTACTTTGCGCGATGCCGTACCTGTTTTGATGACTTGTCCGATCAGCTCCCCAAACGCAGTGAGTACTTTTTGATCACTCAAGCACTCGGCCTTCACGAACACACCTTCGCCAATAAATTGAGCTACGAAACGATTTTTGGGAGCGTGGTACAAATCAAAGGGCGCATCAATTTGTTCCAATTTGCCGTTGCGCATTACACCAACTCGATCGCCCAATGCAAATGCGTCATGTTGATCGTGCGTTACGAGAATGGCTGTGGTGTTGAGTTCTTTTAGTAGTTGACGTACTTCGTAGCCGAGCGATTCGCGCATCTCGGTATCAAGGTTCGAAAAGGGTTCGTCGAGTAACAGTAGGCGTGGACGGGGCGCCAATGCGCGCGCTAAAGCAACCCGCTGGCTTTGTCCGCCAGAGAGCTCATGAGGGTAATTCCTACGCTGGGTGGTCAGCCCCACTAAATCGAGCAATGTGGCAACGGTTGACTTTTTCTGCTGGGCGGATAGTTTCTGCAAACCAAAACCAATGTTTTGTTCTACGGTGAGGTGCGGAAACAGTGCATGATCTTGAAATACCATGCCGATATTACGTAATTCAGGAGCCAGTGAGTGCTCGGTGCTTGAGAGTGTCTCGCCGGCCAAACATATACGCCCGCCATCTAAAGCATTAAATCCTGTGATTGCGCGCAAAATACTGGTTTTTCCGCAACCGCTCGGCCCTAGTAAACACACTAGCTCGCCTTCATTGAGATAGAAGCTCACATCGTCTACGGCTCGCGCTCTTGGGTTGTAGCGCAGGCTAATATGCTCGAGTTGCAAATAGGGTCTCATGACTAATCTAGTAAACGCCGATTCAGTTGCTTGCTGCGCAGGATACTAGCAGTTTTTCGAGCAATGCTTTTTGCGCATGCAGACGATTTTCGGCTTCTTGGAATACCACACTTTGCGGTCCTTCCAAAACCTCTTCGCTGACTTCAAATCCGCGATAGGCTGGTAAACAATGCATAAACAGCGCCTCTTTGCTGGCATGCCGCATCAGCGCTTGGTCAACACAAAATCCCGCAAAATCTTGCAAGCGTTGTGCGCGCTCTGATTCTTGGCCCATGCTTGCCCAAGTATCGGTGACGACCAAGTCGGCACCAACGACCGCGGCGACGGGATCATTGCTCATCTGACAAAATGACGCGTCAATGTGGACTGTTTGCGCGCAGGGCTCGTAGCCCGCTGGGGTCGCAACATGCAGTGTAAAGCCGAAGATACGCGCCGCATTTATAAACGAATTACACACGTTGTTGCCATCGCCAACCCACGCTACGCGAGCGCCGTCCAACTTTCCACGTAGCTCGGTAAAGGTCATTAGATCGGCAAGGAGTTGGCACGGATGAAATGAATCGGTCAAGCCGTTAATGACGGGGACTGTGGCCGCTTGAGCTAACGCCACAACTTCGCTATGGCGTTCGGTACGGATCATGATGGCATCCACCATAGACGAAAGCACGCGTGCGGTGTCGGCAACGTTTTCACCTCGGCCAATTTGGCTACCCTCTGGAGTAAGGTTTATGGCGGCACCGCCCATTTGATTCATGGCGGTTTCAAATGACACGCGCGTACGTGTGGACGATTTAGTGAAGATCATGCAGAGCGTCTTTCCAACCAGCGGCCGATATACTTCGCCCGCTTTAAGCATGGCCTTCAGTTCGCTGCCGCGCTTTAATAAATCCAGCAGGGTTTGTGGATTAAAATCATCGAGTGTTAAAAAGTGTTGGGTCGACATAGACATTATCGATTGAGGTCTGTAACTCGTCTGGCGAATGGTTAAACCGCGCTGAACTCAGGCTGCATAAGTAGATGAATGATAACGTAGTCGGTCAATAAGCAGTGGATTGAAGACGCGTATTTCGCCCAATAGGACTTAGCCCGACGCAATACTATTGCAAACGCAAAGGCGCCCAAGCGGGCGCCTTTGCGTTCTCGATCAAAGCTCTTAGTCCTTTGGTGTCGTCCCAACCGGCTTAGACCGTTCGGGGCGCGCTGGGAAAGAGCAAGCGAAAATTTAGTGCTTACAAATAGCTAAGGGTCAGGCCCAATACCAGTGTCAGCGCAATGCCACAATGAATCACACCTTTCACGGTTGCCATGGGACCTTGTTTTCCAAATAAGGCATTTAGTTCAAGCAGAACCACTACCGCAAGCGCAACATACAAGCCGGTATCAATGCCATCAGCAAATTGCTTTTTATGCGTCGACGCCAACATGAAGTACGCCATTGGAAACGAGAAAAGTGTATTCGTTCGAGAGGCTAGTAGTGCTTTGGCACCCGCAGCTGGACCATCGCCTGGTTTCATGCCTAACGCAATTTGTTGTGCTGGCCATATTACTAGCCAAACATTTAAAAACATGAAAGTACCTAACAATGCGCCAACCATAATGTAGTCGTTGGCCAGTAGAGTGCCGCCTAACAGGTGCAGTAGATAAAGACCCGTGATAAAGGTGAACATCGCACCCCAGCGGAACCACCAAAGTGCACTCGGTGCTAACTTAGCTTTTGCATCAGCGAGTCCTTCAGCAGAGGCTTCTTTAAAGTATCCGCCTTGCACAAAGTTGAAGTAATACAACATGCCAATCCACGTTATACCAAAAACTAAATGTGCCCAACGGGCGATAAAATTAATTTCTTCCACAGTAGTCCTCTTTTTTAGTTGAACGTTAAAGCAAACGATTATTTTAAATAAGTTGAACAGTAATTGTGAACTACAAAGACTGTGCGAGGAGTAAACGATACACTTTTTTTGTAGGGCTTGCATCGAAATGAGCCAGCATTGTTGACCTTTTTGTCGTATACAAAGACACTAGCCGATCATATCGTAACTCTTGCCGAGCAATTTATATTTCAACTATGTCTGCAATTAAAAAAGTGGTGCTTGCTTATAGTGGCGGCCTCGACACGTCCATAATCCTTAAATGGCTGAGTGAGGAATATCAGTGTGAAGTAGTGACTTTCACGGCTGATATCGGTCAAGGCGAAGAACTCGAGCCGGCTCGCGCGAAAGCCCTGAAAATGGGTGTTAAACAAATTTATGTGGATGATTTGAAAGAAGAGTTTGCGCGCGACTTTGTGTTTCCCATGATGCGCGCTAACGCGCTGTATGAGGGTGAGTATCGACTCGGCACATCCATTGCACGACCTTTAATCGCTAAGCGCTTGATTGAAATTGCTAACGAAACAGGGGCCGATGCCATTTCACACGGGGCTACCGGCAAAGGTAATGATCAAGTTCGTTTTGAGTTAGGTGCCTACGCGCTCCGCCCCGATATCAAGATCATTGCTCCTTGGCGAGAGTGGACGTTAACGTCAAGAGACAAATTATTGGCCTATGCGGACACGCACGGCATTCCTGTCGAGAAAAAGGCCGACGGTAAATCGTTGTATTCAATGGATGCTAATTTGTTGCATATTTCTTACGAGGGCGGCGTACTCGAAGACCCTTGGGCCGAGCCCGAAGAATCTATGTGGCGTTGGACTCAGTCGCCTGAAACAGCACCTGCGCAAGCTGAGTATCTGGAGCTTGATTTTGTGCAGGGCGATATGGTGGCCATTAATGGCACCGCGTATTCCCCCGCGACACTCATGGCTAAACTCAATGAAGTGGGTGGCAAACATGGTGTGGGCCGTGACGATATTGTTGAGAATCGCTACGTCGGTATGAAGTCACGTGGCTGTTATGAAACACCGGCGGGTGCCATTATGTTAAGGGCACATCGCGCCATGGAATCGCTCACGCTCGACCGCGAAGTGGCGCACCTTAAAGATGACTTAATGCCGCGCTATGCAACCCTAATCTATAACGGTTACTGGTGGAGTCCTGAGAGACTAGCCTTACAAACGTTAATTGATTCCACCCAAGAGCGTGTGAACGGCACGGTACGCGTTAAGCTGTACAAGGGCAATGTGAGTATTGTTGGACGCAAATCGGTCAAAGATTCACTGTTCGACGAACGCATTGCAACGTTTGAGGACGATGCGGGGGCCTACAATCAGGCGGATGCCGAGGGCTTTATTAAGCTCAATGCCTTACGCCTAAGAATCGGTGCAAAACGTCGTTAAGTCTGCAGACCCGTCGATATCGATTATTGTCCCGGTCTTAAATGAAGCTGGGCAACTAGAGAGTTTGTGTGCGTCGATCGATCGATGGCACGCGCGAGACCTCATTATTGTTGATGGCGGGAGCGCTGATCACACGGCGACGCTACTGCAGCGCCGGTTTGATGCAAGGGACGATGTCCGGGTCTTAGTTAGCGCGATGGGCAGAGCGGAGCAAATGCAATGTGGGGCCCGCGTGGCCCGTCATGCTTGGCTGTTGTTTGTACATGCCGACACGCAGCTACCCAGAGAGTACGTAGCGGCCATTGCGGCCGCCGAGCAGCGCGAATGCGGTTGGGGTCGGTTTGATGTTCGCTTTAAACCGACGGGTACGCGCATAGACCTCGCAATGCGCATTATCGCGTTTTTTATTAATGTGCGGTCGCGGCTCACTCTCATTGCTACTGGTGATCAAGCTATCTTTGTGCGTGCGGATTTGTTTGCCCAACTGGGTGGCTTTGCACAACAAACGCTAATGGAAGATATTGAGTTATGTAAACGCTTGAAGCGGCATGCCCCGTGCTTGGCGAGTCGTCTACAAGTAACAACCAGCCCACGGCGCTGGCAAGAGCGCGGTGTAATACGCACAGTATTGCTAATGTGGGTACTGCGGTTTGGGTACTATGTGGGAGTGTCCCCCGAGCGGTTAGCCCGACTTTATGTCAACGTACGATGACCATCAAAAAAATTAAAGCGTCGCGGATTCCACTGTCTATTTTTGCCAAAGCGCCGATCGCTGGACGAGTCAAAACGCGCCTGCAGTCGCACTGTACCGAGGGACAAGCAGCTGAGATTGCCACCGTGCTGTTGCGCGAGACGGTACGTCGTTGTCATTTATATTGGCCTGGCGAGCTAGTTTTATCGATTGATGACCACCCTGAACACCCTGTGATACAGCAATTAGCACAGGGCTATAATTTGCGGGTAGAGTTACAAGCACCTGGTGACTTGGGTGAGCGTATGGGGCATTCATTTAAGCAAGGCGTTACGCCTGCCGCGATCATCGGCGCCGATGCCAGTTTGATTACCCCTGATATACTCACCCAATGCCATACCTTGCTAGCCGCGAGTCACGCTGTGATTGGGCCGAGTGAAGACGGGGGCTACTACCTAATTGGGTTGCCAACGCCAACACCTGAGTTGTTTCAAGGCGTTAACTGGGGAACGGCACAGGTGCTTGCACAAACGTTGCAGCGCGCCAGCCAGCATAAGTTGCATCTTGTGACCTTACCCGCGCTGATGGACGTGGATGAATGGCCCGATGTGTTACGGGCTGCCGCCCAAATCCCAGAACTCAGTCTTTATTTGCGACAGCAGCGATTGAACTAGAGTACGCAATATGTGCGGTAAAACTGAGCTCGGGCTTTATTGTTCTAGCTTGCGCTGGGAATAAAGTTTAGCGCCACACCATTGTTGCAGTAGCGTAACCCCGTGGGTGCTGGACCATCTTTAAATACATGCCCTTGATGTCCACCACAACGAGCACAATGGTACTCGGTTCTGGGTAAGATCAGTTTGTAGTCTGTTTTGGTTGCAACACGGTCTTTGATCGTGTCGAAAAAACTCGGCCAGCCTGTGCCACTATCAAATTTATGGGTGTGTTCAAACAACGCCAAACCACAACCAGCACAAACGTACTGACCTGCTCGATGTTCGTCGTTATGCACGCTGGTAAAGGGCCGCTCCGTGCCTTCTTTACGCAGCACGTAAAACGCTTCCTCGCTGAGTCGCTCACGCCACTCGGCGGGAGTCAGTGTAAAAGGCTCTATCAGAGTAGGGTTCGGTTCAAGCATGGATGGTTCCTGCGAGTTGCTCTTGGTCGTGTTTTGCGAAGCTAGGTTTACCTTCGGTGCGGGCGAGTTCGCCAACGCAGCAGTGTGTTTTGCTGTGAGCGCGGTGCCCGCCACTAAGCCACTAAGGCCTAAAAGAATAGCTGATCGTCGGTTCATTATTTTATACTAGCAAGAAGTGTGTGATTATTAAGACCTTAGACATCCTCCAATTCCTTCCTAATAGGTCGCTGACCGATTATAGTGCTTGAAGTTTCGGGCCTGCGTACATTCTATGCATCGATTTAGTTCTTATTTCCCCATGCACACTGTCAATTAGATGGCCGCTCGTACCCCTCTCACGCACTTTTTGACACCGCGCTACTGGCCAACTTGGTTGGGGTTAGCGGTGTTACGCGTATTGTGCCTATTACCACTACCCGTAATCGCGATGCTTGGGCAGGGCTTGGGCGAAATATTTTATTGGATTAGCCCAGCGCGTAGGCGCATTGCCTATAAAAATATCCGCGTCTGTTTTCCAGAGAAGACAGCAAATGAATGCCGCAAAATCACGCGGCGCAATTTTCATTACACTGGGCAGGCGATGTTATCAACGCCCAAAAATTGGTGGATGTCTAAGCGTCGCTTTAATCAGTCGATTGAAATCATCAATCGCCATTACTACGACGAAGCGCTGGCGGCTGGCCGCAACATTATATTGTTATCCCCCCATTTTGTGAGTATTGAAGTTGCTGGACTCCGTCTGGCACAAGAGCGGATGATGTACAGCATGTACCAATATGCCAAAAATGCGCTTGTAGATGAAATTGTCATTCGCGGTAGAACCCGATTTGGTGGTGACGTGATTGAACGTAAAGCGCCCTTGCGTACTCTGATTAAGGCCATTAAGAGTGGTGCGCCTTTTTTATATCTACCCGATCAAGATGCGGGTCGCAAAGGTATCTTTGTACCATTTTTCCATGAACTCGCATCCACTATGCCGATGTTAGCCAAATTCGTTGCGGTAGGGGATGCAGTGGTGATTCCCGTGGGTACGCGAACTAAGCCATGGGGGCAGGGATACACCATTACTTTTTTACCAGCTTTAGAAAATTATCCTAGTGGCGACGATGTGCAAGATACAACGCGTATGAATCAAGCGGTTGAAGAGTTGATTCGTCCCCACCCCGAGCAATACTTTTGGGTGCATAAGCGCTTTAAAACCAGACCACCCGCAGAGGTTGAGCGTGGTACAAAGTTTTACGAATAGGCATTTATTTTTGCACTCAGTAGGGTTACCTTGTTAAGGTATTCACAATTCACCATTTTTTTAACTTTAATCTAGCTGAACGGAGAACTATTAATGAGCAAACGTGATGATTTGATCGCTAAGTATGCGGACGATCTGCAAAAAAAATGCGCTGTAAAACCAGATATGAAATTGTTAACGGCGGTGACCGTGGGCTGCGGCCCCTCTATTTATAATGCCGATGCGTGCACAGTTTCGGCAGGCGACCCAAAAGAGTTAGACCGAGTTAAAAAGAATTTCTTAATCAAAAAATTGGGATTGGCGGACACGCCCAAATTGGATGAGGGCATCCAAGCGGTTATCGAGCAATACGGCCGTGCAAATCGTAACAAATACCGTGCGGTGTTTTATTACTTGCTGGTAAAGCAGTTTCGTAAAGGTTCTGTTTTTGCGTAATCCTTAAATGTTGACCCATAAAAAGGCCGCTCTAGAAGCGGCCTTTTTATGGCTAATCGCGCCAAAACGTTGTGGTAAATAATACCAGAAGAGTGAACAATTCGAGTCGGCCCAACAGCATGGTAAACGACAGTATCCATTTAGCCGCATCGTTGAGCGACGCATAGTTGGTAGCTACCTCGCCGAGTCCCGGTCCAAGATTGTTTAAACAGGCGGCCGCAGCCGAAAACGCCGTAACCCAATCTAGCCCAGTCCAACTCAAAGCGAAACCGCTCATTACAAAGCTCAGGACATAAACCGAGAAGAACGCGGCTACGGTATTAATAATGCGCTCGGAAATGACTTGTTGACCTAGTTTAATCGAGAGTACTGCATTGGGATGGACTAAGCTAATGATCTCCTTGCGCCCTTGCTTATACATCAATTGAATGCGCATCACTTTAATGCCGCCAGCTGTGGAACCTGCGCAGCCACCCATAAAACTGCCTAAGATAAGGAGCACAGGTAGCGCCCCTGGCCACCACGCAAAGCCACTGGAGGTAAAACCAGTGGTGGTTACGATAGATACTAAATGAAACACTCCTTGGCGAATTGCCGTGAGTGGATCGGCGTACACTTGCGCACTGATCAAACCGGGTAGTAATACTAGGCCGATTAGCAATAAGGCGATTAAGAAAAAACGATATTCACTGTCGCGTATGTAGGGTCTGATCGAGCGCTGACGCCACGCGAAAAAATGCAGCGAAAAGTTGGCGGCGGCGAGGAGCATAAACACGATCGCTACTGCTTCGACCGCGGCGCTATCAAAGTGTCCTAAACTGGCATCATAGGTCGAAAAACCACCAATTGCGATGGTGGAGAACGCGTGTCCGAGCGCGTCAAAAATATTCATCCCCACGGCCAAATAAGCGAGCGCGCATGCCAAGGTCAATGCTAAGTAGATGTACCAGAGTGACTTGGCGCTCTCAGCAATACGAGGAGCCAATTTGGAATCTTTCATTGGGCCGGGTGTTTCGGCTCGATACAATTGCATGCCGCCAACTCCGAGCATGGGCATAATTGCCACGGCCAATACCACAATACCCATGCCGCCGAGCCACTGCAGTTGTTGGCGATAAAATAATACGGACTTGGGGAGCGCCTCGATATTGGAGTAGATGGTTGCGCCCGTTGTGGTGAGACCTGACATTGACTCAAAGAAAGCG
The DNA here is from genome assembly GCA_964407915.1 of uncultured Gammaproteobacteria bacterium. Taxonomy (GTDB): domain Bacteria; phylum Pseudomonadota; class Gammaproteobacteria; order Arenicellales; family Arenicellaceae; genus Arenicella. The sequence goes on from CAYOXK010000014.1 coordinate 35,238, forward strand.
TCAGCAAGACTCAAACCATGAACATCCGTCAACACAAATGGCAGACATCCAAAGATCGCTAGGACCGTCCAAAAAGAGACCACAATCACAAACCCGTCGCGATAACGCAAGTCTTGCTTACAGCCACGATTAGGTGCCCACAACACAAAACCGGTGAGCAGTGTGACTAAGAACGACACTACGAATGGCAAGCTATTACCATCTTGATACAACGCAGAGATTATAAGCGGCGTTGCCTGAGTGGCACTGAACAGCATCAATAAGAAGCCGAGAATTTTAGCGACAGTTTGAAATTGCATAAGCGTGAGCGGTCTATCGCAAATCAGAAGGCACGATGACTAATTAATTAAGAGACGTGTGGTGCAATCAAGCATCGGGACAATCATTTATATAAAAGTGGCGTCTACTTGAAACAGTGTTTCTACGTCAGTAATACAGGCTTTGTTGTCCATAAAGACGATGACATGGTCATTTTCTTCAATAATCGTCTCGATATTTGGGATGATTACCTTGCCAGCACGAACAATGGCTCCAACCCCCGTACCTTTAGGGAACGGTATGTCGCGCACGCCTCGACCGACTACTTTGGATTTTTCATTGTTGCCGTGCGCGATAGCTTCGATTGCTTCGGCGCGTCCGCGTCGAAGGGAGTGAACAGCCACCACATCACCGCGTCGAATGTGAGCCAACACCGAGCCTATGGTCGCGAGTCGCGGTGAAATGATATTGTTGATCTCATCATGATTGAGGTAGTCGACGAGCGCTGGGCGATTGACTAATGCCATTACCCGTTTGGCGCCAAGCCGTTTGGCGAGCGTGGCCGATAGAATATTGATCTCATCTTTTTCGGTTACCGCGCAAAACACATCAGCACCTTCGATGTTTTCTTGCAGCAATAAATTAGCATCGGCCGCGTCACCTTGCAATACGACGGTTTTATTCACTTCGTCGGCAATCTCATCTGCACGACGCGGATTATTCTCGATGAGTTTAACGCTGTAACCCTTCGACTCGAGCTCCTTGGCAAGACTTAAACCTATATTGCCGCCGCCTGCTATAAAGATGCGTTTCGTGCGGTCAATCTTGCCGCGCATTTCCTTCATTACATAACGAATGTGCTCCTTCGCCGCCACAAAAAACACTTCGTCGTTCTCGCGAATAATCGTATCGGATTTTGGCGTGATCACCATTTGATCGCGATAAATAGCCGCCACGCGCGTTTCAACATGGGGCATGTGGTTTTTCAGTTCTGATAACTCACAGTTTAACAAAGCGCCACCTGCCACCGCCCGTACCCCCACTAATTGCACTAAACCGTCGGCAAAATCCAATACTTGCAAAGCACCTGGAAATTCGATGAGGCGGCTAATATGATCACGCACAATTACTTCAGGAGAAATGACCACCGTGATTTTGAACGGGCGATCTTCGCCTTTGAATAGGTGCGGGCTATTGAGATACTCGGCACCGCGAAGTCGCGCGATTAGCGTTGGGGTGGAAAACTGTGCTTCGGCAATTTGACACGCAACCATGTTAACTTCGTCGTTGTTAGTGACGGCCAAAATTAACGATGCATCCTCGGCGCCGGCAGCACGCAATACCGAGGGATAGGCGGCATTGCCCGCCACCGTGCGGATATCCAAGCGATTCTGTAGTTGAATAAGGGCATGTTTGTCGATATCCACGACGGTTACATCGTTGTCTTCACCGACTAATACTTCGGCAATGGAGATGCCTACCTGACTAGCTCCGAGAATAAGAATCTTCATTGATTGTTGACTTATTTAACGTCTTTCGCGTTGATATCTAGGTGTTTGAGTTTGCGGTAAAGATGCGTACGTTCTAAGCCAATCTTTTTGGATAGTTCGCTCACATTGCCGTCTACTGTCTGCAAGTGGTGCATAAGATAAGCACGTTCAAACTTTTCTTTGGCGGCGCGCATATCACCGTCAAAGTATTCGTTCAACGCAGCGCTTTGCTTTCTGATATTAACGTCGGTGCCGAGTGCTTCATTGACTTCTTGCGCGGTTATCTCGCTTCCGCCGTGCAACAGCACCAGTCGTTGCATCACATTTTGCAATTGTCTCACGTTGCCAGGCCAATCATAGTCAACCAATTGCTTAACCGCGTCTTTGCGCAAATTGGGGATACTGACTTGATTTTGTGAGGATATCTCACGCACAAATAAGCTTACGAGTTCTGGTAAGTCTCGACGTCGCTCGCGGAGCGCCGGTACTTGGATGGGAATTACGTTCAGGCGATAGTATAAATCTTCTAAGAACTGCCCGCTGCTTACCGCCTCTTGGGCATTTCCACTGGTGGTTACGATAACGCGTACATCCAACTCTATATAGTCAGTGCCCCCTAACCGCATGAATTGTCGCTCTTGTAGTGCGCTTAAAAGTTTGTGTTGCGTTTCGAGATTTAAACCCAAAATTTCATTAATAAATAAAGTGCCGCCCTTGGCGCTTTCGAAAATACCCAACGTCGGCTTGCCATCTATTTCAATACCGAACAAATGTTGGGCAACGCGCTCGGTTGGCGTTACGGCTAAATTGAGTTCTATAAATTGGGCGTCAGCCCGTGGGCTATTCTCATGAATTTTTTGTGCGACTAAGCGTTTGCCCGTGCCCGATTCTCCCGTGATAAATACCCAACTGTCGGTGGGACCGAGCAGATTAATGTGGCGTACGAGTTCCCGACTGGCATCACTGGTGGAGATTAACGGCGAGGCACTTTGGAGTTTTACTTTTAGGCGCTTATTTTCGGCTCGCAAACTGGCGTTTTCTAGACCACGGTCGACGCTCAACAGCAGCTTGCCCGTTGATAACGGCTTTTCCAGAAAGTCATAGGCGCCTAATTTAACGGCTTCAACTGCGTTCTCTACAGTACCGTGTCCCGAAATCATAATAACGGGAGTGGTGGTGAGCGCACCTTCTTCTACCCAACGCTTGAGGACACTAATACCATCTTCTTTTGGCATCCAGATATCCAGCAAAACGAGATCCGGTTTAGTCTGGCTGTATTGCTCCCGTGCCGATTCGGCATCTTCTGCGGTCGTTACTTCATACCCTTCGTCCTCCAAAATATCTTGTAAGATATTGCGAATGTCGGGTTCATCATCGACCACTAATATTCGAGCTTTTTGTTCAGTCATTTTTGACCAACCATGTTGGCATACATGTCGGGATAGGCATCGTCAGCGACGCTTAGTTTAGCATGCTGTCTGAGCCATCGGACTCTACGCCATTTTGCGTGCGATTGCCACGATACGTGCGCATCGGGTTAACGGGTAGGCGGATATGCAGCTCACAGCCTCCAAGTTCGCTATTGCGCGCTGCCACCGAGCCGCTGTGTTCTTCGACAATGCGCTTTACAATCGCCAGGCCGAGGCCTGACCCTTTAGCTTTACTGCTCACGTAAGGATCAAACAATGAGTCGCGAATTTCAAGCGGCACTCCCGGGCCATTATCAGCAATGATGATATCGATGTATTGCCCGGCAACATTGTTGGCGACGCTTGTTTTAACTAATAGCTGCGCGTCGGCTGTTTCTTCCAGAGCATGCGAAGCATTTATGACCAGATTATTTAACACCTGGCGCAACGCCGTAGCATTCGCTTTAATGGTTGGCAAGTGCGGGTCTAGTTTGAGCTTAACCGTAATGTCGCACAACACACTGGCGTGTAATTCAATCACGTCGCGCACCAGTTGGTTTGCGTCTAGAGGCGACAACTGCGCGCGTACTGGCTGCGCATAGGTCGAGAACGCGTTGACCATTTCTTTCATCGATTCAACTTGCTGGACAATCGTGCGGGTACTGCGTTGCAAGGTTTCTTCGAGTTCGGGGCCGACCCGACCAGTGAATTTTTGTTTGATGCGCTCGGCGGACAGCTGAATCGGTGTGAGCGGATTTTTGATTTCGTGCGCCAGCCGACGAGCCACCTCGCCCCATGCCGCATCGCGTTGCGCCTGGATTAAATCAGTGACATCATCAAACACAATGACATAGTTATTGTGCGCTGCGGAACTGAATAGTCCCAATGCATCTTCGCTTAATGGTAAGTCGGTAGCGGTGGCGTCGAGCAGCGTGCCACGGATCAACAGCATCTGTCGGCCGTGTTCGCCGAGCAGCGTTAATTCCTTCTGCCAGTTGCTGCGGCCAGATTCTATGCCTGCGTCAATCACTTTAAAAAAGTTTTTGGTATGCGGTGCCTGTTTCGCCAAGTCCAGCGCCGATTTGCCGACTATATTAGTGGGGTCGAGCCCCAATATGTCGATTGCAGCGCTGTTGTTCATTTGTAAGCATTTACCGTCGTCGAATGCGAGTACGCCAGATGAGAGGTTGGTCAACACGGCCTCTAGATAGCCTTTCTGTGTTTCGGTTTCGATTTGACTGTGTGCGGCGACCCGCTGCGCTTGATGAATTTTTTGGCTCATGTTATTGAATGAGTCGGTCAGTATTCCCAATTCATCGCTGCTGGCGACGGGCAGTATGGTTCCATACTCGCCTTCCGCGATACGCTGCGTGCCCGCGGCAAGGTTGGCGATAGGTGCGGCAAGCCGTTTAGACAGATACACGGCTGCTAATAATGAGAACAATAGGCTTGCTAGCGAAATCAACGAGAGCGTTAGTATCAGGCTTACTTTAAGTGGGCCGCGCGCAAACACAATCTCAGCATACTGCTGATTGGCCGCTTCCACGCTCGTAGCGAGCGAAGCGTAACGCAGCGGTAACAACTTGATCACTTGCAGGCCGTAAAACTGTCGCCCCAACTCATTGCTCTGGATAGGCGCCACCACCCTAAACTGTTGCGCCGTTTCACTAATGGGTTCGAGCAAGGTGTAGGTTTGGTTTAACCGCAATTCTGAAAACACTTGTTCGCCCGGTGTGTCGGGCAGCAGGATATCGGCTTCGGCCGACACAAAAGCGATGATTTGTCCGGTGTCTGTGTACAGAGATACTTCTCGATAGTCTTCTAATTCGCGTATTTCGCTCAGTGTTTTAATGAGCTCGGAACCGCCAAGACTCTTTCTGAGGTTGGCCGCATAAGTCTCTACGTCGCTCGTAATTTCTTCCTTAATGCCCTCCAACGCTGTTTTACTGAGCAGTAGTGAGTCTGCGACCGCTTGCTCGATGCGCACGTCAAACCAACTATCCACCCCCTTATTCAAAAACTGAATCGAGAAGTAATAGACCAGCGAAAAAGGGATTAAGGTCAGACATAGGAATATAGCTACAAATTTTACGGTGAGTTTCGAGCCGATTTCATTGCGCGCATATTGACGGTAAAGCGTATAGCCGTTGGTTACTAAAAATAGGATAAGTACGGCTATGCCGATCGAACCGACGAGCATGACATACAGCTGGGTACGTCCACCGCCATCATCGCCCAAGGCTTGAATAGTTAGAAATGCGAGGGCGAATAATAGGCCTGTGCAAACCGTGATAACCGGCAGAGGACCAGAGGCTTTTTTGACTAGTTCTCTAAATCCCATGTGATCCATCCTGTATCAAATTCCCATTGATTGGAGACGAATGCGCTTAAGCGCACGGGTCCAGGCAACTTAAACTTATCCAACACTAGGCGCAAGTGTGGTACCGACGCATCGGAAGTCACGGTGGCTTGGTGCTCCTTTATATATTTCGCAAATAGTCGCAACGATTCGGCGCTTAGATAGTCGTTTAAACCGACGAGAGTCGCAAATAATTCTGGACGTGGTTCATTATTGTGCAACACCATAAAGCGATTAGAGAGCGCGTGCCTTTGTAGCTTAAATTCGTGGCGTACCAGCAGCGAGTGATTATCCAACAGAATGCGTGGGGTGATATACACGAAGTCTAACTCAATACTCAACGGCACACCGCCCGCGAGCGCGTCTTGCATCTGTGGAGTAAAGCCCACTTCAAGTTTGCCTAAGGCCGGCGTAGCGAACGAGTACAGCGTACTGCTTTCAAGTCGGATGTTTTGCGCCAGCGCAGGCCAATACGCGCACACTAGCAGAGTGAGCATGCCAATTGAGATGCGTCTCGAACCTCTAGGCGAGTGCGCTTGGCCGGCCAATGTTATTAGACGCATAATGAATCGATGCTCAACTTTTTTCTCATTGGCAAAGTATACACCGCGCGCTTAGCTCTCTCTCAAGCCTTCGTAAACGACGCGTAGTAAAATCCGTCCATCGGATGCACGCCGGGCAGGGTTTGTATACCGAGCTCAAGGCGTAAACCGCTAGGATGGTCGAGTGCCTTTACGCGTGCATCGGTATGCCGGTTTAAAAATGCTCTGGCCTGGTCTTCGTTTTCAGCTTTGAGTACCGAGCAGGTGGTATAGAGTAGGCTTCCGCCCAGTTTGAGCGCACTCCAGCACGCATCTAAAATGGCCGCTTGTAGCGTTTGCAGAGCTATGATGTCGCTGGCGCGACGATGGTGACGAATGTCAGGGTGTCGCCGAATAACGCCCGTGCCACTGCAGGGCGCATCAATTAGTATTTTGTCGTAGGTTTTACGACCAAACGGCCAACTGCTCGGATCACTGGCGTCAGCACTAGCCACCGTTGCGCGCAGGCCTAAGCGGATAAGCGTATCTTGAATGGATGCAACGCGGTCGGGTTCTATGTCGATCGCGTCAACATCGGCCGAGTTGCCCATCATCTCTAAAATGTGCGCGAGTTTACCGCCTGGGGCTGCGCAAGCGTCGAGTATTTGGTCGTATGGCTGAGGGGCGAGCATCTGTACCGCGAGTTGGGCAGCGGTGTCTTGTACCGAACAATCCCCCTCGCTAAACCCAGGTAGAGCTGTCACGGGTTTAGCCGTGGTTAAAATAAGGCCAACATCGCTCATCGGGTCCAGCGTTGCCTCGATGTTGGCGGCTGCAAGCCTGTGTAGATAGTCAGTGCGGGATACGCGCTGGGTGTTAACGCGTAAACACATTGCTGGGCGATCATCATTGGCTCGCAGAATAGGTAACCAATGCTGGGGCCAATTCGCTTTGAGCTCGGTAACTAACCATTGTGGATGATTGCGCTCATGCACTGCGTCCGTAATGTTAAAAGGCGCATTGGCTTGATCGCGTTGAAACTGACGCAGGCAAGCGTTTAACAATTTAACGGCCCACATCTTTTTAGCTTGTTTAGCGCCGTTAACGGTTGCGGCGACTGCAGCGTGATCTGCGGTGGCCAGATGTTGCAGCTGATATAAGCCAATGAGCAGCAAAAAGTGTATGTCTCGATCTTTATTGCGTAGTGGCTTGGCAAGCAGTGCTTGGCTCACTTGGTTTAAATGGCCATACCAACGACAAATTCCAAACACGAGTTCTTTTACGAAACTGCGATCCGCTAAGCTGAGCGATGTGGGTGTAGTGACCGATGTGGTTGCG
>CAYOXK010000015.1:0-16624 GCA_964407915.1 uncultured Gammaproteobacteria bacterium
GAACGGGCGAGGGGCTCGTCATCCACAATAAGCACTTTGTACATAAATACTTGATCCTACAAGTTGTTAAGCATGGCGAACTTGTTTAACACTCCTTTAACGGCGGCGTGCAGTGCTGCTTTTGGGAATCTTCAGCATGACATGGAACACGCCCTCTTGCGACTTAACTCTAAAGGACTGTTGGTCGCCAAACAATACGCTCAAGCGTTCCTTGGTGTTTTCGATTGCTACGCCATGCCCCTTATGCACGCCCTCTTTTAAACTAAAGGCATTACTAAGCTTAATGGAAATGTCGTTGGTCGTTTCTTTTATGCTCAAATCAATAAAGGCTTCGCTCGGGTGCAAGCCCGCAGCGATGCCGTATTTTAAGGCATTCTCGAATAGGGGTTGCAACAGCAGTTTAGGCACCATAACCGCTTTGGGATCTTTAATATCCACAGTTTGGGTAATCAGCGGCGGTGGGTCAAAGCGCCAGAATTCCAACTCCAGATACCGCTCACACAATCGCAATTCTTTGTCTAAGCTGTGCAGGTCTTCGCCTTCTTCAAGGCTTACCCGAAACAACATCGAAAGCGCTTGAATGGCGTTTTCGGCTTGCTCTGGATTGGTAGCCGCCAACTCGCTAATGGTATTCAGGCTGTTAAACAAGAAGTGCGGTTGAATTTTTGCTTGCAGTGCGTGAATTCTAGACTGCGCTTCGGCTTTACTGCGCGCTTCAAGAACGGCTAACAAACTAAAAAGCCGTAATAGCAATATATAGATAAGCGCCATTACGAGCATGCGCTTACCTGTTTGAGCGTCAAACAACTGGGGGTCGACTGCAAATGGCAATACCCAGTACGTTAGTTGCTCTAGAATTAAAATAGACGTGCAGCCCACGCCCACTACAATGAGTGATCCGAGCCAGATCGAAAGCCTTTGTAAGCGTGCTCTAGCCCAACACAGAATGGCGCAATTGAGTAGCACCAACGATTGCACATACAGCGTCCATAAACCATACGTGGCCACCGAATGGTCTGTTGCGCTCAGCAACCATAAGCTGCTCAACACCACTTGGCCGACCAACAAACTCAGCAGCAGCGCATAGTTGCTACAAAGATAGGGCAGAACTAACTTATGCTTGGCCGTCACCACTCACCTTGGCGTTGGTCACGCGAGTCTAAGGTAAGCGGGCGTTCAGACTTTGGCAGTTTGGAATAGTTAGGACTCGCCCGCAGCTCTACACATTGATCCAACCGCATACCCGGGCAGGCATGCGCGGTGATGGAATAAAAGCCTTCCGCCGAACTCACCCCCCGCCCTTGCACTCGAAAGCCAAGTGCGGATAGGTTGGTGGTATAGGTGCGGTGGTGCAACTGATAGCGTTCTTGTTCAAACATTATTTCACTCAAACTCTGTTTAGCGTCAGTGCGGTTAGCTTTAACAATATAGGCTTGGTAACTCGGTAGCGCAACTAACAGCAAAATGCCGATGATTAATACCACAAACAACAACTCTAACAAGGTAAAACCGATTTGGGTTATTGCGCATTTCTTTTGTTTAAAGTTTAGCACGGTCCGTGTGCCTCCATTTTAATGTGGATTTCTAATGTGGGTTGTTAGCGTACGCTTGATTGCGCGATTGACAGCGCGTTTGTAAGTACCTCGCTTTATTAACGCGCCTCACCCGAAACTGCGGTGCAGCGCAATCGCATTGCTCACTCCACTACTGGCATTTGCTGCCACCACGATTTAATAAACATGCTTTGCGCATAGCCTTGCTCGGGCCACGCACATTGGCAGGTAATCGCTGGGTCGCATTCGCCCTCTTGCGTTACTACGCTTGGGCTGTCGCCGTTCTTCTGTTCAGTTGTTGGGTCTGAGTCGAGCGTCGGATTCTCAATAGTGCTGTGCACTAAGTGTGCTAGTTCAAATATTTGATGCTGTTGTGAACGTGTGGGCGTACCCTCAATTTGCGACTTGACGACTAATTCGAATTCATAGCAGAGCATAAGCGTAGTCGGTGGTATGTCTCCCTCATCCAATTCATCACTCGGAGGGCTTTGCTTTGGCACCTCGGTCGAATTTAGCACACGTCTAAAACTAAGTCCCACTGAGCGCTGTAGGTCGTGCGCGCTGGTCGGCGCCGCTAAGCCAAACATTTGCTCATCGCCCCTTGGTATGCTGCTGTGTATTTGGCTACCTGCCCCCTGCTTGAGCAGTTCGCCTACATACCCAAAGTGTGCAATTAGCTCATCCTCTGCCACGAGTGCGGGCGGCTCGTTAGCCTTAGCTATCGAAACAATCGTGTGTAACTGCGCTTGCAATTCGGCCGCGCTTTGGTTTTGCACCAACAGCTTTTGCTGGGTACTGCGCACCAATAAATGTTGGAGTTGATTTGTATTAGTGGCCGTTACAGCAATTACGCTTAGCACCAAAACAATGATTACGGTAATGAGCAATGCAGCGCCGCTTTGCATGTAAATCTTACTCTGAATCGGCATGCAAGTTTGATTGCGCATTATTTGCGGCTGCTTGGCAGCATCACTACGGTTGAGTACACACTGCGCGGAATACCATCGGTATACGCCACCGTTTGCTCATCTAAGAGTTGATACGAGCGTTCCGCATGGCGCTCAGCCGTCTTGTTCTGTTGCACACCACTGCCTGGGCTCATGAGCAGTGCTACGCGAATAGTCTTTACGTTAGCGGTATCCTGCTCGGGAAATGTGCTGGCACTCACATAATGATCAAGCGCACCGTTTTGGTCACCATCCAAACCTACCTCAAATTGCAATAGCTCAACGCCTTCCACGAGCGGTGTGGCGAGGCCAATAAAGTCGCCGCCCTCAAGGTCTAGCGATTGGCAATAAAGAGAGCGCACGCCATCGCGATCGAAATCCGCGGTCCATAGTACGGTGGCGATGGGTCGCCACTGTTCGGCGGCAACAATAATGTCGCTGCCATCACAGGCTCTAGCGCCAGCGGTGACCGAGGTGGCAATGGCTAAACGATCTGAACCTTGCGACAGCCCAGCCAATGTACAGGGGTGTGCATCACTGGCTCGATTAGACCGATTCGCTGTTGCAGCGCACCGAGCACCCGTAAAGATGGGGGCGTACCCTGCCACCATTTGATTGCTTGGATCAGCTCCGCCACCGCGAATGATCTGCCCAAGCTGGTCGAAGGCAAAGCGGGCGTTCTCCTGAATCAGGGCCTCGTTAGTTTGCACCGTAAAGGTTTTAGCTGAAGTTAAGATGTAGGTGATGGTCATCGCCACAATAAAGAGGCTTAAGAAAAGTCCAACGAGCAACTCTACTAAGGTATAGCCTTGTGCCATACGCACGGCTTCGATGCGGGCAAACTGCATCACTGGGCTTTAACGCAGTAAACGTTGAGTCGAACATCGAGCGGCATTGATTCGCCGCATAAATTAACCATACGCGTAGGGCCGTCGGCTAAGCTTTGATTTTGTTCGGTGTCGCGCGCCACCCACCGCACATATAAATTGTGCCCCTGCGCAGTGGGCAATAAAGCCACATCTAAGCCTTTTAGCGAAACCGCACCTTTAGTGCTCGCGTCTCTTTTAAGCCCGGCAGTTTGTAGCTCGGTGGCAATGCCAGTTACGGGATCGCAAAAGGTAGTCCACACATCAAACTGCGCCAGCTCGGCCACTGCACACTGTTGCGCACCCGAACACATGGCGGGTGCGGCACCACACTGAAAATTGGGGTGTCCGGTATAAGAGGTTAGCGAAGTCAATGAGGTATTGTTCACAGCCCGAATGTAATGCGGCAATGGGTCTTCAATTTGCGAGGACGACTCAGACGCGCGGATTCGCTCAAGCAACTCCTGCGCTTTAAACAGGGCGATGGTGTGCTGCTTTGTATCGTCTACTCGCAATACTGTGGTTACCTGCAATGCGGCAATACCCAGAGCGCCCACCGAGAACACGAGCAGTGCAACTAATGCTTCGATCAAACTGCCACCCATTTGCGCACGCGATCGGGGTTTGCGCGCGGCATTGGCTCTGTGCACGCGACCCGCATCGATTCGCGTTAGCCGTGTTACGGCCAATCGAGTGCGATGTTTAATAGAAAGGAATTGCAGGAATGGTTGCGCGCTGTTTGCCAAAATTATGCGAATTACCCCACCGGTGCGCTTATCCCTAAGCATTATTGCAAGCCCTCCTGAGCCCATTCATACCCTGAACTGAAGAATAAGCCTGCAACTATGTAACCGTACTCAGTTAAATAGGGGTTTCAAGATGAGCGGCTAACGCCACCCGATAAGCGGCTGAAGGGATCGTAAAAGAGGCTGAAGGCTCTCTAATGCCCCAACCAGCCCTAGACCGCTCTGATACTAGACTGCGCTGATACTAGGATGGATCGAAGCGCAGTTCTATGGGCAGGGAAAATGACACATTCTCGACCGGGCCATCGGCTTCGTTTACTACGGTTCCGCCCCAGCGCTTCACTTGATCGATTACTTGCTTTACCAGAATGTCGGGGGCCGAGGCGCCAGCCGTAATGCCTACCACGCCCACGCCATCAAACCACTCGTGTTGAATCTGACCTGGCTCGTCCACTAAGTAACTCGGAACACCCATGGTTTCGGCCAGTTCGCGTAAGCGGTTGGAGTTAGAACTCGTCGGTGAACCCACCACCAACAACACATCGGCATCCCGCGCGAGCGCACGCACGGCATCTTGCCGGTTCTGCGTGGCATAACAAATATCATCCTTGCGTGGGCCTTGAATCGCTGGAAATTTTTGCTTGAGCTTGTCGATCACAATTTTAGTGTCATCGACCGACAAAGTTGTTTGCGTTACATAGGCCAAATTATCGGGGTGCTGAACGGTAAGCGGTTCTACATCAGCCGCTTCTTCCACCAGATACATGCCCGAATCGGCCTGCCCCATGGTTCCTTCCACTTCAGGGTGGCCCGCATGGCCAATCAAAATAACTTCAGTACCGCGATCTCGATACCGCTTTACTTCCATATGCACTTTAGTCACCAACGGACAAGTTGCATCGAATACTTTTAGTCGGCGCCCTGCGGCTTCGTCTTGTACTTGGCGCGATACACCGTGCGCGCTGAAAATAACCGTCGCGTCGTCAGGCACCTCGTGCAGTTCGTTCACAAACACGGCGCCTTTCGCTTTTAGATCGTCGACCACAAATCGATTGTGCACCACCTCGTGACGCACATAGATGGGTGCTCCGAATAACTCTATGGCTCGTTCAACGATCTCGATAGCGCGATCGACACCGGCACAAAAGCCGCGTGGATTAGCGAGTAATATTTTCATTGCTTGTGATTAACTCTCGATTTGCCGTCAGTGGTCTCACTAGTCTCACCAGTCCCCTCTGCGGTGTTCAAAAACGGTCGTCCAAACGCTTCGGCGATTAACAACCCTGCGCCGATGAATATAGCGGAGTCGGCGATATTAAAGTGTGGATAATGCCAGTCGCCGTAGAACAGATGAATGAAATCGACCACGTATCCGTACACCAGTCGATCAATCGCATTGCCTAAAGCGCCTGCAATAATCAACGTATAGGCTAACGCTAAATGGCGCTCGTGAGCTTTTAATTGCCAAATCATAATGGCCAATACGGCACTCACAACAATGGCTAAACTCGTAAAGAAAATAGTTTGCCAACCGCCCGCGTCATTTAAAAAGCCAAACGCCGCGCCATAGTTGTGCGCCAGCGAGAAGTCAAAGAAAGACGTAAGTGGTACAACACCGTAGTGCCCTAAAATATGCTCAGCCCAATACTTAGTTGCTTGGTCTGCGCCTAAAACCAGCAAACCCAACAAAGTTAATGCAACGTATCTATTCATTTTAATGGGCCCCGCCTAGGCTTAGATAAAGCGCCTTGTTTCGCCTTGCCCTTCAATGTTCTCAACACAGCGATTACACAGTTCTGGATGCGCCGCAATAGAACCGACTTCGGGTTGGCGATGCCAGCATCGAACACACTTTGCATCCTCTAATCGTACGACGGATACTTTCAAATTCGGCAATTCGCCCGACTTAGCATTGGCATCCGCCGCGGCCAGTGGTTGTAAGCTAGCGGCAGAACTAATAAACGCGAATTTGAGTTCAGACTCGATGGCAGTCAGCGCTTGCAATACTTCGCCGTCTGCATAGAGCGTCACTTGCGCATCTAAAGCCGCACCAATTTTACCGGCCGTGCGCAGCGCTTCTATTTGTTTGGCAACTTGTTCGCGCACCGATAACACCACTCGCCATTGCTGATCATCCGCCGCGTTGCTCGGTATATCGTCAAGTAGCGCATAGCGCGTAGCGTACAGCACGGTATCCAATGATCGCTCTTGCATGTGCTCCCAAATTTCTTCGGCGGTAAAACTCAACACAGGCGTAATTACTCGCACTAGCGTTTCGAGTATATGCTGCATCGCCGTTTGTGCCGACCGCCGACCTGACGAATTAGCGGGCATGGTGTAGAGGCGGTCTTTGATTACATCTAAATAAAACCCGCCCATCTCGACTACGCAAAACTGATGTAAGCGCTGGTACACATTATGAAATTGATAGCTCGCGTAGGCGTTTTCGATATCCAGTTGCAGTTGCTTGGTTAAGCGCACGGCCCATTGGTCGAGCGAGAGCAGCTCCGCATAGGGCAGCATATGTTCGGCAGGCTTAAAGCCGTGCAGGTTGCCCAGCAAATAGCGCGCAGTATTTCGCATGCGGCGATACGTATCACCGGTGCGCTGCAGTACTTCTTGCGACAACGTGACTTCGGCCTTGTAGTCAGTACCCGCCACCCACAGGCGTAAGATGTCGGCACCTAAGGAATTAATCACCTCTTGTGGCGCGATTACATTGCCGAGCGACTTAGACATCTTGCGACCGTCTTTATCGACCACAAACCCATGCGTTAGCACTGTTTTGTAAGGTGCTTGGCCGTTGTTCATGGCCACACTCGAGAGCAGACTAGACTGAAACCAACCACGATGCTGATCCGATCCTTCTAAATACAAGTCCGATGGAAAACGCAGTTCGCTGCGGGCATTCACTACACTGTTGTGGGTTACGCCCGAATCAAACCATACGTCCAACGTGTCGAGCACTTTTTCATACTGGTCAGCCTCGCCAGCGAGCAAATCTGATGGGTCTAGGTCGTACCACGCTTGAATGCCTTGTTGTTCGACTAAGGCAGCCACTTGCTCCATCAAGGCAGGCGTTTGCGGATGCAGTTCACCCGTTTCTTTATGCAAGAACACCGCGATGGGCACGCCCCAATTACGCTGTCGCGAAATGCACCAATCGGGGCGATTCTCGACCATGGTGGTTATGCGCGCTTGCCCCCACTCGGGCTCCCAGTCAACCGTTTTGATGGCCTCAAGTGCTTGCGCACGCAAGCCCTGGCTACCCTCTTTGCGCTCCATACCAATAAACCACTGCGCGGTGGCTCGGTAGATCATGGGCGTTTTGTGGCGCCAACAGTGTGGGTAGCTGTGGTTATAGTCTTCGTGTTTAAGCAACACGTGGCGCGCCGCGAGTTCCTTTACGATCTCCTCGTTGGCCTTAAACACGAATTGGCCGGCAAACAGCTCGGTTGAATCCAGATAAACGCCGTTGGCATCCACCGGATTATTCACGGGCAAGTTATAGCCTTTGCCCACCGCAAAGTCTTCGCCACCATGGGCGGGCGCCGTATGTACCGCGCCAGTGCCCGTTTCGGTGGTTACGTGATCACCCAAAATTACGGGCACTTGTTTGGCATAAAAGGGATGCTGCAGCTGCAGATGCTCAAGCGCCTGGCCTTTAAACGAGGCCATCGGGGCGGCGTCAGACGTAAGCCCGTAGCGCTCTAGTGCACTCGCGAGCAAGTCGTGCGCGAGCACCAGTTGTTCTTCACCCGCTTGCACCAGCACATAATCTAGGTCGGGATGCAGTGCCACCGCCTCGTTGGCTGGTAGCGTCCAAGGCGTGGTCGTCCAAATTACGAGCGACGGATTATGCAGGCTCGCCGCTTGCACACCCACTCGGTTGGCAAATTCTGGCACGTTGGTAACGGCAAACTTAACATCAATCGCTGGCGAGACTTTATCTTGATACTCCACTTCCGCTTCGGCTAAGGCAGAGGCGCAAGCGGGACACCAATACACGGGCATCAAACCGTGATACAGATGGCCCGATTCTACGATTTTGGCCAAACTGCGTACGGTATCCGCTTCCGTTTTAAAATCCATCGTCAAATAGGGATTGTCCCAATCCCCTTGTATGCCCAGACGCACAAATTCTTGTTTCTGAACTTCTACTTGTGTCGCGGCGTACTCACGACACTTTTGACGAAATGTTTTTTTGTCGATCTTCTGACCGGCTTTGCCGTGCTTTTTCTCAACCTGAATCTCGATTGGCAAGCCATGACAATCCCAACCGGGAATAAACGGTGAGCGAAATCCCGCCAAATTCTTCGACTTTACTACGATGTCTTTAAGAATCTTTTGCATCGCATGGCCAGTGTGAATATTGCCGTTCGCGTACGGTGGGCCATCGTGCAGCGTAAACAGAGGCGCGTCGGTGCGCTGGGCAAGCAATGCGTGATAGGCATCCAGCGATGCCCACTTGGCCAAGATACGCGGCTCCTTCTGTACCAGCCCCGCTTTCATTGCGAATTCGGTCTGGGGCAGATTAATAGTATCCTTGTACTGACTTCCTGGCTGGTCCTTACTCATGTGTTTAATTGTCTGTGCGGCTCACACTGAGTGAGCAAATGGTTGTTTGGGCTTTGCGAGCGCGATATTTTAGTTGAGTTGACTTGGATAACCAATGTAATTAAGGGTTTAAGCCGCAAACTTTATCGCGCTGACCGTATCGCACACCGCTTGGCACTGCGGGGGCGGGCTGAGGTTATTTTTGCAGTAACTGTCGCGCGGCCTCAGCGTCACGCTGTATTTGTTCGGTAAGGTCGGGCAACGAGGCAAATTTTCGTTCCTCACGAATTTTATGCACAAAGTCTACTCGCAACGTTTTGCCATAGAGGTCTTGCGCGAAGTCAAACACATGCACTTCAAGACGCTGCTCTTTACCATCTACCGTAGGTCGCATGCCCACATTGGCCACACCATTGACGCACTGCGCTCCCAGCGCCACGCGCACCGCATACACTCCCGCTACCGGGACGCGGCGGTCGCCTAAAATAATGTTTGCGGTGGGAAACCCCAATGTGCGTCCTAACTTTTGGCCAACGCTCACCTCCCCGCTAATAGAGTACGGCCGACCCAACAAGTTGTGCGCGAGCTCTAAATCACCCTCTTCTAGCGCTGCGCGAATTCGTCCACTGCTTACGCGCTCGCCGTCATGCTCGATGGTTTGGTGCCGCACCACTTTAAACTGGTTTTTTTGACCCGCGGTTTGAAGGGTAGAAAAATCACCCGTCCGTTGATGCCCAAAGCGAAAGTCATCGCCAACGCTCAAAAACTTAGTACCCAGGCCGTCTAACAATATTTCTTGAATAAAACGCACGGGACTAAATCGAGAAAATTCGTCGTTAAACTCAATGCACAATACTTGGTCTACGCCCAGCTCAAATAAAATGTCGGAGCGCTCCGCTAGGGTGGTGAGTCGCGCGATGGAACTCGGCGCAAAAAACTCTCTCGCCAACGGTTCAAAGGTAACAATAGTCGAGACCAAACCCTGCTCGGCCGCCTCGGTGAGCAATGTCTGTACAATTTGTTGGTGTCCCTTATGCACCCCATCAAAATTACCAATGGAGACAACCGAGGGACGCCGCGCACCGCGCAAACCTTCAATTCCTTGAATCAACGACATAAAAACACTCGCTACAGAGCCCAGTCTGGGTCTTGTTCTTCAATATAGTCGGCCAGTTTGCGCCGCTCTGAAAACGGCGAATCATAGCCTCTAAAGTGATTAATTCCCAACTCTGGGTATCGCCAACTTAAAAAGCCATCCCCCACATCAAACTCTACTACCCAGAGGTTGCTGGCTTGCACGCCCAATTGCTCCATCTTGATTTTCCAGCGCTCAACCACAGCTTCAAATTCGTATTCAATGGCGGGCCTGCGCGGGTCATTCGACAACATGCGGTCGAGCCGATAGCGAATAGGCGTTAACTCCTGGCGATGGCGCTCGGTAATTCGCTTCACCAGCTCCAGCAGCTCCCGCGCTTCGGCTAAATTAAATAATTTTTGTGGCGAGCCAATATCTCTTATAGACATAAATCCATCACAGCCATAAAACGGTCTACAGGGTTGCAAACCTTGCTTAAGCACAACAACGTAGTTTGACGTTACCGCTAGAGCGGCTCACGCGCCGGCTTTAAGAGCAAGGCGTGAGGGCGTAAACCCAAAGCGTACAACGCCACAAAGTACACCACAGCGGCACTTATCACCACCCAGGTTATAGACCAAACACGCTCGCTAAGACTGCGTTCAAACCAAATTTGGTCGTTCGCTGAGCCAAACCAGAGCACCGCACACATTGCTATCACGGCAACGGCAACACGCGCCAAAAACCACAACCAACCAGGGGCTGGGCGATAAATCTTTCGATAAAGGAGAATCGCAGCCAGTAGTACGGAGTTAACCCATGCCGCGATCGAAATAGCTAACGCCAAGCCGGTATGGGCCATCGGACCCACCAAGATAATACTTAATACAATGTTCACGAGCACTGAAACCACGGCTACCTGCATGGGTGTACGCGTATCTTGTCGGGCAAAAAAACCGGGAGCCAAGACCTTGACGAAAATAAACCCGCACACGCCCATAGAAAATGCTTGCAGCGCGGTAGCCGACTGCTGCACGTCGTTTACCGTAAATTGATTGTAATTAAACAACGTGGCCAACAAAGGCACCGCCAAAATAATTAGAGCAAACGTGGCGGGTACGGCAATCACCACCACCCAGCGCAGCGCCCAATCGAGCATATTGCTAAAGCTTTCGGCGCTGCCAGAGGTATGCTGACGCGCTAAATTGGGCAATACAACGGTCGCCAATGCAATGCCAAACACCCCAACAGGAAACTCCATCAAGCGGTCTGAGTAATACAGCCAAGTAACGCTGCCCGTCACTAAAAACGAGGCTAGAAAAGTATTGACCAGCAAGTTAATTTGCGCCACCGAGACACTGAATACGGCAGGCCCCATAAGCCACGCCACGCGCATGACCGCGGTGTTACGCAGATTAAGGCTGGGCATCACTAGAAAACCCTCGGCCCGCAGCGACGGTAGCTGCATCAATAACTGCAACACACCCGCAATCATCACCCCAATCGCTAACGCTTTGGAGGCAGGCTCAACCAACGGCAGCAGCTGCCACATAGCCAGAATCAAACAAATATTGAGCATTACAGGCGTAACGGCCGGTACCGCGAAGCGATTAACCGAGTTGAGCACACCGGCCGACATCGCAACTAAGGAAATGCAGAACAGATACGGGAACATAATCTGCAGTGCGCCCACCGTTGCCTCAAATTTAAAAGGATCATCCACAAACCCAGGTGCCAGCAGTGCAACAAGCGGCTCGGCAAACACGACGCCTAAGGCCGACAAACCCAGCGTCACCAAGCTCAACAAACCGAAACTGGCCGCCACAAACTCGCGCGCCTCAACCGTATTGCGCTCGTTCAATTCTGAAAAAACCGGCACGAACGCCTGCGAAAAAGCCCCTTCTGCAAATATGCGTCTAAGAAAATTCGGAATCCTAAACGCCACAAAAAAGGCATCGGCGAGAGCCGAAGACCCAAGTACGTTGGCCATGATGATGTCGCGAACCAAGCCTGAAATGCGCGACACTAACGTCATCAAACTAACGACGGCGGTGGATTTTAAGAGTTTGGAAGACAATGGTGGTTTCGGAAGTTAAAGTTGCAGGAAAATCGGATACGTTCCGTTGCATCCATGACGCTGAATAATAACGAAGACTAGCACTCTTAGCAGGCTTTTCGCATATTGCTGGGCCGCCCACGCCGCCAAGATCGAGGGCGGCCGCGAGCGGTACGCTACTTAATTCTTAGCTTGGGCCGCTAGAACGCTCAAAAGCGGCAAAAAAGGCAAACGTTGCCTATATTTGCTTGACTTCAATTTACAAAATCTGCATATTTCGCGTTCGATTTTTTGAGGGCTAAAAAAGTGGCAAATTCTCCACAAGCGCGCAAGCGCGCAAAACAAAATTCTGTTCGACGATTGCAAAACCACTCACAGCGTTCGGCTGTGCGTACTGCAATTAAGAAACTTGAAGCGGCAATTACTACGGGCGACCAAACGGCGGCGCAAGAAGCGTACAAAGTGTCTGCGTCTAAAATTGACAAAGCAACCATCAAGGGTCTTCACCATAAGAACCGTGCTGGACGCTTGAAAAGCCGTTTGAACAAACGCGTTAAAGAGATGTCTGCATCGGCTTAGATTAAATCTCTGCGGTCAGGCCTTGCGTTTCGGCAAGGCCACTTATTGACCCGCGATCTAGCCAGACCCGTTTAAAAAAAGACCCAATTGGGTCTTTTTTTTGTGTTTATTGGTTGAGCGTACGTGACATTATTAAACTGATGGGCACATCGCTATAAACTTTTATCACGTACGGTACAAAGTTCCGTATCAAAACACCACTAGGTGGTCGCGGTGCACCACTTCGGTATCGGCAAAATCACCGAGCAGATCGCGCACGGCCGCGCTCGAAAGCCCTTTGATCTTAGTGGCTGCCAGCGAATCGTAATTACTCAAGCCTCGGCCAATTTCACGCCCCTCTGGATCGCAGAGCGACACGAGCGAACCGCGTTCGAAGTCGCCTTCAACCGCAGTGATACCAACCGGCAAGAGGCTACGACCCGACTCACTGACTACTTGAACGGCACCCGCATCGAGCACATATTTTCCGGTAATTCTCATCTGATTAGCCATCCATTGCTTTTTCGATGAAACACGTTCGCTCGGTATTAAGAAAGTACCAATGTCTTCGCCGCTTACGAGGCGGATTAGCACATTAGGCTGCCGCCCACTCGCGATCACGGTCGCGGCCCCTGAGCGTGCCGCCACTTTAGCGGCCTGTAACTTGGTGACCATACCGCCGCGCCCCCAACGTGAGCCGCTGGTAGCCATGCTCAAGATGGTTGGATCTTCCACCGATACCGCGCTTAATAGCGTTGCCGATGGGTCCGACCTGGGGTCGGCTGTGAACAGACCTTCTTGGTCGGTGAGAATAATAAATGCGTCGGCATCAATTAAATTCGCAACCAGCCCCCCTAAGCTATCGTTATCCCCGAAACAGATTTCTTCGGTCGCAACCGTGTCGTTTTCGTTGACGATGCTTAAGATGCCTAAGCTCAACAAGCTAGTAAGCGTCGCGCGGGCATTTAGGTAGCGTGTGCGATTAGCAATATCGGCATGGGTTAACAGCACTTGGGCACTTTGCACCTTAAGGGGCGTAAACGCATCATCGTAGGCGCGGATTAACGCGGCTTGGCCAACGGCAGCGGCCGCTTGCAATAGATTAATTTTGGTCGGGCGTTGACTAATACCGAGCGCGGCTAAGCCCGCAACAATCGATCCCGAACTGACCAAGACCACTTCTATATCGCGCTCGCGCAAGGCGGCAATCTGCGCAGCGAGCGAACCAATAAATTGCTCGTCCAGACCCTTACCGTCTGCGGTAAGCAAGGCCGAGCCCACTTTCACTACCACGCGGCTCGCCGTGGTTAGCTCTTTGCGGTCGATCATGAGGTTAAATCAGATGTACTCGGAATAGATTGTAATACTTCGGGTTCGTTGGCACGCTCCACTTCTTCTATGTGCCGCATAATGGCGTTAACAAGGGGTTGAGTGCCGATTCGGCCGATGGCCGAGATCTCAAACACGGGGCCAGTCCATGCGAGTTTTTTAAGTAGTGCCGCAACAATCTCCTCGCGATCTTCATCAAGCACGGTGTCGATCTTATTAATGACCAACCAACGCTCAAGCTCATTCAGATGCGTTTCGTGTTCTTCGCTGTATTGCTCAAGCTCCGCCACAATGGACGTGATGTCCGAATACAAATCGGCTTCCTCGTTACCATAAGGCGCAATATCCACCACATGGAGTAATAATTTGGTTCGGGCTAAGTGGCGTAAAAACTGAATACCCAGACCTGCGCCTTGAGAAGCACCTTCAATAAGACCTGGAATATCAGCCACCACGAAACTACTGCCCATCCCTAAACTCACCACCCCCAACTCGGGATGCAGTGTGGTAAATGGATAGTCCGCCACTTTAGGAGTCGCTTGAGAAATCGCGCGCAGTAACGTCGATTTACCCGCATTGGGTAAACCAAGCAAACCCACGTCGGCTAATACTTTTAATTCAAGGCGCAGGGTACGCGCATCGCCTGGCTTGCCTTTAGTGATTTTGCGGGGCGCTTGATTGGTGCTCGACTTAAAGGTGTGATTACCTAAACCGCCTTCACCACCGCGCGCAACAATCTGCATCTGATCGGGCTCGGTAAAATCCACGATAAGCTCATCGGTTTGCGCATCGAACACGAGCGTACCCACGGGCACTTTCACAATCAGATCGTCGCCGCCCACACCACTCTTTAATTTACCACCACCGGTTTTACCGCCCGGCGCGGAGTAGCTACGCACAAAGCGAAAATCAGCCAGTGTATTCAGCGCGTCGGTGGAGTGTAAATACACACTACCACCGGCCCCGCCGTTGCCGCCGTCGGGCCCACCTTTAGGGATGTATTTTTCACGGCGAAAGCTCATCGCGCCATGCCCCCCGTTACCGGCTCTCACCGTTATTTCTGCTTCGTCTACAAATTTCATAACGCGAGTATAAAGCTTCGCCTATTGAAAGGCGCTAGTGACTGCATTAAATCTACTTACAATTTTTAGGTTTAGGCAACCCTGCGTACTTGCTGGCCGTTTTGGTCGGACCTTCGGGGAACAGTTGGTGTAAATAGCGACTGCTGGCGTTGGTATCACCGAACGCCTTTTTGAACACGCGCATAATCATGCGCATCGGTGGGGGTATGTTGTAGTCTTCGTAGTACTCGCGAAAGTAATGAATAATTTCCCAATGTTCGTCGGTTAACGTAATACCGTCTAGAGCCGCAATGGACTGCGCAACGCGAGGCGTCCACGCTAAGCGCTCTTTTAAAAAGCCTTGATGGTCTGTGGGTAACTCAATACCGTCAACCGTGATCGAAAAATGTTCACTCATAGTGTTGTGCTGCTAAAAAACGTCTGGGGCTAAAGCTGACTACCAAGCTATATACTTAGCATGGGCTTGAATGAGTTGTGGTAGTTCGTCGGTTTTAAGCAATGTCACAGACTGTAACTGCGCTTGTATGCCACGGCGTAGAAGGTCCTCATGCACCGCATACACACTAATTCCTTGCGCCGCGCATTTAGCCAAAAAGCTCGCGAGCAATACTTTAGAGTGCAAGCCCGTAACGGCCTCTTCGCGCAGCACTATCGAATCGCCTCTTGTGGCATAGCCTAAGGCTTCGTACAGCCAAATGGCATTGTGGGCAGACTCTTTAATGGCAATTAATTTATGCATAGAGGCCTCCATTGTTTACCCAAGACGTGATCACACCACCACCACTTGGTCAAAGCGATCAAGACAAGCGGCAATATCTTCTTGCTGTAGCGGGCTAGTTTGCACAAAGAGATCTTCAACCGTTAATCCGCGAGCTTTTAAGCTGCGTTCGCAGACATAAACGTGCTCGCATCCAAAATCGTACAGCGCGCCAAATGGCTTACTCGCCAACTTGGCTTGTGGGGCACTCTCATCCACCGACAATGAGCGCTGCTCGCGCTTAAGAATGAACACGCCTTCGTGAATAAACAACGCGCTTACATCCAACTCCATCGCACAACTGGCCATCAACAAGTCTAAGCCATCGCTTGCCCGCCGCCCCTGCCATGCGCTGTACCGAAAAACGTATAAAATGGAATTCAAACCCATGTCCTGTTGTTAAGAGTCACCCACTCATCGCTGAGCGATGAGTTTTGCTCAGAGATAATAGACTAGCTCGCTTTCTTAGACCATGGCAATCGCTAATGGCTGTTTTGGGCAAAACATAGATATGTGATAAAAAGTCACATAGCATTTAGCAAACTTCATTGCTCTTTCCCTTTCCAAAGTGACAACTCGCGAAACGACACACGCCTTTAAGAGTAGCTCATTTTTCACTTAGGCCTCGCTCGAGTGCCACGCTTCGAGCTGCGCTTCTGTTATACCGAGGCCGATAATTGCGCCAGCGTGCAGAGTACCGAGGTCGGCCAGAGTCATGGCGGTAAATCTATCGACTTCAGCAATCCCTTGATCTTGACAATAGTTGTTAACCAGTTTCTCTGCCTCCAGACCGTGTAGATTTCGCTTTACGATTTGCCCCATGATCGATTTTCGCTGCTGACGATACTGAATACGGAAGGCATCAATTTCCCCTAGAGATTGCTTGACTGCGCCATATTGATTACAGGAACGTGAGTATGCCCAAGCAAACAACTCAAGCATGGGCTCGATATCATTTTTCTCGTAAATGGCCAATAGCGCCGCCGTGTAATCATCCCTCGCAACATCGGTAAAACTGAGCGGACATAAATTATTTTTGATAAACGGAATATTACAGCCCAAACGTGAAGTTCTTTTATTCACATCCTCGAATGCCTG
>CAYOXK010000015.1:16724-42032 GCA_964407915.1 uncultured Gammaproteobacteria bacterium
TACCTAGAAGAGTGATGATTTCTTCGTTTTGGTGCTCTATTGCTTTGCTCATGTTTGCCCTAGGGATGTCCCTTAAATAAAAACAACTTATTTAAAGGACATAATCAATTAGCTTTTAGGACACTCGCCGTATTAAAGGACATTATCTTCTCGATTTAGATAGCAAAAAAGCTGAAGGCGATCACCAAGACAACCATAAGAAAATCCTAACGCTTGATCTCAGCTTACAGCCGGTCAAAACGTATGCATACGCAACATCAGTTGTAATGCACGAAGCGATCTGTAGACAACAGCGCCGAGTGGAACTCGGCCAAGCCGACTACACTAAAGCCGTTTGCCAAGTTTTGCGTGTTTAAGCGATGGTCGTTGGCGCTATCTGCACCTATTACGCCGCGGCGTTCGGCACTGGCAATACACACGTATAGGTTCAGTCCGAACTCTTTATGTAACGCCTGCCATTGCGCTGTGGCATCAAATTCGTCACTTAGCGGTATGCGCATATTATTGGCAACTTCGGCCGCATCGCCATAAAAAAAGACGCACCCTATTTGACCACCTTGGCGCATGACGCTGCTCACAAAGTCTAAGGCCGAAGCGTGTGCTTGCGAGGCCAATACTCCGCCACTGACTAATACGGTAAATGTAGCATCGCTCATCAGAGTTTTTTCAGCCGAGTTAGTAGATTAAATGAGGTTGCCGCAGAACGTTGCAGACAAGCTCACGCGAAATAAAAATCTTCCAGATCAGATACCGAAACCCGCGGCATCTGCAAATAAAAGCCGTGCGCTTGCAGAGCCGACAATACCTTAACAGGGTCTGCTTGTGGCATGCGGCGCTCGGCATGCAGCGTAAATTCGGTTACGAAAGCTAAGCTGCCTAAACGCTCAAGTAGTGCCTCTGGAAGGTTGCGATACTCTGGAGCGCTCTGCGCCGTCTCAGCGTCAGACGTCTCGTGCTCCTCTGTTTGCTGTTCGGCAATAATCAGATCTTCCAATTTACACGGCAAAAACAAAAAAGAGTCTGCTTTTAATTGCCCCTTGTAGACAAAGCACTGCATTGCTTCTATTGGTGCCGCTGGCGAGAACTCCGTAGTGCTTTTCAAACGAACGCCCCTGTTGTCTGTCATGGAAGTTACCTAACCTTTTTTGATAACAAAGTGATAAAGCGTTTGACCGCTCTGCGCGTGCTCGGTGCGTGCTTCAAGGAGTTCGTGAGGTAAGTGTCGCAGCATAGCGTTAAAATCTCCCACCGAGCTAGGGTCGGTCGAGATCACCTCGATCAACTCGCCTGGCTGCAACGATTTGAGTGCTTGCTTGGCTTTAAGCAGGGGAATTGGGCAGCGAGTGCCGCTGGTATCAACGATTAAGGCGCTATTTTCGCTTGAATTCATACGTTAGGTATTTGTTGAGACCATACTGCGTTCTGGACATCTTGCATTTCTTTAACTATTTCTCTCACTCATGTACGCTAAACTTAAGGGTGCCTAATAGGTAATACGTTAGACCAAGTTAAGGTTGCTAAGCGATTGCAAGTATAGCAATTCGCACTGAGCATTGTGCCACCTTACACGTCGCAACCTGAACCAGAAAGCGGCCTTCATTCAATCAATTGCAATTTAAGCCATGTTGCCGAAAACCAAGAATATGTCATCCCACCATCCCACCATCCGCACTTTGCGAACTTTGTTGATGGTTATGGTCTTGGTGTGGAGTGCAGCGCCAGAGCAATCTGCCTTGGCTGCGCGTAGCGATCATTACGATCAGCTCCCTGATCTAGGCTCCACCGCGGCTAATTATTTAAGCGATGCGGACGCGAGCCGATTAGGGCAGGCCTTCATTCGCCAATCTAGGTACCGCACACCCTACATCTACGACCCAGAATTAGTAGCGTACATCAATAACCTGGGTAATTCGTTGCTCGAGCACAGCCCAGATGCAGGCAAGGATTATCAATTCTACTTGATCGACAATGATGTAATTAACGCCTTTGCCGTACCGGGTGGGCATATTGCGCTGCACACAGCTATTTTGACCAAATCAGAATCCGAAAGCGAATTAGCATCGGTTATTGGTCACGAAATATCCCATGTGACTCAGCAGCACATTGCCCGTAAATTTGAAAGCTCGCGATTTGACAGCATTATCGCCCTCGGAGCGCTACTAGCTGCAGCTGCGGCGGGAGGTGGCGAGGCCGCACAAGCCGCTTTCGGTGTTGCGCAGGCGAGCATCATTGATCGTCAACTGCGCTATAGCCGCTCCTACGAAGCCGAGGCTGACTCGCTCGGCATTCGGTTGATGAGCAAGGCGGGCTTTGATCCAGCCGCAATGCCCGTATTTTTCAAACGTTTACTTGACGAAAGTCGCATCAACGAATCGAATGCGCCCGAATTTTTGCGTTCGCACCCACTTACCATCAACCGTATAGCCGAGTCAGCTGAGCGAGTTAAGCTGTATCCGAGTGTGCCACCGCGTGATGAAGAATACTTCAAATTGATGCAAGCCAAGGCCATGGCGACTTACGCTGAGAGCCCTTCAAGAATTCGCGATCTGTACCGCAGTAAAATTCGTCTCGGCGACAAAAGTATGGCTACTCGGTATGGTTACGCAGTTGCCCTATCCGAAAACAATGAATTTGAGGAAGCACGCAAAGAGTTCGCACAATTGCGCAAAGATTTCCCGAACAACGTTACCATTGAGTTGTCGAATGCCAACAACGAGCTTGAAGATAGACGCATTGATGAAGGCTTGCGTCTGATCGAAGCGCTATTTAAACAGGAGCGCGCTAAAGGCAACCACCTGATCGACATCTATTACGCGAACGCCCTAGTACTCACCAACCGCAATGAAGAGGCTATACCGATTATCCGATCGGCCATTGCTAATGAAAAAAGCGAACCTTATCTGCATATTCTGTTATCACGCGCGTACTACGAAACGGGCGATCGTATGCGCTCCTATCAATCCCGAGCTGAGTACCACTATCTGCAGGGAAACTATGAGTTTGCGCTGCGGCAAATAAAAATGGCGCTCGATTTAAGCGACTCTGCGTACGAAACTGCGCGGCTTAATGCGCGAGCTGACGACATTGAAGCCGAGATATTTGAGCTAAGCAAACTGTAGTAACGTTTGCTAGGTGTGTGCAGGGCTATTTAGTGCTTCAACTAAAAAACTGCAACATCAGCTCAACCGTTTGCTCTGGTACCTCAAGGTGGATCATGTGACCCGCCCCGTCGATTACATAAAAATGTTCGTCGGCAATACGTAAAGCGTGGCGCACCTCAGCGAGCCGGTCGTCTTCAGACATGCGCGCGAACATAGGTGAATGCGTGGCCATTATTAGGCCAACTTTGGCCGTAATTTGCGACCAGATAGCGCGAATATCATCGTAGTTATACCGATAGGGATTGGTATAGCGATGCGCGTGATCGTGTTTTAGTCGAAAGCCGCCGTCCACCCCCACGGGCTCCGACCACAGCTCGGCTAGAATCTCGATCTTCGCAGGCTCAAGCTGCGGGTTGGCTTTATGAATTGACATTAATAAGGCTTCGCGACTCGGATACACACGCGCTGGCTGTTCGCTCAACACCTCCATCATCCAACGTCGATAACGGTCGGGCGTGTCGTGCGGCTGGGTTGGCAGCAGCCCTGCTGACTCCAGACTGAGTACTCGTTTTACGCGGTGTGGGCTAATACCCGCATACATTAGAGCTATGTTGCCGCCCATGCTGTGGCCCGCTAGGTCGATGGGCCGATTGGGAGCAACCTCATTTAACAGGGCTTCAAGATCAGCAATATAATCTGGAAACCAATACCCTGGCGCGTGATCCGTATCGCCAAAACCACGCAAATCGGGCGCAATTACGTGAAAATGCTGGGCAAGCTTCGGAGCGATAAATTGAAAACTACCACCACAGTCCATCCAGCCGTGGAGCAACACCAACATTGGCTTGTTGGCATCACCCCACCGCGTAATGCGCGTGTTTAGGCCTCGCAGTTTTAGCGTGCTTGTTTGTAATTCCATTGGTCTGATCCTATTGCTTTGATCGGTTTGCTATCGCTCTGTGACCCGCGCTTGACGGGGCACGAACTAGGCTAAACGACCCTGCCAAGTTAACTGCTTGATTAATGGGTGAGTTAACGCTTGGATGTGCCCCACTTACCCTACGACTTGAGCGATTCCATCGACAAGCCCACCACCTTCTGCATCATGCGTATAACTTGATTGCTGTATCCGGCTTCGTTGTCGTACCACACATACAGCACAACGCGTGCGCCGTCCGCAATCGTCGCACCGCCATCCACCACGCCAGCGTGAGTAGAACCAACTAAGTCTGACGAAACCACTTCGGTGGAGTAGGTAAAGCCAATTTGCTCTTGTAACGGTGAGTGGTAAGAAATGGCGCGGAACGTATCGTTCATTTGCTCAGCAGTAACCTCTTTAGCTAGATTCAGGTTCATTACCGCCATCGACACATTCGGGGTCGGCACGCGAATCGCATTGCCCGTTAGAATACCGGCAAGCTCAGGTAGTACTTTGGCAACCGCTTTCGCCGCGCCCGTTGATGTAATCACCATATTCAGCGGCGCACTACGTCCACGCCGTTCGGCTTGGTGGTAGTTGTCGATCAAGTTTTGGTCATTGGTATACGAGTGAATCGTTTCGACGTGGCCACTTACAATTCCATATTCATCGTTCACCACTTTAAGCACCGGCACAATGGCATTGGTAGTACATGAAGCGGCGCACAAAATGGTGTCGCTGGCCTCAATAAGGTCGTCGTTAATGCCGTATACAATATTCTTAATCTTGTCGCCTTTTGCAGGAGCAGTTAAAAGCACTTTAGCAACGCCTTTGCAGGCTGTGTGCTGACCCAAACCAGCTTCGTCTTTCCAAATACCCGTGTTGTCGACCACCAGTGCGTCCTTAATTCCATATTCCGTATAGTCAATGCTGGAAGGCGAATCAGAGTAAATAAACTGAATAAAGTTTCCATTAGCCAAAATAGCGCGGCGCTCCACATCCACAGACACATCACCGTCGAACTCGCCATGAATCGAGTCTCGGCGTAACAGCTCGGCTCGCTTCATAAGGTCTTGTTCGATATCCCCTTTCGCTCTAACGACCACACCCCGCAGACGTAGTTTCGCGCCCGTGCCAGTGCGTTCAATTAACAAGCGCGCCAAGATGCGCCCGATGCGGCCAAAACCATACAGCACCACATCGTGCGAA
The DNA here is from genome assembly GCA_964407915.1 of uncultured Gammaproteobacteria bacterium. Lineage (GTDB taxonomy): Bacteria > Pseudomonadota > Gammaproteobacteria > Arenicellales > Arenicellaceae > Arenicella. Next base: position 21,954 of record CAYOXK010000015.1, read on the forward strand.
TCGCCAGACGCAGTTGCACTTTCTTTTAGCAGCGCGGCCAAGCGATGGTTTAAATAGTCTTGCTGCGTTTTGTCCGCATGCTGGGTCAAATACTCGTGACACAATTTACCTAAATCCAGACGGCACTGTTTAAGGTGCATTTGCTCTAACAACGTGAGCATCTTGAGGCTTTCCTGCATATCAAGCGCCGCACCCACTACCAACTCACCGTGTTGATGCGCTTTAATGATCGAAATGGTCGACGCGTTCATAATCTTCTGACCAAACACACGCACGACCACACTGGGCCCACGATACAATGAGCCCAATAGCGGAATCATTTTCTCCGCAATGGCTTGTTTTTGATTCCAGTTATCTAAGTGTTGTTGACTTACTTGACGTCCCATGAGCTTGCCCTCTTGAATTAATTGGTCTGAGGAGTGCAAAGTACTTCGCTTTGCGTTACTCCAATCAGTGTGCGACTTAACACCGACACAATGCCACGGCGCGATGAGCGCGGGCGCTTAGTTTGCGCGCGATTATACGCACTTTACGCGCTACATTGTATTGCGGCAGCACCGCTCGATGATCACATCCGCTGATAATCGAAATAACAACTGGGTCCTACTCCTCAACCAAATAAACAGACCTGCGCTAGATTGTCTGCTCCTAGCCAAATAAAAAAGCCCTTAGCCATTAAAAAAGCCCTTAGCCATTAAAAAGAGCCCTCAGCCATAAAAAAGAGCCCTCAGCCATAAAAAAGCCCCAAGATCAGAAATCTTGGGGCTTTTTGCTTCTTCAACGAAAGCAGACGCTTATTGGCCTACAACGATGAAACCATTTCGGGCACGGCTTCGAACAGATCAGCCACTAAACCGTAATCAGCCACTTGAAAGATGGGGGCTTCTTCATCTTTGTTAATGGCCACGATCACTTTACTGTCTTTCATGCCCGCCAAATGCTGAATGGCACCAGAGATTCCTACCGCCACATACAAAGCGGGAGCAACCACTTTACCGGTTTGACCTACTTGATAATCATTCGGTACATAACCGGCATCCACCGCAGCGCGCGAGGCGCCCACGGCAGCCCCTAATTTATCCGCAAGGCTTTCGATAATTTTAAAGTTCTCGGCACTGCCTACACCACGTCCACCTGAAACCACAATTTCAGCTGAAGCCAGCTCAGGGCGTTCTGACTTAGTCAGCTCGCGACCGGCAACCGTTGTACCGCCTTGGGCGTCGGGCCCAGAGATCTGCGCGACTTCCGCCGAACCACCCAATGCCGCCGCATCAAAACCAGTAGGTCTAACCGTCAATACTTTAATCTTGTCGCTGCTTTGCACGGTTGCAATGGCATTGCCCGCGTAGATTGGCCGTTTGAATGTATCGGCCGAATCCACGGCGAAAATATCAGAGATTTGCGCCACGTCCAGTAATGCGGCTACGCGCGGCATTACGTCTTTGCCCGACGTAGTCGAGGCAACCAAAATGTGACTGTAATCACCGGCAAGTGAAACGATTAAATCCGCGACTTCAATCGACACGCCATCTTTGTAGTGATCCGCATCGGCATGCAATACCTTGCTCACGCCGCTAATTTTCGCCGCTTGCTCTGCCACCGCAGCAGCGCCGCCGCCCGCAACTAGAACATGTACATCGCCACCAATTTGCATGGCGGCCGTAACCGAATTGAGCGTAGCGCTATTAAGTTCGGCATTATCGTGTTGTGCTATAACTAGAGTAGTCATGATGTCCCTCGTTAAATGACTTTTGCTTCATTCTTAAGTTTCTCGATCAGTTCGGCGACCGAGCTGACCATAATGCCGGCCGCACGCTCTGGCGGAGGACTCACGTTGGTGATCGTCGTACGGCGCGTCGGATCAACACCCGTATCCGCGACGGCAATCACGTCTAAAGGCTTTTTCTTGGCCTTCATAATATTGGGCAAAGTGGGATAGCGAGGCTCATTCAATCGCAAATCGGTGGTAATAACAGCAGGCAGACTGAACGATAGTGTTTCCAAGCCACCATCTATCTCGCGCGTAACGTGGCTGTTGTCGCCATCAAGTTTGAGTGCAGAGGCAAACGTTGCTTGCGGCCATCCTAATAATGCGGAAAGCATTTGACCTGTTTGATTATTGTCGCCGTCGATCGATTGCTTGCCTGTAATAACTAGGCCTGGCTGTTCTTGTTCAACCACGTATTTAAGGATTTTGGCGATAGCTATCGGCTCAAGGTTGTCTTCGGCATCAACGCGTATTGCGCGATCCGCACCCATGGCTAGGCCAGAGCGCATGACCGTCTCGACGGCGGCACTGCCAACACTTACAAGCACCACTTCAGACGCCGTGCCAGCTTCTTTCAAACGCATGGCCTCTTCAATCGCGATTTCGCAAAATGGATTTAACGACATTTTTACATTGTCGGTATCCACACCCGAACCATCGCTCTTAACGCGGATGCTCACATAGGCATCAACAACGCGCTTAACGGGAACTAAGACTTTCATGAAAGGCTCCTATTCAATTTTATCTTTCAACAGGTTTATGGCGCTCACTATCGTAATCAGGTTCAACGCAACTCAAAAGTACACGGCAAGGCGAACCATCACTCGGGGTACCTTTATAAAGGCCTGATAAACTCGGCGGCCAAATATAGACGCGCTCAAGCACAGTGAATTTCGAACATTGCCAACTCCGTACGTCCTCACGCCTTCATTAACAACGAGCGCAGAGTTTAGGCGAATCAAGTAATCCACGCAACTTATGTTGACAAGATCACACCCAAAAAGCGGTAAATGCGACAATAACTGCCGTTTTTTGAGCATAATGTTGACATTATGAGTTGTTTAAGGCTCAATCTGCGCTATCGATCTATACCCAAACGCCGCAAAGGCGTCGCTCGCCAAGAATGCAGCCAGTAGCCCGCAACAATACAATTCGTCGCACGCTTGATCACCCCAAACAAGGTGGCATGAGCGCCACGGTGCCCGAGGACACGGCGCAAGACTACACAAGCAACACGAGTAGCACACTCAGTGCCGAGCTCACCACCACACTCCGAGACGCCATTATTACGGGCGAGATCGCACAAGGCGCAAAACTCAGCGAAACCAAACTCGCAAAAGAATTGGATGTAAGTCGCGGGCCGTTGCGCGAAGCGTTGCGCAATCTAGAAGGCATGAATTTGGTGCACAGCGTGCCCCAACATGGATCGCGGGTCGTAGTATTGCGCCCCGATACGGTATTGCAGATTTATGATGCGCGCGAAGCGCTTGAGAGCAAAGCCGCTGCGCTAGCGGCAATCAATATGCCGTCGCGAGAAATTGATGAGCTGCATCGACTCAACGACGCCGCAACGCGGCAGATGAAAGAAACATCGGGGGCGTTTTTTGCCGCCGAAAACGATTATGCGTTCCATGAGAAGCTAATTAAAGGCAGCCGCAATAAGGTTATTGAACGTGCCCTACTCTTAGAACTGTATAATTTAATTAAAATGTTTCGATATCAAAACAACTTTGCGAGCACTAGTTCGAGTAACGCACTAATCGTGCACCGACAAATTGCTTATGCCATAGAGCAACGCGACGCCGTGCTCGCCGAAGTGACCGTGCGGCGCCACATTGCGCAAGCGCGTGAACGCATCGCGCGCAAATTCAATCAAACGACGACCTAAAACCCAACAAGTTTAAACGATCCCTTAAATGCATTTTTGGTGGTTGATGCCACCTTGCAACGAACCAATCTGAGTGAACAACTGGAGTTAACTATGAGCGAAGTGATCCAACGCGAGAGCATGGAATATGATGTAGTAGTCGTAGGCGGTGGACCTGCGGGCATGGCGACCGCTATCAAACTCAAACAGCTTGCGAATGAAGCCAACACCGAGCTCAACATCTGCTTGCTCGAGAAAAGCGCAGAAGTTGGTGCGCATATTCTGTCAGGGGCTGTGGTCGAGCCACGGGCGTTAAACGAACTGTTTCCAGATTGGCAAGCAATGGGTGCCCCGCTAGATACGCCTGTAAAGCGCGACGAAATGCATATGTTCAGCGAGACGGGATCAACTAAGTTTCCGGGCTTTATGATCCCTCCGGCTATGCACAATCACGGCAACTATATTGTCAGTTTGTCGAAGGTAGTCCGTTGGCTAGGCGAACAGGCCGAGGCGCTCGGCATTGAAATCTACCCCGGCTTTGCAGGCGCTGAAGTACTGTACAACGATGATGGCAGCGTCAAAGGCGTCGCGACCCCCAACAACGGCGTTAACCCCGATGGTTCACACAAACCGCACTTTGAACCCGGCATGGAATTGCACGCAAAATACACGGTGTTCGCCGAAGGGTGTCGTGGACAACTCGGCAAAGAGTTAATCAAAAAGTTTGACCTTGCAGCGGATGCCGACGCACAACACTACGGTATTGGATTTAAAGAACTGTGGGAAATTGACCCCAGCCAGCACGAAGAGGGTTTGGTGCTGCACGGATCAGGCTGGCCTTTAACCAATGGGTTGAGTGGCGGTTGCTTTATGTACCACCTAAAGGGCAATTTAGTCACGCTGGGGCTGATTCTGGATCTGAATTACAGCAATCCGCACGTGAGCCCTTTTGACGAATTTCAGCGCATGAAACACCATCCGCAATTTGCCAAAGTTTTAAGTGGTGGAAAGCGACTGGGCTATGGAGCACGCGCTTTGTCGAAAGGCGGATGGAACTCGCTCGGTAAAATGAGTTTCCCTGGCGGCTTATTGGTAGGTTGCGACGCAGGCACTTTAAACCCAGCGAAAATTAAAGGCACGCACACGGCGATGAAATCCGGCATGGTCGCCGCGCAAGTGCTGTTCGATCACCTTAGCAGCGAAGGCGCAGCCGGCTTAACCTTGAGTCAGTTCGATACTGCGTTCAGAAGTTCCTGGGCAGGCAAAGAGCTCAAAAAGACTCGTTCGTTTAGCCCCGCGATTCATAAATTCGGCGCGTGGTTAGGTGGCACATATGGCTTTATTGAGCAAATCCTCGGCGGCTTTATGCCCACCATCCATGACAACCAGGCTGATCATGCGCAGTTAAAAAAGGCCGAGGATTGCGAACCAATCAACTATCCCAAACCCGATGGCAAATTGAGCTTTGACAAGCCCTCCTCGGTGTTTTTGTCGAACACCTATCACGAGGAAAACATCTTTTGTCATTTAACGCTTAAAGACCAAAGTGTCCCTATTGAGATCAATTTAGCCGATTACGATGCCCCAGAGCAACGTTACTGCCCGGCTGGCGTCTACGAGATTATTGGCGTGGCTGAAGGCAAACCCGCTTTGCAGATTAATGGGCAAAATTGTATTCACTGTAAAACCTGCGACATTAAGGATCCAACCCAGAACATCGTATGGATTGCACCGGAAGGCGGTGGCGGGCCTAGTTATTCCAATATGTAAACAAGCTGATCAGCGGCGTGTGACGCTACTCTAGAGACCTAGATAGTATGTAATGGTGAGGCTCTCAGTAAGTGCGCCGTTTTATCGCAAATTCATAACTGACATAACAATACGGGCCCGCAATTACGCAATTTTTAGTTGTGGGATTGCTCGGTTACACTAAGGGGCTTCAAATAAAGTAGTAAATCAATAGAGCCCCAGCCGGAGTTAACTATGTACGCCTACGCCGCCGCGATCTTCACAAGTGCTTTTTTAGTTTTTCAGATTCAACCCATCATCGCTCGGTTCATCCTCCCGTGGTTCGGGGGTACCCCAGCGGTGTGGGCGGTATGCATGCTGTTTTTTCAGGTCGGGCTCTTGCTGGGCTACACCTACGCGCATTTGCTCGCACGCTATCTCAGTATAAAACGCCAGGCTTCAGTGCATCTGCTCTTGTTGTTAGTCTCCTTTATTCAGCTCCCCATCGTATTGGCGCAAATTGATGTATTGGCTCTTGAGACTCCTCTTTTAGATATTCTCTGGCTCCTCACTGTAACACTGGGTATGCCCTTTGCCCTGTTAAGTGCCTCCGCACCACTTATGCAGCATTGGTTTGCGCAAGCGTATCCCGAAAAGCGAACTTTTCGCCTCTACGCCCTGTCTAATGTGGGCTCGCTACTTGCGCTGCTGAGCTACCCTCTTGTGGTAGAAGCAACACTGCGCTTGAGCCAACAAACGTCGCTTTGGTCGAACATCTACCTTGCATACTTTGTTTTAGTGATATGGGCTGTTGCACCTATACTGCGTTCCGCACCAACGGCCGAAAGCTCTTTACCAACGGCTAAAGGCGCCAAGGCTGCCGCATCGAGTGAGCCACCCTCTTGGCCACGCAAGTTGCTGTGGGTGGGCCTCTCCGCATTGGGGTCGATTGTGGTGGTTGCCTTCACCAATCAGATAACACAGGACGTAACGGTCGCGCCGCTGTTCTGGGTGCTGCCCTTAAGTTTGTATTTGATTAGTTTCATAATTTGCTTTGATCGCGATACCTGGTATCGACGCTCGCTTTGGTACCCCTTTATGGCGATGGGCGTGGCCTTGATGGTGTATGTACTGCGGCAAGATTACGCGGATGAAAGCCTTCCGTTACTGTTTGAATTATCCGCTTACTGCATTGCCCTATTCGGCTTGTGCATGGTGAGCCACGGGGAGCTCGTGCGTGCGCGGCCAGACACTCAATATTTAACGCTGTTCTACTTACTGGTCGCATTGGGCGGCGCATTGGGCGGCGTCTTTGTGAATTTTGTTGCACCCTTAATCTTTAACGGCTACTGGGAAGTACATCTAGTAATCGTTGCAGTGGGACTAGTCGCGTGTCTCGCCCTCTTTCTTGACCGACAGTCGCTCCGGCCCGCTGCGCGTTATGCGTTTTCTGCCACCGCTCTGCTTGCACTGGCTTTAATCGGGGAACAATTACTGCAACACAAAGTCGACCAAGGTGTGCAATCGTTGCACACGGTACGTAATTTCTATGGGGTGGTGCACGTGTACGAAGACAAAGTGGGGACTCGAGATCATTATCGGGCGATGTACCACGGCCGCATTCGGCATGGCGAACAATACCCAAATAGTGTGCGCCGACTTATTCCCACGTCTTATTATGGTAAGCAGTCGGGCATTGGGTATGCAATTGCACATCACCCTTCGCGAATAGCTCAACAACCTCTTAGCGTCGCCACCATTGGCTTAGGGGTCGGCACTATCGCCGCCTACGGCGAACCGTACGATCGCTTCAGCTTTTATGAGATCAATCCGGATGTGGAGTTATTAGCACAGCAATACTTTAGTTACTTGGCCGAAAGCAAGGCCACCATCAACACTTTTATTGGTGATGGACGGGTATCTCTAGCTAAACAACTGCAGAATGAAGGCTCGCAACAATTCGACATACTGGCCCTTGACGCTTTTAGTGGAGACGCCATTCCTAAACATTTGCTCACGCGCGAGGCGTTTGCCTTGTATTGGCAACACTTGAAAGCAGACGGTGTACTAGCGATGCACATTACTAATCGCCACGTCGATTTAACCGATGTGGTACGTCAACTGGCGGAACGCTCAGGAAAGGACGCCTATTGGATTACTGACGTAGGAGGCAATCTTACCGACCCGAATGACTGGATATTAGTGACTAATAATCAAGAGGTAGTTGCAGCCATCACGCGCCTCGACGTTATCTCTACCTGGCCAAACTTGCCAAAACCAATTGTGTGGACTGACGATTTTAGCAACTTGCTCGAAGTAATAAAATGGTAAAGCCATCCTGGAGTGGACCGACACCAAGCAAGGTTTAGCGCCTCAGCCTAAACCTACAACTCTCGGTGTTCGCGGTTATCAACTCACGACTGGAAACGTTTCTTCGCCCCACAACTCATTCGGGTTATCCAGCATAACTTCCAACATAGCTGGCACGAAGAGTGTCAGTACACGGCAGCCAGACTCCATTTGCGGTCGATTGATACGACCGTTCCACGTTGCGCCACCGTGCACTATTTGATTACGCAGGGTATACAGCCGGTCAAACAGGAGTTCGATTAAGCGCGTGGTATCTTGTTTGGCAAGCGCTCTATTGATTTGCCGTTTATTATTGGCAAACGACAACTCCCACTGCTCAAGCGATAATTCACCACGCTGAAACTTCCAAAAGCCCTCAAAAACGTATTGGTTGTCCTTGAGCAAGCGAATCGACCGCGGAAATTCAAGCCAAACGGTCTGATAAATCTGTTGACGCTTATCTAAACTGATGATTTTCTGCCAAAATTGGCGTTGTCGTAGGCGCTCGCTCACGGCTGCGATATTAGGTATTTCCTGCGAGTATGCGCAGGCAAACGCGATCCACAAAAACAGGAAATGTGCGTCAACATCCTTGACCTCTTGCTCGGATCGTTGCAACCAACTTAATGCCCGATGAATCCGCACCGACAATCCTTGCGGAAAATCATGCCGCTCTTGTCGATGCCTTTCTTTCAATCTTTGATAGCTCATGCGCAGGGAGGCGCCTCATATTGATGCAGCAAAATCATGCATTTATAGCTTAATTCCAATCCGCTTTGATGTCACGACTCTGTTAGCATTAGAGCCGTGCTGTGCTAGTATCTGCCGTTTAATTTTGACTTGCTATTCATTCAACCCATCCAATCGTTATGCTGGCTAAAAATTTCCCCATATTGTGCCTATTGTTACTGCTTGCGGCCTGTCAAACAGCGCCGAGCAAACAAACAATAGAGTTGGAGGTAGCGCGACTAGACGCTAAGCTCGATACCCTAGAGAGCGCGTTAATTACGCAGTTCGATACTGTGTGCAGCAATAATCTAGAGCAATTAGAAGCTGACATAAGCAATCGCGTGGGGGGTGCTTTAAGGCGACAACTGACTGAAGCGCAAAAAGAGACCCAATCGGCAACGCGCAAGATTAAAGAGTTGGAAGCACAATGCGAGAACGATGTGCTCGACGAAAAAATCTATTTAGGAGAAGTTGAAGACGTTACGTTTTATAACGAGGAAGTAACGCTTGAAGCACGTATTGACACCGGTGCTGAGACTTCGTCTGTAGGGGTGTATGCGCTCACACAGTTTGAACGCGATGGTGACGAGTGGGTACGCTTTAAACTTCTTAATCTGAAAATGGCGCCTTGGATTGAATATAAGATCCGCGATGATGTACGCATTAAAACCAAAATCGAGGGCTTTACGGATGAACGTTATGAGATCAGAATGGATATTAAGGTAGGCAACATTATTTATCGTCGCCAACTCGTCAATTTAGCTGATCGAAAAAAGTTTGATTATCAAGCACTGTTAGGTAGAAGCTTTCTGCGCGACCGTGCGGTGGTCGATGTGAGCGTAAAACATCAGTTAAAGCGTCGAAAATAAGAACAATTAAAGGTGAGAAGTGCATAACCGTACTCCATTTATCGTTATCGTTAGCGCCCTACTCCTGCTGGGTTTTTCCAACATCTATTACCGTCACGTAGAAGTGGGCGTCCCGCTCACACCCGGCAAGCGCGTAGATGTTTGGCAAATTGAAGCAGAAATCACCTTTCAAGGACGCGGTGAACCAGTAACCGCCACACTCACTCTACCGCGCAGTGGTCAGTTCGAACTGATCGAGGAATTCACCGCCTCACCAGCGTTCGGCGTTAACGTCATCCGCGACAAGTTTGATGCACGCGCCATCTGGAGTAAGCGCGAGGTGAACGGACCGCAGACTCTGTATTATCAAGCCGCATTTACCGAAAAGATTAACCCCGAGTCCGGTCCTGTTCCCGCACCGCCCGCGGCGCGCGACCCGCTGCCCGAGCCTTATGAGAGTTCGGCGCAGGCCATTCTGCGTAGCGCTTATGAACGTTCTGGCAACCAAAGCTCATTGGTGGCGCAAACGCTATTGATACTCGGTTCAGACGATCAAAATGCTGCGCTTTTAATGTCAGAGTACACGCGCACTGAATCGTTTTTGTATTTGATGGATTTAGCTAAAGTGTCCACCAAAATGGCGCGCGGCTTAGCACTAGAAGACGGCCGCCGCAATCAGCGGCTTGTGCCGTTTGTTAAAGTTTATGTGGACGGCGAATGGGAGCTTAAAAACATAGAGTCGGGTATTTTAGATGACTCTACTCCTGTACTCGTATGGCTCGAAGATCGCCCTTCTTTGCTGGATGTAGTAGGTGGCGAAGATTCACGCATTCGCTTCTCGATAGGCAAGCGCACGAGCAGCGCACTCACCCAAGTAAATGCGGCCATCGCTGGCGACAATTGGGACTTTGGCCTATATAACTTACCCATCGCGGAACAAAACTTGTTCAAAGGCATTTTGCTCATACCCATTGGGGCCTTAGTGGTGGTATTTATGCGCATCATTGTGGGATTGCGCACCAGCGGCACTTTTATGCCGATCCTAATCGCCACTTCGTTTATTCAAACAGAATTACTGAACGGGCTGATCGGCTTTATTACCATTGTTTCGATCGGCCTTGTTATTCGGTCCTACTTATCGAAATTGAATCTGTTACTGGTGGCGCGTATTTCGGCCGGGGTAATGGTCGTAATCGGTTTAATTGCCTTGCTGACCATGTTCGCTTTTCAATTGGGCCTCAGCGAAGCACTCAAGATAACCTTCTTCCCGATGATTATCATGGCGTGGACTATCGAGCGCATGTCAATTATATGGGAAGAAGAAGGCAGCAAAGAAGTGATGATTCAAGGCTTTGGTAGCTTGTTTGTAGCGGTACTCGCTTATCTGTGCATGGACAACAGTTTGATTCGCCATTGGGCATTTAATTTTCTGGGTATCCACGCATTTGTGATGGCGGCGGTCTTATTGATGGGGCAGTACACTGGCTATAGACTGTCGGAACTGCAGCGCTTTCGCCCCTTAGCACAATAGTAGCTAATCGCCGTGTCGCCCATCTCTAGAATTAAGGACTATTTTTGTAACTACGCGGACCCGAACATTCTGCGCACGCGCGGCATCATGGGCATGAATAAGCGCAATTTTGCGTACATCGCGCGCTACAACAATCGCCACTTTTACCCGAATGTTGATAACAAACTTAAGACTAAGGAACTCGCTCTAGAATACGATATTGCAGTGCCGGCATTGATTGATACAGTGACGTTTCAGCACGACGTAAACTTTGTATTTGAAACGCTCGATAAGCACCCAAGTTTTTGCATCAAGCCCGCCAACGGAAGCGGGGGGAAAGGCATCTTAGTGGTGGTGGATACTGACGAGCTGGGCTACCGCAAAGCTAGCGGCGAGCATGTGTCGAAAGACTATGTCATACGCCATTTATCGAATACGTTAGCGGGTCTGTTCAGCTTAGGCGGCGTTACCGACTTTGCCATTATTGAAGAGCTGATCCAATTTGATCCCATTTTCGAAGGGCTTAGCCACGAAGGTGTGCCCGATATCCGCATCATCGTATTTAAAGGGTATCCCGTTATGGCGATGGCGCGCTTAGCCACACACGCCAGCGATGGCAAGGCTAATCTGCATCAGGGCGCAGTTGGCGTAGGAATAGACATTGCCACGGGTAAGGCGTGCGCGGCCGTACAACACAATCGCCCGGTCACACATCATCCCGACACGCAACGACCACTACTCGATTTAAGCATTGCTAACTGGCCAAACCTCTTAAAGTTGGCATCGAGCTGCTACGAAATGTCAGGCTTGGGCTACTTGGGAGTGGACTTGGTTTTAGACAAAAACCGCGGCCCACTGGTACTCGAGCTTAATGCACGACCGGGGCTCTCTATTCAAATAGCCAACAAACGTGGGCTGTTACCACGCTTGAAACAAATAGAAGCTTTACGACATCGCCGCCCGCGCACCGTCGACGAACGCGTCACTTTTGTTTTGAACGAATATCACGACCAGCCCATAACGTAATTGCGCTGCAACCCGAGCACTGTATTTATAAATACTTCTTGATTGTTTTAGCGATACTTTCTGGCGTTTCAGCCGAACCAAACCGTGCTACAACCTCGCCCTCTCGATTGACCAAAAACTTAGTAAAGTTCCACTTAATCGCTTCAGAGCCGAGTACCCCTTTCGCTTGCTTTTTAAGATGTTTAAAAAGGGGATGGGCGTTAGAACCGTTTACGTCGACTTTGGCAAACATGGGAAACGACACACCGTAGTTAAGCTGACAAAATTCCTCAATCTCGCCATCCGAGCCTGGGTCTTGACTGGCAAACTGGTTACAAGGGAAGCCCAACACGATTAAACCTTGATCCTTTAGCTCGGAGTACAACGCCTCTAAACCAGCAAATTGAGGGGTAAAGCCACACTTACTAGCGGTGTTGACTATGAGCAGGACCTTGTCCTTAAAAGTATCTAAACTGAGTTCTAGACCACGAATATCGGTGGCTGAAAAAGTGTAAATTGACATGAAATCTCCAAAGCTTAAAGTATCGATTCAAAACGATAGCGAAATGTGTTGGCAAAAAGTAATGAGGCAAAATTAAGACAACCACAGGCGGCGCACTCAAGTAGCGCCTCTAACGTAAAGCGCGCTTCTCGCGTCGTCCAAAGGTTTGGTAGTGGCGCAGCGCTGCGTCACGATCGAGGATGCCCGCAGCCGGTAAATCGGCATGCAAAGCTAGGTAACGCTGCCAATCAAAGTCCGCAGGTGTCTCGAGATTATACGCTCGCTCATAGTCATCGTAAGGACTAAATTCTAAGTAGTGGCGCAGCGCCGAACGCTGGTTACGTACAAACGGGGAGTCCGCAACGTCGGGATTAAACTCTAGGTATAACTTCCAATCAAAGCCCGAAGGAATATGCTCTGGCGTGGCTAAATGCTTTGTTATCGGAATGCGATTTTGGGGATATCCGAAGTGCTTAAAATCATGCTCATAAATCTCACAGACCAGCGCACGCACCTCGTCGCTCCGCAAAAACGCTTCTGGCTTTGGCGCAAACACCATTTCATCGAGCACCTCAATAGACAGGTCGGCCGCATCTGCAATATCCTCAGACGAATACAGCAATGAATTGCGCTTACCTTTCGCGTTGTCTTGCAGACGCATAAATGCTATTCGCTGTTCGGGTGCGTTAGCAAAGATTGCGCGATAGATGGTCGAAAAACCAGATTTCATTCGGCTCACGTCGTAACAATTGTCTATCGAAAACTCGTGGGCTTTGCGTCGCCCGAGTAATCGGTAGCGCATGGTTCGACGCGTCACTAGCTCTAGCGTGGGCGTGAGAAAACTTTGTGTTTGAAAGTGAGCATCACGTTGCTCGTCTGGAATCGCGCGCAAAGCGCGCAAAAATTCGATAAACGATGTAGGTTCAGACCCATTTAACATGGCCTGCACAGATTCGCCACGTTGATAAACGTATTGGTCGAGAAAAGCGCTCACTATGCGTGGATATGGATTGCGAGTAAAAACAAAACGCGCGTACTCAGAGTAATCACGATTCCAGTCAATGGGAAACACCTCGTTCAAATTGTGATACTCATCAAGTTGTGCTCGTTCGGCTACGGTCATCTCATCGCTATGCAGCGCTAAATAGAGTTCCCGCAAGTGTGTACACGCCACTTTAGCCGAATAAAATAACAAGTAACGATATTGGTGATTTACAACCGGAATCATTGCGGCCTCGCCTAACCGCCCGTTGCGCTCATAAAGCGCTGGATCTTGATCTCACGCGGGTCAAACTCATGCCGCTTCGGCTTATGTTGCAGTGCCGCCTTGATAGCTACCACCATGCGCGCTTCAACCTGCTCGCTGGCGAGGCCAGCTGCCTGTGCGTCCCGTAAAATTGCTTTTAAATCTAGCGCATCTTCGTTACCTAAACATAAGAGCAACTGCCCCTCGGTGGTCAGGCGAACTCGATTGCAGGTAGCGCAAAAATTATTGCTCATGGGAGATATAAATCCGACCCGCGTAGCCGTGCCCGATATAACGTGGTATCGCGCCGGCCCGCCGGCGAGATCGCGCGACGGATCATCTTGCAGCGTAAACTCCGTCGCCAACTGCGCTTGAATCGTCGCACTGGTGAGGTTGGTCGCTAACCGAGCGTGGCTGGTGATTTCGCCAAGCGGCATCTCTTCTATAAAGCTAATATCCAACCCTTCGCTAACAGCAAAGCGCGTTAAGTCGAGCACCTCATGGTCATTAACACCTTTTAAGATCACGGCATTTAACTTAATACGCGCGAAACCAGCCTTTTGCGCTGCGGCTATCCCTCGCAACACATCCTGCAAATCACCAAATCTTGTCATCGCTTTGAAGCGCACAGGATCAAGTGTGTCGAGACTAATATTTACGCGACTCATGCCGGCCGCTTTGAGTTCCTCGGCGTATTGATCTAACAACACGCCATTGGTCGTCATAACCAGCTCGCGCAAACCATCGAGCGCACCCAAATTGCGCGCCAAGGTGGCTATGCCCTTGCGCACCAACGGTTCGCCACCCGTCAAACGAATTTTTTCTACGCCAAGGGCCACAAACGTTTTTGCGACTACGGTGAGTTCTTCTAGCGATAGCACTTTGGCTTTGGGCAAAAACACCATATCCTCGGCCATACAATAGGTGCAGCGCAAATTGCATCGGTCCGTTACGGACATTCGCAGGTAGCGTATCTGACGCCCAAACTGATCCAGTAACGGAGTGGTCGGCGTTGATCCTGTTAATTGCTCTTGCATAAACTCGCCTACCAAATACTGCTGTTGCGCATAGGTAGAAACTCTACCAAATCGCCGCTACAAATAGCGTGATCGGGCGCTTGGCGAACCAAACCATCCGCCCACGCGATGGACGACAGCACGCCGCTGCTCGCATTACCAAAAGGCTCTAACGCGTACTCGCCACTAGCCAACTGCACCTTACGCACGCGGATATATTCCTCGCGAGAAACCGCCGCTTTGGCGAAATGAGCCCGCATCGCAAGCGGCTTTAAGAGTGCAATGTGGCCGCCTTGTAAGGCACGAATTAACGGCACGCCCAATAATTGAAAAACTACAAATGACGACACGGGGTTGCCTGGTAGGCCCAAAAAAGCACAATTGTCCACTCGACCTAGCGCGACGGGTTTTCCGGGCTTCATAGGAACTTTCCAAAATTGCAGTTCTCCCAGTTCGGCCACTGCTGGTCGTATGTGGTCTTCTTCACCCACCGACACACCGCCGCTTGAAATAATCAAATCGGCGCATTGTGCCGCATCGCGCAGCGCCGTTTTGGCAGCGTAAAGTGTATCGTTGACCACGCCTAAATCCACAATTTCGGCCCCCAATTGCTCGCACATAAGCTGCAATAGAATACGGTTGGAATTGTAGATTTGCCCCGTGCGCAGCGGCCTACCCGGCTCCACGAGCTCGTCTCCCGTTGAAAATATCGCAATCTTTAAACGCGCTTTTACCGCCACCGAAGCTTGGCCTAAGGAGCCAATGAGCGACAAATCAATGGGCGAAAGCACCTGGCCCGCCGCAATCACTTGAGCACCGCGCTGAATATCTTGTCCGCGCGGACGAATATTGTCGCCAGGTTTGGGGCTATTTTGAATCTGTACGGTGACCGTGTCGTTCGCAGGATCATGTTGAAATTGGCAGTTTTCCTGCATTACTACGCAGTCAGCCCCCGCTGGAATTACGCCGCCCGTGAAAATCCGTGCCGCAGTACCTCGCTGCAATGGTGCAGGGTCATGGCCAGCAGGCACCCGTTGACTAATCCGCAATCGAGTGCCTGGCTGTGTAAAGTCCGCACTATTAATAGCGATCCCGTCCATGGCACTATTGTCTTGCGGAGGAATGTCGATGTTAGCACTTATCGCGCGCGCAGCCACTCGGCCACAGGCTTGCGTAAGGGTTACCGACTCTACTGTAGCCGTGACTGCGGCGCTGGGATACGCCATCAGCACCGCTTGCGCTTGAGCGACCGATTCGAATTGCGTTGGGACGGGCACAGTCATCACCATAAGCCGAGCTAGCGAGCCTTCTCCAAATACGCTTGCTTGGCGTTAGTGTGCGACACGAAGTTACACGGCGTATGGCGAGCGTCCAACTGCTCCCGCAGAATACCGTCCCAAGCGGTACGGCAAGCTCCGGTAGAACCCGGCAAGCAAAACACGACGGTTTTATTGGCAATACCGGCGAAGGCACGCGATTGCACAGTAGACGTGCCGATATCAGCAAGCGACAAATACCGAAACAATTCGCCAAACCCCTCGATCTGTTTATCGAATAGTGGTCGCAACGCTTCTGGCGTGCTATCTCGCCCCGTAAAGCCTGTACCGCCCGTGCTAATCACACAATGCACGGTTGGATCCGCAATCCAATGCGACACTGCCGCGCGCATCAAGTAAACATCATCAAGTACAATCTTACGGTCGACCACATGATGTCCGAGTGCGATTAACTGCTCGTACAGGTAAGCGCCCGAAGTGTCCGTCTCGCGGGTGCGCGAATCCGACACCGTGAGCACGGCCACATTGAGCGGCACAAACTGTAATTCATTGCTCGACATGCAGATATCCCTCTTGCGCCACCCATCGGGGTAAGCACCTGTTTGTTTGCGGTTTTATCACGATTCACCTTCCCAGCGCTGCACAGCACGCGCATCGCGCTCTTTTACACCCAACCAATGACCGCCACCCTTGCCCACTTCTTTCTTCCAGATGGTGGCGGTGGTCTTTAGATAGTCCATAACATACTCTGCTGCTTGAAACGTTTCGGCGCGGTGCGCCCCCGCTACGATCACGAGCACAATTTGCTCGGCGGCCGTTAACGTCCCAACTCGGTGCACAATTCGCACCCCCTCCACCCCAAACTTAGCGATTGCCTTCGTCACCGTTTCAGTACAAAGGCGTTCGGTCATCTGCGGATAATGTTCAAGTTCTAAATGCCGAAAGTCTTCGGCCGTGGATGCCGAGAGTTCTTCTGTATTCGCGAGCGAGTCGCCCACCATGTCGCGGACCAGCCCCACAAAGACCACAATAGCACCCGCCTGCGGGTATTGCGCTCGCAGTTGGGCGTATTCCGCGGCCACATCAAAGTCCGCAGTTTGTACGACCACGCTCATCAGCCACCGGATACGGGAGGTAAAAACGCCACTTCATCTCCAGCGCCCACTAGGGTATTCCAGTCGGCGCGCTTTTTATTGACCGCCACTAAGACCGTGCCATCGAACAAATCAGCATGCAGGGCGGCGGGCAACTCTGCCACAACTTGCCGCGCCAGCGCGTCTACCGTCAGTTGGGTTGCAGGGGCTTTAACAAGGTGCTCGCGGCCACCTGCGGTTTCGCCAAGCTGTGCAAAAAACAATACAGTGATCATTGTTCGTCTACTCCGTTTGCTTCATTCGGATGCCGTGACCAGCCTCCCGACTTACCACCGGTTTTATCGAGTAAGCGCACGTGATCAATGCTAAAGCCTTTGTCAATGGCCTTGCACATATCATAGATAGTCAAGGCCGCGACGGACACCGCCGTCAGGGCTTCCATTTCTACCCCTGTTTTAGCGGTTGTGATGCATTGCGCCTCAACCCGCAGTCCACACGCGCCTGAATGCTTATACTCTTCAATATCGATGGTGACTTTATCGAGCGGCAAAGCATGACAAAGAGGAATCAACTCGGAGCAGCGTTTAGCGCCTTGAATGCCCGCAATACGCGCCGTGGCCAGTAGATCGCCTTTACCAATCGCGTTGTGCGTAATGCGCTCAAGCACATCGGCATTGAGCACCACAAACGCTTCGGCTCGCGCCGTACGCCGCGTATCGACCTTACCCGAAACATCCACCATGTGGGCTTGGCCTTGGGCGTCGAGATGTGTGAATTCATTCATTGCATTAATGCCAACGCTTACCGCAACGTGGGAGGATTAACTAATATGCTCAAGATTATAACAGCAGCCGCATTTGGGTATTAGTGCAGTTGCGCCTGCGTTTGCTCACAATACGTGTTTAGGGGTGAACTCGGCATGGCTTGGCAAGCAATGGCGTGATGGCGCGTTGATGCTTAAGTAGGATTTGCCGCGGCAGCTTTCCGGAGAGCCCAAATTTATATAATCGAAACAGCTGTGCATAGTGCAACTTATTCTGGAAATAATTGCCCGAATTTATTTACAAATCGCGCGTTCGACACTACGCTTCGCGCCGAACTTAAAATTCATCTATCAACTTTCGTCAAAAAACTCAAAATTATGGCTGCAAATATCCGCGAAGAAGAAGTCTTGAGCGTGCATCACTGGAACGATACCTTGTTTAGCTTCACCACGACACGCGACCCAGGGTTTCGCTTTGAAAATGGTCAATTCATTATGATTGGGCTCATGGTTAACGGTAAACCGTTGATGCGGGCATACAGTATTGCCAGCGCGAATTACGAAGAGCATATGGAGTTTTTTAGCATTAAAGTACAAGACGGCCCGCTCACCTCAATTTTGCAAAAAATTCAACCAGGAGACAAACTACTGTGCAGCACCAAACCGACGGGCACACTGTTAGTTAATGATCTTTTGCCGGGCAAAAACCTCTACTTGCTGGCCACGGGTACGGGTCTTGCGCCATTTATGAGCGTGATCAAGGATCCCGAAGTGTATGAGCGCTTTGAGCACGTAGTGCTTACGCACGGCGTGCGTGAAGTATCGGAACTCGCCTACGCTGACACCATTGCGGGTCTTCCCGAAAATGAGTTTTTTGGCGACATGGTGGGCGATAAATTACTGTATTACCCGTCAGTAACGCGCGAAGCGTTTCACACGCAGGGCCGCTTAACCGACGCGTTGGTCGAAGGCAAAATCTCAGCTAAATTTGGTTTGCCTCCCATTAACACCACCGACGACCGCTTTATGATCTGCGGCAGTCCATCCATGCTAAAAGACTTTACCCAGATTCTAGACGACTGGGGCTTTAACGAAACGCGTCGCGGTGTACTGGGCGAATACGTGATCGAAAGAGCGTTTGTTGAAAGCTAAAGTTAGCTAACGAGGCCAAGCGTGACATGGGCATGCATAAGAGCATCGGTCCATGTCATGCGTCGGTGACAGCATCTTTAAAATAGTCGGGGACACACTAAAATCGCAGTGTGGCGAGCACGATATGGGTGATCGCGGCTTGCCTGCTCATCGCGTTCACGTTATATAAGAGCACTTATAAAAAAGGATCGGCATCTAAAACTGGGGACGTTTACTTATAACCTCGGAACTGGGTAAGCACAGACCTACCCTACCGACCCTCTACGGCAATGGCACATTGTTGTGGAGGGACGCCGATAAAACCACTACACAAAGGAGATATTATGGCAGTCGCATCCGGATCTACCGCTCAATGGTCGTCTCGCTTAGCGTTTACACTTACCGCGATCGGCAGTTCGGTCGGCTTAGGTAATCTGTGGCGTTTTTCGGCCGAAGCAGGAAACAATGGCGGAGGTGCATTTATTGTTGTGTATCTGGCGTGTGTGCTCCTTATCGGTATTCCGACGCTAATGGCGGAATTTTTGATTGGCCGTGCCGGTCAAGCCTCAAGCGTAGTGAACAGTATGAAAGACTTGTCGACGCGCTCGCAAGTGTCTAGACATTGGGCTTTGGGCGCATGGATTGGCATGATTAGCTCCTTTCTTATTTTAAGTTTTTACGCCGTGGTAGCCGCTTGGGTAATGGCCTATATCCCCAAGTTTCTGTTCGGCGCATTCAATGGCTTGACCGCCATAGAGATAGCGGCCGAATTCGATCTCTTAGTCGCATCGCCGAGCGAGCTGGCTCCCTGGTTTTTACTCTTTCTGGGGCTGTCAATCTGGTTAGTTGGCCGCGGCGTTAACGAGGGCTTAGAAGTCGCTGCACGACTGTTAATGCCCGCGTTTTTTATACTACTGTTTTGTTTGACCCTGTACAGCTTGATTATGGGCTGGAACTCAGGGGGCACACTCAAAGCGGCGCAGTTTATGTTCTCTCCCGATTGGACGAAAATTTCGATTGACGTCACGGTTAAAGCACTGGGGCAAGCATTTTTCTCAATTGGCCTTGGGATGGCGATGATGATCGCCTACGGAAGTTATCTACCTCGCTCGATCAATGTGCCACAGAGCGCCTTAATTATCGGTCTGAGCGACACCGCTGTTGCACTATTGGCGGGACTAGCGATTTTCCCGATCGTATTTCACTTCGGTCTGGATTTTAGCGCGGGCGACGGACTGTTCTTTCA